>CAKVHZ010000005.1 GCA_934754445.1 uncultured Clostridia bacterium | reverse complement strand
TTTATTCGACGCTCTTTTATATTACCATTTTATTTACCCTTTGTCAACACTTTTTTTAAAGTTTTCTAAAATTTTTTATTTTTTTTTGAAAAACTTAATTTCACACATTAAATTAGTATTTTTGACACATTTTTTATAAGTTTTTACTTAAATTTGGCTAAAAAATGGTTTGGTTAGTATATTAATAAAAAAATTTTTTATATTTAATATACATAATATTAGTATATTATATATCTTTTATTTAAGTTACTAAAAATTATAAAAAAAACAGAACAAATTGTTCTATTTTCTTTCTGTTTTTAAAATGTATGCTGATTTTGTATTTTCATCAACTTTAACATTTTCTGATACTGTATATCCTAAAATTGCAAAAACTTCATTATCTTTACAAAGTAATGGAATATCGGCTCGTAACCTTTGTGGAATTTTTTTATCTATAAAATAATCTTTTAATTTTTTAGTTCCACCATTAATTTGAGTAAATTTATCGCCATCTTTTCTTGTTCTAATTTCAGTTCCGCTAGGAAGTTTATCGGCATCTATCATTAAACTATCTTCTGGTAAGTTTACTAAGTCTATTTTATTGGTTTTTCTTACTGTTAAATTACCAAAATTAATTAAATTATATGTTCCTAAACGGAATTTAGTAGGTTCTAGTTTAGGTTTAGGAAGTTTTACTGAAATTGTAATAAAGTCGTATTCTTTATGAACTGTAATATTGTTAGGCAAATTAATTTTAACACCATTTTGTGCTTCTTTTGCCATATCCATTAAAATAGAAAAATGTTTCTTTTCCATATCTTTACTTACTTTTAGATATTCAAATTCTTTTTGAATCATTCTAACTACTAAGCATTCATTATACAAGAAGTATGATAATGGAATTCTAACCAAGTTTTCTTCTTCAATAATTCCATCAAAAGACATTTGACTTTTAATAAATTCATCGTCTTTATAGCAAATTTTACCAAAATCAACTAAGTTTTTATCTAAATTCTTCCATTTCATTCTTAATTTTGGCATAATATTTTGTCTTAAATAATTACGCGTATAAGTTTCATCATAGTTGCTGTCATCTTCTACAAAAGGAATTTCGTTTTCGCCAGCATATTGAGTTATTTCTAATTTAGAAGTATTTAGCATAGGTCTAATATAATTATCTCTAACTACATCCATACCTTTAGCACCATTAAGTCCACAGCCTCTAAAAATATTAAGTAATATTGTTTCGGCTTGGTCTTGAAGATGATGACCTAAACAAATTTTGTCAACAATTCCACGAGAAAGTAAACTATCAAAAACGCCATATCTTCCTTTTCGTGCAGCTTCTTCTAAACAAATTTTGTTTTCGCTAGCAATTTTCATACTATCTATTTTAAATTTATAAAAACGAATATGGTTTTCTTTGCAATAACTCTCAACAAAATAACTATCTTTTGCACTATTTTCTCTAATAGAATGGTCGACATTAATAGCAACAATTTCTATATCAAATTCTTCTTTCATGCTGTTTAAGTAGTGAAGTAAACTCATGCTATCAATTCCGCCACTACAAGCAACACCAATAATTTCTCCACTTTTAAATAATTTAAATTTTTTAATTGTATTTAAAACACTTTGCATAATTTTTCTTCCTTATTTTATTATTATAACATAAAGTTTTATTCATTACAATACTTTTAAAAAAAATAAATTTCAAAAAAACTTGTTTTTAAAATTTATCTTTTTATTTACTATTTTTTACAATTCTCAATATCTTTTACTTCAACGGCAAAACCATAACTCTTAAGCCATTCAACTTTTTCTTTCATTGTTTTTTTATCTTCTAATTGTTCTTTAAAATCATCTAAAATTTTTTCTATATCTATCATTTCCCACCTCCAGCATTTTTAATATTATATGTTTTATTTAAGTTTTTGTCAAGAATAAATTAATTTAATCAATTATTTCAAAAATTCTAAGTGCTAAACAAGTGCAATCATCACTAACATCATGATTTTTACATTCGTTTATTATTTTATCACAAATTTGTTGTGGGTTGACTGAATCAATATTTATAATAAAGTTTGTTAAATTTTCTTCGCCACCAAAAGTCTCTAACACTCCATCACTAATAAGTATTATAATTTCTTCGCCCGAAATAACCTTTTTAGTAATAACTGGAGAAATTTCTTCTAAAATACCTATAGGCAAACTTCCACTTTCTATAACTTCTACATTGTTTTGTTTTTTTACAAACCCTATAGGAGCACCAAGTTTGATAAAATCAAAAATTTCTTTGCTAAAATCTATCACGCAAATATCTAACGCACTAAAAGTTTCTTCACTATTAATAGTTAGTAATTTATTTACGCTATTTAAAATAATTTCGTTATCAAAACCTGCTTTATAAAAATTTTCAATTAAATTTAAACTTAGTTCGCTAGTTCTGTTTGCACTTTCGCCACTTCCCATGCCGTCATTTAATGCCATTAAAACTTTATCATCACCCATTTTAACAAACGAATAAGTATCCCCACTAATTTCGCTATTTTGTTTTGTAACAGCACTTATCCCAAAGATGCAATCATATTTAGGCGCATTCTTTAATGTAAATAAATAAAATAAATTATTTAGTTCTTCCACCTTTATAATTTTCATTTTAGACTTAATTATTTTAGAAACAATATTTTCTATTTCTTTTTCATTAAACTCGGTTTTTTTGATGATTAAATTTAAGTTATATTCGCCGTCTTTAACAAAACTAATTACATCGGTGCAATAAAGATGAATAAATTTTAACTCATCTTTAATATTGTCTTCTACAGTTAAATCAAAATTAAAATTAGTTGATGTATCTATAACTAAACTTTTAAGTAGTTTACTAACTCCACCCATTTGCTCGCCAATTAAAACTTTACTAGTATCTTGCGAATTAACCATAAAAGAATATTGTTTATAGGTATTAATTAAACTATTAAAACTACTCAACATACTCGCACTTCGGTTACACCTACAAGATAAATATGGTGGAATATCTAAAATTGTTACTTTACCTTTTTCAAAACCTTTATCTAAAATTTCATTAAACGCAAGCATTGTTTCATCGCTTAATGTTCTTAAACACTTGTGTTTTTCTTTACAGTCGGAACATACTTTTGTGCAAAGTTCGTTAATTAGTAGTTCTTTTGCTTCATTTTTAGGCAGATTTCCTTTAACCATATTTTTAAAGTTCATCTCCATATCTAAAAACACTTCACTAATTTCACTTAATCTTTTAATAATACTCTCTTTAGTGGTATTTATTACATTTCTATATAATAAAGTAGTATTTAATCCACCAAATAGTTCTTTAATATTATTTAAAATTTTGTTAGGAATTAACATAAACATTAATGCCCCTAAAACTACACTAAAAATAGAGTATAAAGTATATGTTCCATAAATCTTTAAATAAAGACCTAAAAATATATCAACTAAACATACTGCAATACTCGCAAATATTTTATTGTTTGCTTTAAATGTTAAACATATTAAACTAAATAGTGAAAAGACGGCGAGTAAGGTTAGATTATAACTATATAGTGCGTTTCCTACCCCTATTATTATCGCTAGACCGAAAGTATTTTTACTTTCTAAGGTAAAGGCTGAAAGTAAAATTATAAAAACCGCAAAAGTTTTAATTATCTCAAAATTTATAAAATTAATACTGCTTAACCCTATAGATAAACTCATTAAAAATATTGAACCTGAAATAATTTCGTTAATAGTAAAAACTGAAGAAAAACCTTTGATAAAAACACTACTAAAAAATATATTGTAACAAACAAGTAGTATTAGCATTACAATAACACTTATAATAGAATTCATTAAGTTTTCTGGAGTTGTAAAACTATAGTATAAATATGCTATTTGACTTAAAAAAGCATAAAGAATATAAATATATCTGTTAATCGGCTTTTTTAATTTTTTATGTAATGAATAAAAGAATATTAAAGTTAAAACTGTAACTAAACTACTTATAACTAAGGCAAGAGAGAATGGATTAATTAAAAAACTAACCATTAAATAAAACAAACTACAAATATATACATTTTGTTTACACCACACTAAACTAAACAAAAATGCAACTAAAAACGGACTAATACTAAAATTAATTTGCCCTACACCTAAAATTAAAAAAATTAGTAGGAATAAAATATATTTTAAAACTACTTTATATTTTTCACTTTTCGTTTTTTCCATAATTAACCTCTTTATAAAATTATAAATCTAAATTTAATTTTAATAGGCTAAAAATTAAAACGAATAATTTAACTTTTTGTCTAATTTTGATAAAAAAATAAAAGAGAATTAAACTCTTTTACTTTTTTCTTTTTTAAGTCTTTTTTCGTTTATGTATACATAACTATTTGTTTTATTAAATTCTTCAGTCATTATACTATTAGTTAAATCACAAATTCTTTTTTCTTCATCTTTCATATTACATTTACTATTTACATATATAGGCTCTAAAATATTAACGTTTACAAAAGGTTTTTTCCTTCCAAACATTCTATAAAGTTTATTTGGTTTTCTAAAACTAATAACAATGGGAACAACTGGCACATTATTCTTTACACTAAACCTAAATGCCCCTGTTTTAAAAGGACGAATTCTCGCAAAATAAGGCCACAGTGAACCTTCTGGGTAAACTAATAAACTTTTCCTATTCTTAAGTTCTCCATCAATACTTGTCATAAAATTTTTATATGCTTTTAAATTATTAGGAATAGGCACAGCCCTAAGTAATCTTATAATATTTTTTACAACTGGTATTTGAAAACTATCTCTTTCTGTTATTATATAAGGGCGAATAAAAGGCAAAGTATATACACTTAATATGGCACAATCCATAACAAAAGCATGATTAGAAATAAAAACAGCATTTTTTACTTTTTTTAAATTTTTTCTTCCTTTAACTTTTGGCATATAAAATAGCCATACTGATGGAAACAACACAATAAAAGCAAAACAATAAAAAATAAACGAAAAAACTTTATAGAAAAATCCTTTTTTTACAAATTTATATTTTTCATTAACTTTATCTTTTAAAATTGTAGGGTTATTTACTAAATTTTTACTAGTAGTATTTATATCTAATTCTTTTTTATTTAAACACTCACAAACTTCTGTATAACTAATTAGATTATTATCCATTTTTTACCCCTATTTTTACACTATCTTCATCTAATATTTCACTTTCGGTATTCTCCGTAGGGACAACCATTTCATCGACTCTCTCAATTTTTTTCCAACCAATATTTTTAGAAAATAATGCTACCACTGCTTGATAAATAAATAGGTTTATAAAGAACGGATTTAAAATTATAGTTAGTAAAATTAATTTTTTGTTTACATTTATATGGTCTTTTTCTGCTATAAATAGAAGTACTGTATATAAACTTAAACTTAGATGATAAACAAGGAAAAATCTTAACAGACAAATTAAAGACATTTCTAGTGCATCAAAATTTTTAGTAATTAATGCGATAGTAGCAACAACAACCAGTGCTAAACTATAAAGAATGGTAGTTACAATAGCAACTACATTAGGAATTAACGACAATTTATTTTCTAAAATTCCTAATTTATTACTATCTTTTTTATGAAGTGCCTTATGAGTATCTTTATTTAATTTTTTATTTACATCAAAGTAACCCCTACACCATCTAATTCTTTGTTTGTTTACAGTGCTTAATTTTACAGGTTGTTCAACAAAAACTTCAGCCGTATCAATGTAGGCAACATTAAATTTATTGTGTGCTATATAGTTAGAAAGTTCATAATCTTCTGTTAAAGTTGTAAATGGAAAACCTTTAAATTCATCTAGTATTTTAGAAGAAATATAAAGACCTGTCCCACTAATTAACATAGTATTATAAAGTCTTGTTTTTGCTTTGTTTTGAAAAGTATTAATATTGCAAAATAAAAGTGAAGAACAACAACTTATCCAGTTATCATCAATATTAGATACATTTTTGTAACTCATACAAACATCAATATTTGCAAAATATGCTTTATTCATTTCTTCTAAATAATTTTTAGAAATTGTATTGTCGGCATCTATAATAAAAAATGCATCATATTTTAAATTTTTAGAGTAAATATCTTTAATAACTTCGTCTAAGGCATAACCTTTTGTTCTCTTATCTTCTAAATCTTTTCTAACAAAATAGTTGTAGCCATAGTTTTTAGTAATACTATTTGTTGGGTCATCTTCGTTTTCGGTTATTACATAAACATCAAAAAAGTTTTTATCATAAGTTTGATTTTTTATACTAATTAATAATTTTTCAATAACACTACTTTCATCTCTTGCTGGAACTAAAATGGCATATTTCCCTTTTTTGTTTGTATTTTTAAATCTTTTGCATTTCTTAAAGCCAAAAAATATATAAAGTAATCTATATGAAAATAAGATTAAACTGATAATAATTAATATAACTGCAATTTTATTTATTATATTAAGTGCATTAAATAAATCCATTAAATTTATTGTTCCCTTTTTGTCCGTTTTTAAACTTATTATATAATTAATATCATAATTTGTCAAATTAAATAAAAAAATAGTCTATAAAAGACTATTTTAAAATTTGGTAGCGGCGGAGAGATTCGAACTTTCGACCTTTCGGGTATGAACCGAACGCTATAACCAACTAAGCTACGCCGCCATAAAATTAAAAAGGCAACTCAAAGTTGCCTTATTGGTTGCGGGGACGGGATTCGAACCTCGTGACCTTCGGGTTATGAGCCCGACGAGCTGCCAAACTGCTCCACCCCGCGACAACATTACTATTATATGCATAACAAAATAAAAAGTCAATAGTTTTATAAAATTTTTTTATTTTTTATTTAACTTTAATATTCAAATTAAAATTTGTTTTGAGTATTATTATATTAATGCAAATATATTTATATGAATATTAATAAATGGATTAACAAAAAAAATACAAATAAAAAAATAAGTCAAATTTTATAGTTTGACTTATTTTGGTGCACCGTAAGGAGGTCGAATCCCTAACCTTTGGTTCCGTAGACCAACGCTCTATCCAATTGAGCTAACGGTGCAAGTTTATTTTTTTTAAATACCCTTATATAATATCACAAAAAATTAGTTTTTTCAAGTATTTTTTTATTAAAATTGTTTTTTAAACAAATATTTGGTATAATAATCAAAATTAATTACAAAGGAATAAGTTATGAGAGTTATTTTAGCAAGTAAAAGTCCGAGAAGAAAAGAATTATTACAAACAATTTTTAATGATTTTGAGTGCATGCCTAGTTTAAAAGAAGAAAAAGTCGATAAAAAGTTAAATTACAAAAAATTAGCAATTAAATTAAGTGAGCAAAAAGCCGAAGATATTTATAGTCAAACTACTGGAGATAGACTTATTATCGGTAGTGATACTATGGTTATTTTAAATAACAAAATTTATGGAAAACCAAAAAACGAACAAGACGCATATAGAATGCTTAAATCTTTAAGTGGTAAAACTCACAAGGTTGTAACAGGGTTATGTGTTATTAAAGAATTAAATAACATTAAAGAAGTTGTTATGACTGAAATAATTTCTAAAGTCACTTTTTCTAAACTAAGTGATGAAGAAATTTATGATTATATTAAAACTAAAGAACCTATGGATAAGGCTGGGGCTTATGGCTGTCAAGGTTTAAGTAAAAAATTTATTAAAAAAATTAACGGCGACTTCTTTGCCGTTATGGGTCTACCTGTAAATAAAGTTTATGAAATTTGTAAAAATTTAAATGTTTTAAATAAATAAATAAATAAATAAATAAATAAATAAATAAATAAATAAAAAGAACATTAAAATTAATTAATGTTCTTTTTTATTAAAAGTATAACCAATCAGCTAAAAAATTTGATGGTTCTACACCGTTATTTATAGCATCTTCTATAACATTATCAGTTATAGAATCTAATACTTCATTTAATTCTCCACCGTAATATCCTAAATTTTTTAGCAATACAATAATTTCATCTCTATATTCACTAATAGTCATATAATTTTTTCCTTTTTAATAATTCTAGTTTAACTTATTTTTTGAATTAAACAGTTATTTTTTATTAATTATTTTTATACCAATCAACTAAAAAACTTGTTGGTGCTACACCTTTATTAATAGCTTCTTCAATAACATCATCGGTTAAAGAATCTATTGCTTGATTTAATTCTCCACCATAATATCCTAATCTTTCTAATAATTCAATAACTTCATCTCTATATTCACTAATAGTCATAAACTTCTCCTTTAATTAATTTTAGTTATTATAACCTACTTTTTTTAATTTGTAAATAGGTAATTTTATTTTTTATTTTATATAATCATATTTATATAAAAAGTATACTAAAACATCGGTATTATTTAAAACAATATTCAACTCTTCTTTACTATTATTGATTATTTATATCTTTTCCAAAATCATTTATTAACTAAATTGTTTTAAAGGTAAAACTAAGAATAAATAGTTATCGCCTTCGTTTGCTTTAATAATGCAAGGGCTAACACTTGTTGTAAAACATAATTTAATAAATTCATCTTGAACGGCTCTTAAGCAATCTTTTAAAAATCTTGCATCAAAACTTATACTCATTTCATTACCAGTTAAAACAACATTCATTTTTTCTGTTACATTACCAATTTCGCTTGAAGCAGAAAGTGTTAACATATTATCTGTTATAACTAATTTTACAATATTGTCGTTACTTATTCTACCTAAAATGCTTGCTCTATCTAAACTATCTTCAAATTGTGCTTTATTAACAGTTATAATTGTAGAAAATTGGTCGTTTATAATTTGTTTATAATTTATAAAATCGCCATCAATTAATCTAGTGATTATTTTAGTGTTATCTACTTGAACCATTAAATAATTTCTTTGAATAAATACTCTTATATTTTCTTCAGTATCTTCTAGTAATTTGCTTATTTCATTTAAACTTCTTCCTGGAACAATTACACTTACTCTTGCAGTTTGTTCTATTATAGGATAAGTTGCTTTAGCAAGTCTAAATCCATCTAGAGCAACACTTGTAATTTGATTTTCTTCTATTTCAAATAAACAACCTTTAAGTATTGGTCTACTATCATCTAAAGCAACAGAAAAAATTGTTTTATCTATTAAATTTTTAAAATTGCTTTGAGATATAGTAAAAAATTGTGCATTATCTATTTTTTGAATACTTGGATATTCTAATGCATTAAAACATTGAATATAAACTTCACTATCGGTATATTTTATTTTTAATTGATTTTTTTCGTTTAAATCAAGTTCGATTTGTTCGTTTGCAAGTTTTTTAACAAATTCGCTAAAAAATTTACCAGGAACAACAGTTTCACCTTCTACTTTAACATCTGCTTTAATTTTCTTTTCAATAGCAAGTTCACTATCTGTTGCAACTAAAGTTAATGTATCATCTTCGGCTGTAATTTTAATACCTTCTAAAATAGGATTAACAGTTTTATTGCTTGCTGCTTTAATAACTTTTTGAACTGCTTCTACTAAATCTAAACCTTCACAAAATGCTTTCATTTTATACTCCTAAATAACTATATCAATAATATAATTATAACATAAATATTAAGATTTTACAACTATTTTTAATAAATATTATAAGGCTATAAAAGTAAAAATAAATCTAATTTTTACTCTTTAAAATAAAAGTTATCCACATCTTCACATTCTATAATAATTAGAATAATATTTTATAAATAAAAAAATAAATAATTAACTTTATGGGAGCAAAAAAAAAGAAAAAATGTTCTAGAAAAATAAAAAATTAAATATATCTATTTAAAGGAGAAGTTATGGAAGAAAATAAAGTAGGTATTCATAAATTAAACTTAATAGAAAGAAATAATATAACTATTAGTGGAGTATTAAAAGTTTTAAGTAGTAATAATGCTGGAATAATTTTAAAACTTAAAGAAAGTAATTTAAGTATTGGTGGAAATGAACTAAGTATTGATAGTTTTAATGATGGTCAAATTTTAATTACTGGAACTTTAGATAGTTTAAAATATAGTAAATCTAGTAAAGTTAAAGAAGGGTTTTTTAAAAGGATATTTAAATAATGCTTTTTGAAAGTTTAAAACAAAGTTACATATTTTTTGGAGCAATTTATTTTGGACTTCTTGCTGGAATATTTAGAGATTTAACTATATTTATATTAAACTTATTAAAAAAGAATAAAGTTGTCAGTATAATCTTAGATTTTATTTTTAGTATTGGTTTTTCCCTTTTATTTATAATTTGTTTAAATGTTGTAAATTTCGGCGAATTTAGAATTTATTTGTTATTATCCTATATTTTTGGATTTATTTTAGAGCGAAAAACTTTAGGCTTTTTAGTTGATTTTATTTTTGAAAAGATTTATAATTTTATTGTTAAAATTATTAAAAAACTTTCAAATTTAAAATTTTTTAAAAGGATATTAGGTAATGACAGAAAAACAAGCAAGAATACTGCTAAAAATAGGTAAATATTTAGTAATAACCATTTTGGCTATATTTTTTGTTGTAATTATCCTTCAAAGTATTAAAATTTCTAGTTTAACTAATAAACAAAACAAACTTCAAAATCAGTATAATCAAAAGGTAGATTTAAATAGTGATTTTAATAATCAAATAGATTATATTGAAAATAATTTTGATAAGTTTAGCGAAGAAGAATTAAGAAAAGACAACTACAAAAAAGATAATGAAACACTAGTAAAAGGAAAATAAAAAATAAAAAATAAAAACAAAAAATTGAAGTTTTATAAATATATAATAATTAAGAATAAAAATAATAAAAAATAGATGTGTAAAAAAGTGTAAAACTTTTCCATAGAACAAGTGTCTATAACATTCACATCTATTTTTATATTATAAATTAATCAAAACAAAAATGCAAGTAAAATATAAAAGGTAAAATTTCTAAAATATATAATAATCTATAAAATAAATTAAGTTTTAATTTTGTAATTAAATAAATTTATAAAAGTAATAATATTTATTATTATTTTAATAAAAAAGTATTGACATAAAATAATTTTATAATTAAAATAAACTCTATAAAAGGAGTAAATTATGAATTCTAAATTTAAAGATAATTTAAAAAGATTAACTAATAAATATTCGCAAAAATATATTGCAGAAAGAACAGGCTTTTCACAAAGTAGTATTAATAATTATTTAACAAAAAATAGTGAGCCATCTATACAATTTTTAATAGCATTGAAAGATGCTTTTGGAATTAGTGTTGATGACTTTTTATTTGCTGATTTTGAAGAAAATGAAGAAGTGAACTATGATAATTTTATAGGTAATTATATTATATATTATTATAATAATGATTCATATAAAGGCGAAGTTCATACAAATTTAAAAAATACTTTAAATTATGGAATTTTGAGTATTTATAAAGATAAAGAATTTGATAAAAATATTAAAGTTACAGCAAGTTTTATGAAAGATAGGACAAGTGCTTTAAAAATGTTAAAAGTTCTAAATTCAAAAACAAGAAAAATTTATGAAGTTTATAGTGAATATGGAAATATTTATGATGGTGAAATTTCGTTAAGTGAACAAAATATATTTTTCGATTTAGAAAATAAAGAAAATAATGATAAAAGTTTTATTATTTTAAATAATCCACCAACAAAGCAAAGTTATATTGGTGGAGTTGGCACAGTTAATTCGATAGCAAGAGGTAGAGAACATAATCCTTGTATTCAGTTTTTAATAATGAGTAAAAAATTAATTGATGTAACTGATGGCGAAATTTATAATTTATTAAAATTTGATGACTACAATGTAAACATGGAAGATGCGATTAAAGATGTAATTAATTTATTTATTAGACTTTATGCTGAAAAAAATGAAATTTCTAGTGAACTTACAGATAATCAAAAACAAGCCTTAGTGAGAAACAAACTTGAATATTATTTTAATGAAATTTTAGAAGCAAATATTTTTAGGTTTGCTAAAGTAAGCAATAAAGAAGATGATTCTATTTATAAATTAATTAAAGGGGGTATTGATGTTTAACGAAGTTGATAAACGATTTGAATTAATTGAAAAATTAGCATTAGAAAACGACTTAGATATAAATATTATTAGAAAAGCTTATGATAAAGCAAAATTCTTACATAAAGAGCAAATAAGAAAAGATGGTTCTCCTTATATAAGTCACCCCGTTGAAGTAGCACTAATACTAGCAAAACTACATTTTGATGAAAATGTTATTTCTGGAGCACTACTACACGACACAATTGAAGACTGTGGATATACTAAAGAAGAAATAATTAATGATTTTAATGAAAAAATTTTTAAACTAGTTGATTGTGTTAGTGCTATTGATAAAACTAAATATGTTTTTGATGAGAATAATGTTTACGAAGATATTAAATTTGTTAAATCTTCTATAGAAGAACAAACTTTTAAAAAATTAATAACTTTAGGTAAAGAAAATCCTAGTGGTTTTGCAATAAAATTTGCTGATAGATTACATAATTTAAGAACAATAGAAACATTTGAGTATCCTAAACAACTAGAAAAAGTAAGAGAAACGGAAAAATGGGTGCTTCCTATTGCAAAAGCACTAAGGAGTGAATACTTTTATAGGGCGATTAAAAATGAGTGTTTTAAGGTGGTAAATAGAGATTCTGGTAAACAATACTTTGATTATTATACTATTTATCATAAAACAAACGAAAAAAACATTGAAGAATTAGAACTAAGTTTAAAAGGATTATTTATTAATACTTCTATTAACACAATAAAAATTAAAAATATAAGAGAATACAAAGTTTTTGAAGATTTAACAAGAATATATAAAAAAGTAGATATAAGAAAAATTTCACAAGGTCAAATTTTAAAAGTTTCTAACTATAATGTTTATTTACTATACAAAAATGCTAATCATAAAGAAGCAGTTAAAGAATTTATAGATAAAATATCACATAAAACAAATTTAAAAATTATTGATACTAATATTGGATCTTTTACAAATAAAATGTATTTTCAAGTAGAAGATAGTATAAAAAATAAATATAACTTTTATATTTTTAGTGAAAGTGAATATACAAAAGTAAAAATAGGAACTACTGAAGGTCAAAACTTAGATAAAATAGATGAAGAAAATATTAACGATTTAGATAAAGAATTAATTAAAGTTTTAACTCGTTCTAAAGAAGTTTTATACATTTCTAAATATAGCACAGTTTTAGATTTTGCTTTTAAAATTCATAGAGATATTGGCTTTGCATTTAAATATGCAATAATTAATGATGGAAAAACAAAATTTCCACCATATACAAAATTAAACGAAAATGATAAAGTTGAAATTGTAATAGATAAAGATGAAAAAGGGAATTTAAAAAATAATGCAACATTAAAATGGTTTGCATATGTAAACACCGAACTTGCTCGTAAAATTTTAATTAAATATTTTGAGAAAGAGATGAGATAAATAAAAAAGAGTTTATGTTACATAAACTCTTTTTTGTTAGTCTTTTATTCTTTATCAGTATTTTCTGGTTTTTCTTCTTTAGTTGGTTCAGTTGATACAATTTCAGCATCTTTAACTTCAACTGGTCTACTTTCATCTTTTTCTTCTAAAGTAGTAACTCCATATTGTTGATTTAATGCTTCTTTTCTCGCTTGTTCTAATTCTTTTGCTTTTAAGTTTCGTTTATAATAAATATAGTATGAAACAACACCTAAAACACTGAATATTATGCCTAGAATAATATCTTTAAAAATAGGACCACCTAATACATCAAAATTATCGGCTATAAATTGTACTGCTGCACTTAAAGAAATATGTCTTATAGATGAAGTAAGAATAATTAATGATACAAAAGTAGCAACAATATTTAATACTATTACCCAAACTAAAGTCCAGATATATGTTAATTTACTCATTTTAGCAAACCTTGTATAAACAAAGAAACAACCAAAAGCAGTAATATAACCTATTAGTGCAACTAACCAACCAGTTGAATAAAGTAATCCCCAAATAACACTACCTGCTAAAGCAACTAAAAATGAAAATAATAATGCTAGACCAACTCTGTCTTTTTTTTCTTCCATAAACTCTCCTTTATTTTATTATAACATATAATATTATTAAATACAAAATATATAAACAAAATGCTAAATTTTGTTTAATTATTTTAAGAAGAAAAATAATCCGAAAACCAAAGCAATAAATAATATAACAGCAAAAACAGAGAAGAAAATTTTTACCTTACTTTTAGGTAAGTCGTCCCCTACTTTTCCTGTTTGACCGTTTATATATGTTTTGTAATCTTTATTTTTGTATTTAAATTCAATAAAATAAACAGGAAGAAGAACATAACTATATTTATAATTAGAAAATTTTGTTCTTACATCTAAATAATCTACACTAGAATAATGGTAAGCAGATAAAATTCTTTCTCTTATTTGACTATTTATATAATTTTCACTTAAAATTTTACAATTTTTTAGGTTGTTATCATAACTTTCAACAACATAGCCACGCAAAAAATCTTCACTATATTCATAAATAGTTGTGCTATCAAATAAAAAAGGTTTTATTTGGTCAAAAGAATCTTGATTAGTTAATTTGCTACTTTCAATTATAACATTTTCAAAATTATAACTTCTTTCTCCAGCAATATTTTTGTATCTAGTATAAGTTTGTGTTTGACCATTATTCGTTCGAGTTTCTTGAATCCTTAATCTACCGTTATATGTAGAATCAGTGTCTGCGTCAAAACTAAAACAAGGAACATATGTTCCTGTAATTTTATCTAAATTAGGTGATTTTTTAAAAGCATTTGGAAGAAAATATTTTTTCTTTACACCTTTTTTATAATATTCTTTTGCTTTTTCTTTATCAAAATTAAAAGGTATTATTCCATTAGGTTTTAATCCATTTATCTCATTTAAAGAAAGAACAAAACTATTTTCGCAGTATGGACAAATTTTGCTAATTTCTCCATTTTGAGTATCTATATTTGCTCCACAATTAGGACAATTACAACTTTTTGTAATAGGTTTTACATCTTCTATATTTTCTTCGTTATAATCAATTTTAATAAATTCATTTTTAGCATTAATATTTTGTAAACTTTTACAGTTTTTACAAAAAAGTGCTTGTTTTTCGGGAGAGAAAATTAAATCTCCCCCGCAACCTAAGCATTTTTGATTATTTTTTTTAGCCATTAAACTTTTTCTCCACATTCTGGGCAGAATTTAGCATTAGCACTAAGTTTTGCACCACATTTGCAAGTTTTTCCTTCTTTTTCTAGTTTAGTTCCACATTCTGGGCAGAATTTAGAATTCTTTTTAACTTCTGCTCCACAAACCGGACAACTATAACCTTGTTTTGCACCGCATTCAGGGCAAAATTTAGCATTTTTACGAATTTTAGCACCACAGTTACCACAAGTTGTAGAGTTGTCTTGAACTGGATTATCTCCACTTAAACTACTAGCAAATAAACTACCCATTTGAGCACCAGCACCTAAGCCAACACCAAGACCAGCCATATTATTGCCGTTAGGATTGTTTGCTGCATCTTTTAATGCATCTGCTGCTTTTAAACGAGTGTATGTGCCAATTTTGTCTTCCATTACACCAACTTTTGTTCTTTCATCTAATGCTTTTTCTACATCTTCTGGAAGAGAAATGTTTTCAATAATAAAACTACATAGTTCTAAACCTAAATTATTAAAACTATTTTGACTATGACTTAAAACAACTTCGGCTAATTCTTTATATTGACTTGCTAAATCTAATGCACTAACTTTACTTTCGCTAATAGCATCACTTAAACCAGAAAGTAACAATGGTTTAGTTTGAGAATTTACATCGTCAATACCATAACTAGAATTTGTTCCAAACATTTCTTTTAAGAAAGTTTTAGCATCGTTAACTCTCATTGAATATACACCATATCCACGAACACGAACGCTACCAAAATCGGCATCTCTAAGCATAATTGGGTTTTGAGTTCCCCATTTTAAACCTGTAAATTGACGAGTGTTTACAAAGTAAACTTCAGCTTTTATAGGGCTGTTAAATCCTGTAGGAAGTGATAATGCCTTAGTTAAGAAAGGTATGTTTTCTGTTGCTAGTTTATAAGTTCCTGGTTCAAAAATATCACAAATTGTTCCTTTATGAACAAAAATTGCAACTTGACTTTCTCTAACAACTAGTGTTGATTGGTTCATAATTTCATCTCTTTCTGTTAAAGGATAACGATAAACCATTTGATTTTTGTCTTCATTTTTGTATTCGATAACTGCTAATAATTGTTTTTTTATTCTATTAAATAATCCCATTTTTTTATTCTCCTATTAATTAATTTATTATTTAAAATGAAAATTGTTTCATTAAAAATCTTCTTTATTGTTTTTTATTAGTTCTTTAAGTTCGCTAATTTCGGCTCTTAAATTACTATCATCTTTAAGTTGTCTTGTTACTTTATCTCTTGCGTGCATAACTGTTGTATGGTCTCTATTTCCAAATACTCTACCTATTACCACTAGCGGAGTATCTAAAATTTCGGTTATTAAATACATTGTTATTTGTCTTGGGTCAACTATTTCTTTATTCTTCTTTTTACCTGTAAGGTCATCTCTATCTACTTTATAATAATCGCAACAAACATCAATAATTCTATCCATATTTATTCTTGCTCTGTCATCTTTTTCAACATTTTTAAGGGCTTCTTTTGCATCATTAATATCGGCAAAATGATGACCTAGTAAATTAGCATAGAAAACGACTTTACTTAAACAACCTTCAAGTTCTCTAACGTTTGTATCATATTTTTCAGCCAAGTAATCTATAACTTCACTTTGAACATTATAGTTTTCTAGTTGTGCCTTTTTCATAAGAATTGCAACTCTCGTTTCAAAATCTGGTTGACCAATATCTTGAATTAAACCGCTTGCAAGCCTACTACGAAGCCTATCACTTAAAGTTTCAATTTCTTTAGGTGGTCTATCACTAGCAATAACTATTTGTTTATTTTGTTGATATAAATCATTAAAAGTATGGAAGAAATTTTCTTGTGTTTCTATCTTTTTAGCAATAAATTGAATATCATCAATTAGTAATACATCAACATTACGATATTTATCTCTAAAAACTGATATAACATTATCTTTAAAATCGCTTCTAATTGCGTCCATATAATCGTTAGTAAATTGTTCGCAAGTAATATATAAAACTCGCATTTCTGGGTTGTTATGTATTATTTGATTACCTATAGCATGAAGTAAATGTGTTTTTCCAAGTCCAACTCCGCCATAAACGAATAACGGATTAAACCTTACTCCGGGATAATCAGCAACATTTTTACACGCCGCATAAACTATTTGATTACTCTTTCCTACCACGAAATTAGAAAAGGTATATTTTTGATTTAAGTTTGTTCTATAACTACTAACTTTTTTTTCTTCTTGCGGAATTTCTCCAATAAGTTCATCATCTAAAAATTTATTTTTTTCTTCTTCACCTGTTATGATTTTAAAATCTCTAAACTCACCAGGAAATGTTGAATCTAGTGCAAATTTTATTAAATTCATAAAGTTTTTTTCGCACTGATTTTTTGCCATTTCAGTTGGCGCATATAGAATTATTTTATCATCTTTTATAGCAAGAGGTTTTAAAGTTTTTATAAACAAATCAAAACTTACTGCTGTCATTTCTTTTTCAAGCAGAAATAGAACTCTACTCCAGTTTTCAACTAATTGTCGTTTAATCATATCTGTCCTTTATTTATAGTATACACTAATACAAAACAATAATAAAACAATTAAACAAAATTGTCAAATTTTTTTAACTATTTATTAAATATAAAGGTATTGACATAATTAGGTATTTAATGTATTATTAAAATAAAAAAGGAGGTTTAATATGAAACATTACGAAGACATGACACGAGAAGAACAAAGAGAACTTGAAGAAAAAGTTTCAAGAGCACAAGTCTATATTACAGATGCAGAATGGGCAGATATGATAGATGGTAAAGTTGAAAATGATTTGCATTTTGACTACAGTCAATTTGAAGAACTAGTAAAGGAATGGAAAAAAAATCAAAAAAATAAAAAATAATAAGATTTAAACAAACAGCATATTTTTGTTGTTTGTTTTTTTTAACCAATTATAATTCATTCATTATTAAAAAATTAAGTTTATTTGTCTGCTGAAAGATTTTTAAAAGTTAAGCAAATATTATAGTAGGTTTACAAACACATATAAAATATTAGTAAAAAAATAGTTTAATTTAATTAAAATGAAAAAATTAACTATTTTTATAAATTTTTTAGTTTAATTGAAAAATATAACAAAATTTGATATAATAAATTTATATGCACATAAATTTTGTGGAACTTAGAAATTTTAGGAATTACAGTTATGAAAAATTTTTGCTAAGTCCTAAAATTAATATTCTTTTAGGAGATAATGCTCAAGGTAAAACTAATATGTTAGAGAGCATTTATTTTTCGTGCATAGGTAAAAGTTTTAAAACCAAAAATGAAAAAGAATTAATAAAAAATGAGTTAAATAATGCTAGAATTGTTATAGATTTTGAAAAGAATAATGGCAATAATTCTATAGTTATAGAATTTAAAGATAATCAAAAATATATAATGTTAAATCAAATAAATATTACTAAAATGAGTAGTATGCTCGGGAATTTAGCCTGTGTATTTTTTTCTCCTAACGAATTAAAACTCGTTAAAGAAGCCCCCGAAGATAGACGGCGATTTTTAGATATTGATATTAGTCAAATAAACAAAAATTATTATTTTAACTTAGTTAAATATAATAAAATTTTAAAAGAACGAAACAAACTTTTAAAATCTACCGACGACTTAAAATTAATTGATGAAACCTTACCTATTTGGGACTATCAATTAGCATCTTCTGCCAGCGAAATAATTATTGACAGACTAGAATTTATTAAAAAGTTAAATGAATATAGTAGTGTAGAGCATTCTAATTTAACCGACAATAAAGAAAAATTAATTGTAGAGTATTCTTCGTGCGATGATTTTAATAATAAAACAAAAGCCGAAATTGAACAAATATTGTTAAATAAACTAATAGATACTAGAGATAAAGACTTAAGATTAAAATATACAAATGTTGGGCCACATCGTGATGATTTAAAAATTTATTTAAATGAACTTGAGGTAAAAAGTTTTGGTAGTCAAGGTCAACAACGAACGAGTTTACTTTCAATAAAACTTGCCGAACTTGAAATTTTTAAAGAAGTATTTAATGAATATCCACTACTACTTTTAGACGATGTTTTTTCCGAACTAGATGAGAACCGAAAAAATCGACTTTTTGAAAGAGTTAAAGATGTTCAAACGATAATAACTACCACGAAATTTGATTTATTAAATAGCAATATTAAAGCAAATATTATCAAAGTGGAAGATGGTAAAATTTTATTAAAATAAGAAAATTAAGGTTAAAATACACTAAAAAACAAGTATTTTAGCCTATTTTTTATGAGAAAACGGCAAGAATATTATTTTATATGGTAAAAATATTAATAATTTTTATATAATAAATTGTATATTATTAAACAAAAAACACATTACTAAAATATGAAATTTTGTAGTTGTGATATATGTAAAAATTTAAATGATAATGAAGAACTTGCTATTTGCGTTGTATGTAAAACTAAGTATTGTAAAAATTGCAAAAACAATATGCATAATTATTGTAGATTTTGTAATACGAAAATAATTGATAGAGATTTGACAAATAAGTAATAATATTATATTATTAAATATGCAAAAATTTTGGGTCAATTTTAAAAAATACTGGCTTATATTAATAAGTGTAATTCTGCCTTACATTTTGTTCTTTTTGCCAGTTTTATCTATGGTTTATACCGATGAAATGGAAAAAATAGTGTATAATTATAGTTTTTATAATATGATAAATCTTACTTCCAATGTATTTTTTACGATATTAATGATATTATTTATAACTTTTAGTGCTATAAATTTAATATTATTTGTGTTTTTTATGATAGATAATTATAAAATTAACCTATATTCAATAGTATTAAAAAAAATGGTTTTAATTATTAATATAATTTTATGTGTAATATCTTTAATGATGCTAGTGGAAACAATATATTTGTGTGTTACAAAAGGGTTTTCTGCTGGAATAAATTATGAAAATTGCTTTAATGTAGGAACGGTAATTTTAAATGTTTTTATGATTGGCATAACATTATTATTATATAAAAAATTTAAAAGGATAAATTAAATGAAAGAGTTGTTTAAGAAACATGATATAGATATTAATGAAAAAGAAAAGTTATTATTTAATAACTATTATAATGATTTAATAGAAAAAAACAAGGTTATGAATTTAACCGCAATAACTGAAAAAAACGAAGTATATACTAAACATTTTTTAGATAGTGTATTACCATTAAAAAACATTAAAGATAATTCAAAATTACTAGATATTGGTTCGGGGGCAGGTTTTCCAGGAATACCGTTGAAGATATTAAATAATACATTAGATATTACTTTATTAGATAGTTTAAATAAAAGAGTAAATTTTTTAAATGAAGAAATAGAAAAATTAGGGTTGTCTAATATAAAAGCGGTTCATGGTAGAGCAGAAGATTACATAAATGTTTCACGTGAAACATTTGATTATGTTGTATCTCGTGCAGTTGCAAGATTAAATACCTTGCTTGAGTATTGTTTACCCTATGTTAAACTGGGTGGTTATTTTATTGCTTATAAAAGTATGGATACTGATGAAGAAATAAATGAAAGTAAAAATGCTTTAAATATTTTAGGTGGAAAAATTGAAAAAATAGATAAAATAAACCTTGAAGGTAACGAAAGAACTTTAATTTACATAAAAAAGGTTAAAAATACGCCAAATAAGTATCCTAGGGGACAAAATAAGCCTAAAAGTCTACCATTATAATAAAAAATAAGAAAAATAGCAAAAAAACAGATTGCTATTTTTTTATTAGTATGATATAATTAAAATAAAAGGAGTATGTATGGGAAAAATAATTGCTTTTTCTAATCAAAAAGGTGGAGTTGGAAAAACTACTACTTGTGTAAATATGAGTAGTTGTCTTGCTGGACTAGGTAAAAAAGTATTAATTTTAGACTTAGACCCACAAGGGAATGCAACAAGTTCTTTAGGAATAGAAAAAAATGAAAATTTAAAGAGTATTTATAATGTAATTATAGGCGAAACAAATATTGCCGATGTTGTAAAAAGAACAAAATATCAAAACTTAGATATTATACCTGCGGACATTAACTTAGCAGGAGCAGAAATTGACCTTGTTCAAATGGACAATAGGGAAAAGACCTTAAAAAACGCACTAGACACTATTAAAGGTAGTTACGACTACATAACAATAGATTGTCCGCCAAGTTTAGGGTTATTAACTGTAAATGCATTAACTGCTGCAGATAGTATTATAATACCGATGTTGTGTGAATTTTTATCTCTAGAGGCCTTAACACAATTAATGAACACTGTATGGTTGGTAAAACAACATTTAAACAGCAATTTAGAGATAGAAGGCGTTGTTTTAACGATGAAAAGTGCTAGAAGTAATCTAGTTAATGAAGTTTCGGCCGAAGTAAGAAAATTCTTTGATAAAAAAGTGTTTAACACCGCAATACCAAGAAATATAAGGGTTGCCGAAGCTCCAAGTTATGGGGAAAGTGTAATTGACTACGACCCAAAATGCAAAGGTTCAGTTGCCTATATGGAATTAACTCAAGAATTTTTAAAACGAAACAAGGACAAATAATGTTTCACGTGAAACATTTGTATTATAATAATGGTTAACTTAATATATTTAATTATTATATAAGTTAATTAATAGACGATAGTGTATTTTATTATAATTATACGAATTTGTTGGATATAACTAAATAAATTTATTTAGATAAATTATTATGTATGTTTAATATAAAGTAATAAAGCATAAATAACATTATTTATAAGAATAAGGATAAAGGAGAAAATAATATGCCAGTGAAAGGTGGATTAGGCAGGGGATTAGAAAGCCTATTTAATAATTTTAAAAATAATGAAGATATTGAAAATGTTTCACGTGAAACATTGGAAAAAGATGGTAAGTCAGTTAGGAGTATTGCTATTTCATTGATTGACCCTAACAAGAACCAACCAAGAAAGAAATTCGATGAAGAAGCATTAAACGAACTTGCAAGTTCAATTAAAGTGCATGGAGTATTACAACCTATATTAGTTGTAGAAAGAGATGGCAGATATTTAATTGTTGCTGGTGAGCGTCGTTGGAGAGCAAGTAAAATTGCAGGATTAAAGGAAGTTCCTTGCTTAGTTGCTGATTTTACAAATAATGAGATAAAAGAAATTAGTATTATTGAAAACTTACAAAGAAAAGACCTTACTCCTATTGAAGAAGCAAAAGCAATAAAAGAATTAATAGATGAATTCGGCTGGACACAAGATGTCGTTGCTGAAAGATTAGGTAAAAGTAGACCAGTTATATCTAATACATTAAGAATATTAACCTTGCAACCAGAAGTTATTCAAATGATAGAAGACGGCAAGTTAAGTGCAGGACATGCTCGTAGTTTAGTAGTAATTCAAGATAGAGATGCTCAAATAAAACTAGCAAAACAAGTTTGCGAGAAAAAACTAACTGTTAGAGATTTAGAAAATGCTGTAAAATCTAATAAAAAACCTAAAAACGAAACAAGTGCTAATGGCAAAATAAGTAATGAATTCCACGAACTAATTATGGATATGCAAAGAGTTTTTGGAACAAAAGTATTCGTAATGGGTAGTGAAAATAGGGGTAGAATCTATATTGATTACTTTAATAAAGATGATTTAGATAGAATTTATGATTTAGTTCAAACTTTAAAGAATAGATAAATCTAATTTGATTTAAAATAAGTAAATAAAACAAAAAATAGTTATTCACGAATAACTATTTTTTTTTAAATATGCGTATTATATTGATAATTGTATTATTTACTATTACTATTACTATTACTATTACTATTACTATTACTATTAATTTTCATAGGTTGTTTTATAAATTTTATTTTTAGATAGAAAAAATAATTGATAATTATAAGAGTGCCTATAGATAATCCGCATAATACATCGCTAAAGAAATGGACACCTAGAACTAATCTTGATAGCATAACTAATATAGGTATAATTAATGATAATGATAGAAATAATTTTTTATGTTTCCCTTTATAAAAATTGTTTAATAAAATAAAGGCTAAAATGAAATAAAATACAAGAGATGTTTGAGAGTGTCCACTTGGAAATGAGTAACTATCAGGGAAAGGATAATTTATAATTAAATTATTAACAAATTGACCCACAGGTCTTGCTCTTTTTACTAGGTTTTTAATAACAAAATTTATAAAAGCACTAATTGAACATAAGAATATTAAGGGGAAACTCTTTTTCTTAAGAAATATTAAACATAAAATCAA
The DNA here is from genome assembly GCA_934754445.1 of uncultured Clostridia bacterium. Lineage (GTDB taxonomy): Bacteria > Bacillota > Clostridia > Christensenellales > UBA1242 > UBA7868. The sequence goes on along the minus strand of CAKVHZ010000005.1, from coordinate 30,941 downwards.
TAATATTATTATAGTAATTGTTTCGCCTAAATAAGTTATAAATAAAAATATGTTAGAAAATACTGGTGTTCTAAAGGTTTCAACTATCTTAAAAACAAAACTATCTATATCGTTTATAAAACCAGCATTAATACTTACAAATATTATAAGTAGTGTTATTAATGTTACTAACAATATATTTAATATAATATATTTACCATATAATTTAAAAAATGTATTTTTTTGCATTTCTTGAGATTCCATATTTTTAGTATAACACTTTTTAAGTAAAAAAATATAATTATTTTAAATTTCTTTATTTTTTTCTAATTTTGTTATATAATTATTGCATGACAAAAAATTATACTTTTTGTTTAAAACAAACTAGTGTGGATAAGTTTAAGTATAAATGCTCGCAAGTGTTTTTGTTTATGTGCATTTTATTGTTTGCACTATCTATATATATTAATGTTACTTATAGTATTGTTCCAGTAAATGGGCTTAGTATGTATCCAACATTAAATGATAGTAGCAAGTATAATTCAGTGGCACACTATGATAAAGTTGTTTTAAACTATATAAAATCTTATTATGTAGGCGATATTATTGTTGCTAAAAGAATGGATAGTTCAACAGAAAATGTTAAATATGTTATAAAAAGGTTAATTGCTATTGGCGGAGATAAGGTTAAGGTTGAAGAAGATGGCTCTATTTATGTTAACGGCAATTTACTTAATGAGAATTATAATATAAATTCTAAGCAGACTACTTATGAAAAGTTTATAAGGCTTAAAGATTCTAATATAAAAATTGATGATAACGAACTATTTATAGATGATGAAATGGTTATTCCTAAGGGCTATATGTTTTATTTAGGCGATAATAGGGCAAACTCTTATGATTGTAGTAATTATGGGCCAGTTAAAGAGAGCAATATAATAGCAAAAGTAGATTATATTATTAAAGACGGAGAAAGTAATTTCTCAAGCATTTTAAAACAAATCTTTGGAGGTAAAAGAGTATGATAACAACTAAACAAAGAGCAGAATTAAAAAAGATGGCTCAAAATTTAAAACCAGTGTTGAATATTGGTAAAGATAACTTAAATGATAACACTTTTATAGAAATAGATAATTACTTGAATAAAAATGAATTAATGAAAATAAAACTACTACAAAATTCAAGTGTGTCAGCGAAAGATACAATGAAAGAAATTTGTGAAAAACTAAATGCTGAACCAGTATTATGTGTTGGCAAAGTATTAATAATTTATAGACTTAGTAAATTTAAAGGTGTCAAACATATTTTAGATGTGTAATAGTTATTAAATAATAACCATTTTTTAATTATTGGTATACAGTATAAACATTCAGGAGTAAAAATGATAATAGTAATTGAAGGAACTGATGGAAGCGGAAAACAAACCCAAACTGAACTTTTAATGAAATATTTTACTGGCATTGGAAAAGAAGTAAAAAAACAAAGTTTTCCTAATTATGAAAGTGAAAGTTCAGTGCTTGTAAAAAAATATTTAAACGGAGATTTTGGCGGGCTTAATAGTTTAAATCCTAAACAGTCATCAGTGTTTTTTTCGGTGGATAGGTTATGCACCATGCTTAAGTATAAAGATTATTTACTTAGTGGCGGAATATTACTATTAGATAGATATGTCTCTAGCAATATTTTACATCAAGCAAGTAAAATTGAGAATGAAAACGAGCGAAATGAATTCATAAATTGGCTAGAAAAATTCGAGTATGAAGATTTAAAACTTCCTAGACCAGATAAAACGATATTTTTAGATATGCGACCCGACTTATCTTTAAAACTAAGAATGGATAGGGGGCTACTTAAAGCAGGAACGAAGAAAGATATTCACGAAAGTAATACTGAATATATGAAAAAATGCTATGAATTAGGAATTAAAATTGCAAAAAGTAAATCTTGGCAAATTATAAAATGTTATGACGGAGATAGAATTAAAAGTATTGAAGAAATACACAAAGAGATAAGTGCATTATTTACGTAAAAAATATTTAATTTAATTTAATAAAAAACTTAATTTAATAAAAATGATTTTGGCAATTTGTTAAGATGTGATAAAATAAAAGTAAAATATATGAGTATATTATTAATTTAAAAGTAAAATTTAAATTAATTATATTATAAAAGGAGAAAAATATGTTTAAACTTAGTAAAAAAGTTTGGATTCCACTTGTTACTATATTTTCGGCAATCGTTTTAACGGTTATAGTATTAATTGTATTAACAAATACTATTTGGAAAGTAAAATTAACCGTGTCGGCAGAACAAGTTGAAAACTCACAAAATATTAAAGTAAAATGGAAAATTTCAAAAGAAATAGATAATATTGAAATAAAGGTAAAACATGATGGTAATATTATATCTAGTGTTGTTTTATCAAATCCAAACGATGTTTTTAAAGGAGAATATGAAATACCTGCATATTATGGTAAACATATAGTTTCTGTAAGTGTAAGTAATAAGTTATTTACTACAACAGAAAAACAAACAGTAAAAGTTTTTGCAGATGAATATAATATTGCCCCTATTACTGCTACAATGCCTGTAACAATTTTTTCATTGTCTTTAATGGATAAAGATAATGGTATTATTAATAATGCTGAAGGAAATCCTATTCCAACATTTGTTTGGTTCAAAAGAAGTGAGGCATGGGATTATACAAATATGCCAGAAAATGTTTATACCATGCCTATGGTAAATTCAAACAGAATTACCGCTAATGCCGACCAAAGTGAAATTTATTCAAATACTTCTAAATGGGTTAAGGAATTATATGAAATAAATCCTAATTCCAAATTTAATTTCTTTTATAACGACTATTTTGCATATGGTTGGCTACAGGCAACAATAGCAAATGGAATACCACAATCAAACTATAAAGTAGTTTTATTATCTGATGGAACTGCATCATTTAGTTATTTTAATAAACATTTTGATAATGAAAATTATGCAACGAACTATGCTAAAATGGTAGAAAAATACAATAAATTAAAAACCCAAATTAAGTCAAGAAAATCTTACAAAGAACAACTTATTAACAACTTTGAAATTGATGCTAACACAATTAGAGAATATGCATATATTATGGCAAAAGAAGAACCAAATGTAGAATGGTGGTTAACAAGAGTTTCTGGAACTATGGCAACAAATTGCCCAGAAATGCAAAATCAAATAAACGATTTGGTTTCTGCAGGTAAAATAAAGGTTAAAGATTTAAAATCTTTACTTTTCGCTTTAACAACAGAAGAACAAGCATCATTAAAACAATTATATAATTTTAGCGATACAATGTTTGAAAAAGCAAGTAATGAAAATAAAAAAATAATGGTAATTTTAGGAACTTGGACAGATACAGAGAATAAAACTAATTTTGATGAATATGTAAAAGCCGTTCAAAAATATTATGGCAATGATTATGTATATTACTATAAAGGACATCCAAGAAATCCTACAAACTCAGTAAAAGGCAAACTAGAACATTTAAATTCTTTAAATTTAATTGATGTTGACTCTACTATTGCCGCTGAACTAATTTTCTTTTTCAACCCAGATGCTTATTGCACAGGTTATCAATCTACAACTTTTGTTTCTTTAGATGATGAACATAGTTGCGGTATATTTAATGTAAGAAAAGATAATTTTACAGAATCTTATAAAAATAATATTGATTTCTTTATTTCTATGGTAGAATCAACAGATACCAAATACGGTAGTCTTGTTGATAAAAAATCATGTTTATTAGAATTTGTTAAAGCAACAGAATATGATATTGCTATTTATGATGATTCAAAAAATAGTATGAAATATTATAAATATAACAACGAAACTTCTAGTTATGATTTTGTAAAATAATAATGTAATCAAAATAAATAAAAAGGAAAAATCTAGAAAAACACAATTAATTTAATTAATAAGGTTAATCTAGATTTTTTTTATCATTTTATAAAATAATTTGATTTTTACTTTCATTTTTGGCTAATATTTCTTGAGAATTTGGGTCAATAATTACTGACATACTTTCGCCGTTTGTTGTTATTAAACATACATAAAAATAATATTTATCTAGGTTTATACTTGGGTCGTTTATTATTTTTACATATACTTCAAAGTCTATATTGTTTTTAATTAAATTTTTTATGTTTTTATTATATTCTTTAATAAAAATATTTAAGGCTTTTTTTGAACTTAAATTAAAAGTCTTAGAAAGGTTTTTTAATTCTCCTTCAAAAGAATAATCTCCCCACATTATTTTGATAAAAATGATACTATCATCTAAAACGTAGGTTTCAACATCTTGAACATATGTTTGGTCAAAAGGATTTAATTCAAATTCGCCATCAAAGTCCATATCATTTATAGTTATTACAAAATTAGGTAGCGAAGATTTGTTTTCTTGCTCTTTTAAAAATTTAACAGTTATAATGCCAAATTCTTTTTTGTTTTCGCTTTTGCCATTTAATATATAAGGATTTTCTCTAAACCCACTAGTAAAATTTACACTTATTTCATCACTACTTATTGTGAATAAATTAAAACGAACTTCGCTAATTTTTTCTTGAACTAATATGTTTGTATTGTCTTTACAACCAAATAAGAGCAAAAAACTAAAAAAGAATATAAAAACTAAAAATAATTTTATTTTTTTCATAAAATAATATATTAAAATTTTATTCATTTAATGATATAGTTGTTTTTATTTGATATTTATTATTTTAAGTATATAGTTATTTTAAAGAATATTTTATTTTGATAATACTTTATATTTTGATATAATTTTTTATACATTTAAAGGGGAAATATGTTTTATTTATTTTTTTTACTTAGTTTTTTTATTATTATATCAATTTATTTAGTTTTAAAATTTGTTGTTTTTAAAAATAATGATAATTTTAAAATTGTAATTAATAAAATATTAAAAGTTTTATCGGTTGTGTATTGCTTTATAATTTTCTTATCAATTTTACTTCCAGATGCTTTTAGCGTATCTTATGACGAAAGTTATATTCCTAACTCTAAAAATATAATTTTTGCTTTTGTTAGATGGGCAAACTATGTTCCTTTTGTTGTTATTCCAATAAGTGTATTTTGTAAAAATAAATATATAAAAAATATTGCTATATATTTTTGTTTTTTATTAACTATTGTAAATTTAATTTATTTTCCAACATTTTTAGAGTTCGCAACTTCAAGTTTAGGAAAGGGGTTAAATTCTATTCCAGTAATTAGTCAAGGAGTTAAAGACTTTTTATTGAATCCTATTTTTCGTAGTATAATATTTGCTATTACATGGATTATTCCTTTAATTTTATCTATAATATTATTTTTTGAAGACTTTAAGAACATAAAACTTAATAATATTAAAGAGTTTTTTCTTAACCTATTAATTTTTATGGCAATTTTCCTTGCTGTAATTCCTATTTTTGTTCCACAACATTTGTTTGGATATTCTAACATATTGCTTAAACCTTGGAGTTTACCACATATTTTATGGCTATTGTTTGTAGTAATTGAATTAACTACACTTTATTTGATGTTTAGGAATAAAGACGAAGAAATTAAATATATTGTTTGCTTAATTTTAAGTTTTGCATTATTCTTACAATATAACGAAATGTTTAGTGCTGTATCGATAAATATAGAGAGACTACCACTTCAATTATGTAATATTGGCGCATATTTAATTTTAGCATCAATAATATTTAGAAATCAAAAATTATTTAACTTTTCAGTAATTGTAAATTTGACAGGTGCGGTTTTTGCTTTGGCTGTTCCAGATTTAGAAGGTAAAGGCTTGTTTTATTTATGGAATATGCATTTTATATTAGAACACACAAATATTATAATAATTCCTATTTTGGCACTATGTTTTAAATTATTTAACAAAATAGATAAAAATGCTTTAAAAGATTGTCTTGCAGGTTTTTGTTGTTATTTTTTAATTGTATTAATTTTAGGAACTTCGTTTAATGCAATAGCGTTAAAAACAAACAATAATTTTTATCATGCAAATTATCTATTTATGTTTGATGCTGTAAAAGCGGAAAAAGTCATAAAGGGGATTAAAGCACTATTTGATATAAAGTTTAAAATAGGTAGTAATATAGTATTTTATCCAGTAGTTCAATTGCTGATATATGTTGTGTTTGTATTTGCCTGCGTGCTTGTATATTTGTTAATAAAATTCGTTTATTTTGTCATAAATTTAATCAATAAAAAAAGAATGACAAATTCAAAAGAAATATCATAAATATTAGTATGGATTTAAAAAATATATGCCCTGAAACTATAATAAAAATATCTGCTAGCATAAGTTTAATTTTAGTTGATAGGTATGACAACGACGAATTAAATGTTGTAAAAAATATATTATGTTCAGTTTCAAATAATATTTCAAGTTATCAAGCCCAGTGTTATATTAACAAAGAACATAAAAAAAGGAAATAACAATTTTTACACACCTTTTGACACACTTGAAAAATATTTTTTTTATTTTATTAAAAAATCACCACAATATATTGTAGTGAATAATAAGTTAAACATACTAAATATAGTATTTTGGTAGTCCCAAGGGGGCGAGTGCGTGAAGAAAATAACACAGTGTGTTATTTTTAGTAGACGAGCGGGAGCAACTTGTTGCGGTCTGGGTTCGACAGAACCGAACCCCGTGAAGTGAGATTACCCAAGGGGTAAAAAAAAGAGCGATTTTATCGCTCTTTGGTAGTCCCAAGGGGAATCGAACCCCTGATACCACCGTGAAAGGGTGGTGTCTTAACCGCTTGACCATGGGACCAAGACTTTTATATTATATATGAAAGTTTAATAATTGTCAAGATTTTTTTAAAAATTATTTATAATTTCTTATAAAATTTTCAATTTCGGGAAATTAGCACAATTTTTTCTTTCTACATATTATGTTATAGGTGTATTCACCCAAAGGAGAAAATTATGTTTTTTTGGTTTAGAAACAATAACTGCTGTGGTTGTAATAACAATTATGACATTCCAGTAAGAAATATAACTAGAATTGTAAACCCAACAGGGCCTACTGGCCCAACTGGTCCTACAGGAGCAACAGGTCCAACTGGTCCACAAGGCCCCGTAGGAGCAACAGGCCCAACTGGTCCACAAGGCCCACAAGGTTTGGTGGGTCCAACAGGTCCAACCGGCACAAACTTTAACACTTATGGTAGTTTTTATACTGCGGGAGCACAAGCAATTGTTAACACCGCTTCTGTTCCACTAGCCACTACCGAAACCAGCAATAATATTACTTTATCAAATAATACAGTTACAATTCCTACAACTGGACTATATTATGTAAGTTATGGTGTTGGAACTAGCACAACTGCAACTACTGATGATATATTGCTTGCTAAAAATGATACCGAGATATCTGAAACAGGGAAGCAAATGAGTAATAGTAATGGAGCAAATGGCTCAGTTATTTTAAATTTAAGTGCGGGAGATAGATTGAATATTGTAACTAATGCAACAAGTAATGTAACAGTAGGCGGAACTGATGAGCCTGCTTCATATTTAAATATTTATAGAATTGCGTAGATATATTAAAAAAGTGAGAAGATTAATTCTTCTCACTTTTTTTATCTAGAAAAGTTTTATTCTTTTTTTATTTTGATTAAATTTAATTATTAATTTTTAGTTTAATTAGTTGTTCTTAATCTTATATTTTTTATTTTTACGCTCTTTTTGTTTTTCTATTTGCATTTTTAATTTATCTAATTTTTCATCTAATTTATTAAAAACTTTTTCTTTACCCGAAAAATCTATTAATTGTTCTAAACACATATATGTGTCGGCTAATTCTTCAATTAAATTTTCTTCTATGCTTTCGTCGTTTTTGTATTCTCCATAAAAACTTTTTCTTTTAAACTTATTTATAGCAACAATAAGCTCGCATGATTCTTCAATAAATTGGTCATACTGAGCAGGTTTTCCCCAATATGTTGTTGCATCATCATATAATTTTTTACGTTCTTTTAATGTATATTTCATACAAACTCCTTTGTTAAATTATATAATGTAAAACAGATTAAAGTCAAATATCTAGTTAATTTTACATAAATTTTAAAATTTTATTAAAAATAATTATATGGATTTAAAAAGTAAGGTAGAAAAAATAAAAAAATCATTTAAAAATAACGAAGGGCTAAAAGTCCGTAATTTTTATGCATTCGATAAAGAATTTGCACTTTTATATTTACAATCTTTTGCTGATTTTGATGTAATTAGCAAAGATATATTAAAACCAATTTTAGAAAGCAATTTAAACTATGATGAATTTAAAAATAAAACGATAATAACAAATGAAGAAAGCACAAAAGATGATTTTGTTAATTTTCTTGCAAAAAGAGTTTTAAGTTCGGGCGAAATGGAAATAACGAATAAACAAGAAGATTACATAGAAAAACTAACTCGTGGCGAAAAAGTTTTATTAATAAGTGGTTGTGAAAATGCAATTATAATTAATACAAAAAAATTAGAAAAAAGAGCGATTATTGAGCCACCGAATAATAATGTTGTTCGTGGACCAAGAGAAGGTTTTATTGAAGATATTAATTCTAATATAAATTTGATAAGAAAAAGACTTGTTACTAACGATTTAAAAATAGAAAATTTAGAAATAGGTAAATTTACAAAAACAAAAGTTGCAATTTTATATTTAACAAAAGTTGCAGATAGAAAGATAGTTAAAAAGATTAAACAACGACTACAAAATATTGATATTGACGGAATTATTGATAGTTATTATTTAGTAGATTTTTTAGAAGAATACCCCACTTCAATTTTTAAGCAAGTAGGTTTTGCTGAAAAACCAGATATAGTAACGGCAAAAATGTTAGAGGGGAGAGTTGCAATAATAGTTGATGGAAGCCCTATTGTTTTAACTCTTCCGTTTATACTTTTAGAAGACTTACAAAGCGGGGGCGATTATTACGAAGAGAACAACAATGTTACCTTTGTTAGAATTATAAGATTTTTTGGCTTGTTTATTGCAATTACAATGCCGGGAATTTACATAGCACTTCAACTTTATCACTACAAAGCCTTGCCACTAAAATTTTTAGTTACCATTATTAATAGTTCACAAAACATTCCTATGCCACCAGCAATAGAAGTATTGTTTGTATTTTTTATGTTTGAAATTTTGTATGAAGCGAGTGTGCGAACACCTAAATCTTTAGGTAGTTCGTTTAATATAATAGGAGCCTTAATTTTAGGAGATACAGCGGTTAAAAGTAATTTAGCGAGTGCTCCTACAATTATGATTGTTGCGTTAAGTTCAATTGCCATATATTTAATACCTGAAGGAACAACGGTAATGCGCCTATTAAGGCTAGGATTAACCCTTATGGCTACAATGATTGGTATTGTGGGGGTCTGTGTAGGAATTTTGTTTATAGTGGCATATCTATGTGATTTTGACAGTTATGGGGCAGACTATATGACTCCAATAGCACCTTATCATGGTAGTGACTTTAAAGATGCTTTTTATAAAGGAAATATTACAACATATAAGTATCGACCAGTGGGAATTAAGCAAAAAAATAAAATAAGACAGGGGGCAAAAAATGATGGCGAAAAATAGTAAAATTAGTAGTTCACAATTATGTGTTATTCTCTTAGCGGTTTTAACATCTATGCGACCTATTTTAGAAAATTCGATTCAAGCACAATTAGTTGGTAACGACTGTATTATCACTTGTTTTATAGCATTAATAATAAATCTTAGTTTAGCACTTTTAATTTGTTATGTTATGAATAAAAATCCAGGGAAAAGTTTTTATGATATATTAAAAAATTTACTTGGAGATAAAATTACTAAACTTTTACTTTTTATGCTAGGATTAGTCTTTACTTTTAAACTACTTTTAATAGATTATCAAATGTCTTTTTTACTGCATGATGCAATTTATGCTGATATAGATTGGTTATTGTTTACTATACCTGTATTTTGTATGTTTATATTTATTTCCATTAAAGGTATAAAAACTATTGCTCGTAGTTATCAACTAATTGTGCCTTTTGCAATGCTTACGTTACTTGTTGTGTTCTTTTTAAGTTTTGGTAATGCTGATTTTGAAAATGTTTTGCCCTTGTTTGATCACACAACAGGAACATTAATTAAAGGGTTAAGTAATATTTTAATTCAGTCATGTTCATATATATTTTTATTTACTTTAATGGAAAATGTGGTAAGTAGCGATAAACATTTCTTTTTAAAAATAATAATCACTTTATGTGTAATTTTTGCTATAGTTTTAAGTTTATATATTTTATTTGTCGCAGTGTTAGGAAAGATGGCACCTTTTGTTCAAGAAAGTTTAATTAAAATGACACAATTTAGAGATAACACGTATGGTTACTTTAAGATAGACGTTTTTATAACTGTGTTTTGGATACCATTAATTATAATGCAAGCATCTTTTTGCACCTATTCAATTAGTTATTGTATGGAAAAAAGTTTAGGGCTATCACGAAATATAACAAGTATAGCAGTTATTGTGTTACTTTTTATAACAAAATATATTCCACAAATAAATAATTACACCGTTAGTAGATTCTTCTACGAAAAAATAGGGGTATTTGTGCTAGGTTTTGTTTTGCTTTTGCCTATAGTTTTAGTTATTGCTAGTTTCAAAAAGGAGAAAGTAAAAAAATGAGTAAAGAATTTTTTAAAAAGCATAAATATTCAATAATAATAATTATATTCTTTTTAATCATGTTACCTACCACTATTGGTTTACCATCTCAAACCGATACAAGAGCAATAGTAACTGGAGTTAGCATAGATAAAAGTGAAGATGAGTTTAGTGTTGCACTTCAACTTATCACCCCACAAAGTAACCTAAGCAATAATGAAAATATTGAAATAGTTGAAGATAAAGGCGATACTTTTCAAGCATGTGTTAATAATTTAGGAATTAAACTTGGTAAAGTTGTTGGATTTGAGCATACAAACATAATAATTATAGGGGACGGCGTTAAAGGTGAAGACCTAATGAATATATTTGACTATTTATTTCGCAACTCAAAAATAACACTATCTACAATAGTTTTGCAATCAAATAAAACAGCAAAAAAAATACTGGAAACTTCTGCCGAACTTAATAATAACTCTAGTTCTAGTTTACAAAACAACTTGGCATACAACGATGAAATTATTGAAACTTCTAACACTGCTAGTATTGGTAATTTTTTTAATGATTATTTTTCATTTTCAAAAGTGTCTATAATTCCTATTATAGAAGAACCCGATGAAGAAAGTGGAAATACTAAAACCCAAGGTGGTGGAGCAAGTGGTGGTGGAGCAAGTGGTGGTAGTGGAAGCGATAGTGGTAGTCAAGGTGGCGGACAAGGCTCTGGCGGTGGAGAAAAACAAGCAACGGTAGAACCTTTAATTAAAAATAATGGTGAAAGTGCTGTTTATAAGAAAGGTGTTTATGTAACTAAACTTGATAAAAAATTAACTAGTGGATTTAGTCTATTAAATAAAAGGACATCTAAGGGTATTATAAAGGTTGAAAATGTAACAGATAATAAATTTTATTATGATAGCACAGTTACAGTTAAAATTGAAACATCTAAAATAAAAATAAAACCAGTTATAAAAAATGATAGATTAGTTTATAAAGCAGATATAAATTTATTCGCTTTTGTTAGTGAAGTTGTAGATAAAAATGCAAAAACACATAAGATTATGGTAAGCGATGAAAATTTTTTAACAGAAGAATTAAGAGCAAAAATGAATGAAAAAATGAAACAAAGAATAGAAAACAGTTTGAACTTTTGCAAACAACAAAAATTAGATGTTTTTAAGTTTTATGATAAATTCTATAAATATAATAAAAAAGGCTTAATTAAAATACTAAACCTTTATGGAGAAGATTATTTAGATGCTTGTGATATTGAAGCAAATATAAAAATATATCCGTATAAATAAAAATTAAGTATTGACAAAAAATTAAACATGGAATATACTCTTTGTAAGAGAAAGTCTATGAAAAACTATGCAAAATTTTTTAAACTAAAAGTAAATGAAAATTATTATCAGTTAAATTTAACTGAAGGTGGGTTGGATACGAGTGGCGGATTTAATAAATTTTTGTCGGTAGCAAGATTTTTCGCTCCGCTAGTAGGACTAGGTTTTGTCATTAAAAATTTAGTTACATTTTTTATGTTTAAAACCGTTAATCCGTCAGATATTTCCTTAATATTTTCATCTTTAGTTTTAACCATGGGAACTTTTTTACCGCATACAAATTTAGGTAATGCATACAATTCAATTAACAAAAAAAGAAAACTTAAAAGAAAAACAAAATCATTTTACGAAAATATGCGACTTTTAGAGCAAGAAAAGTTACAAACTCGAACACAAAAAGCCGAAGAAAAATCTTTAAATAAGCAGATTAACTTAACTAAAAATTTTATAAAATATTTAAAAAAACAAACAAAAAAATTTGATAAGCTATCTAAAAATTATTACAAAAAATTAAACAAAAATGGCAAACTCTCTTCAATGAATGAATTTGCTTTAGAAAATTTAGAAATGAACCAAGAAGCAATTGATAAATTTATATTCCATAATATAGGATTGCTTAAAATATTTGACCCAAAAGAGCAAGAATTTTTGCAAAAAAGATTTGAAAAACGATATAACGATATTGTGTGTGGTAGTGCTTATTATGATGAATATATATGGAGTGCAATTCATAATGAAGATTTAGTTAAAAATGATTGCATCTATAAAACAGATACTTCAAATTATATAAAACATCTAAAACGAATTTTAAAATTAGAAGATAACAAAATTAAAAGTTACGAGTATGAGGATAATAACTTACAGGAAAACGATAAAATAGAAACAAAAATTAATGTAAAACAAGAGTATAAACAAAATGATTTAATTTATAATAAGAATTTAGAATACGAAAAATAATAAACAAAATTAATAAAACAACATGAAAAAATAGCCTAATGGCTATTTTTTTTATACATATTTAGTCTTGACCATAAAATTATTCCAATCTCTAGTGGAATACCTATTAAAAACAAAACCCATAAATTAAATTTTAAGAGTTGTAAATATATGCTTAATATTATTGTCCACATTAGTCCTGAAGTAATTAATATAGAAAACTTTCTTTTGCCCCAAATTCCATTAAAAACAATTAATACAATAAAAGAAACAGGAATTGCCCAAATAAAGCATAGCCAATAATCAGTTTTTAAAAATATTTTAAGCATAACAAAAATTAAAGTGCTAACTATCCAAACACAAATAATTGATAGTAGTGTTATAATTAATTTGTTTTTAGGAAGATTAGTAGTATTTGCTTGTTTTTGCGTTAAACTTTCGGGATTTCCTATCAAACTATCAACACTAACGTTAAAAAAATCTGCTAAGCGTTTAATTACTTCGATGTCTGGTATTGTGTCGCCATTTTCCCATTTGGAAACTGATTTATCACTATAATTTAAAGCATTTGCAAGTTCTAGTTGAGTTAATTTTTTTTCTTTTCTTAATTTGATTATATTTTTAGATAAATTGTTTTTTATTTCGTCCATGCATTTATTATATCATATTCAATTAATAAAACAAAACGAATTTTTTGTTTAAATTTATACAAATTAGATAAATTCTCTTATAAAGAGAGTCGAATTCTCATGACCCGAAATTAACATTATAGTGGCAAAATACTAATTCTCTTGTGAAATTAAAATTAATTGAATAAAATAACAATGTTTTTATAAAAAGGAGAAAACTTATGAACAAACAAATTCCAATATTTTTTACAACAGATGATGCTTATGTTCCTATGCTTATGGTAGCATTAAATTCTATAAAGAAATATTCAAATATAAATAATGATTATAATATTAATGTTGTGTACTCTAAACTAAGTGAAAGTAGTAAACAAAAATTAAAAAAATTCGATGGTAAAAATTTTAAAATAAATTTTGTGGATATTTCTACAAAACTATCAAGGGATATTAAATTTCATGTAAGAGATTATTACTCAATAACAACATATTTTAGATTATTTTTACCTAATATGTTTAAAGAAATTGATAAAGCCTTATATTTAGATTGTGATATTGTAGTAAAAACCGATATTGCAAATTTATTTAATATTGATATAAGGGATAATTTAGTAGGTGCTGTTCCAGATGAAGCGATAAATAAAGTTTATGAATTTTTAAAGTATGCCAATGATTATTTAGGTATAAATGCTCAAGATTACTTTAATGCTGGAATTTTAATTATGAATTTTAGGGCTTTAAGAGAATTTAACTTTGAAGAAAAATTTATTAGTTTATTAAACCAAATTAAATTTACGGTGGCTCAAGACCAAGACTATTTGAATGTAATTTGTAAAGACCGTGTTAAGTATTTAGATTTAAGTTGGAATAAAATGCCACTTGATAAAAGTTTAGACGATAGTGAAGTTAAATTAATACATTATAACTTAAACTATAAACCATGGAGATATAAGGGTATAAATTATGAAGAATATTTTTGGCAAAATGCAAAAGAGTGCGGACTTAGTATTGAGTTAGAAGAAATGCGAGATAACTTTACTATAGAAATGCAAAAAAATGACGAAATACAAGAAAATAGGTTGAAACAAATGGCACTTGAACAATCTAACGAAAAAGATACTTTTTTAAATTTATTAAATTGTGGTAAAATTAAATTTTAAGGAGAAAATATGGAAAAGGCTAGGGACAGACTAGAAGTTTTAGATAGAATTCATTATTGTGAAGAAAACGAACTTTGGGATAGAGATGTTGAAAATGACCCACCAACAATACCCCTTAACCCTGATGATGTTGATTACTTAAATACCAAACTATCTAATAAACTAAAAACTAAAATTGCAAATTTTGTTGGCAATAAGTTTTATAAAAAACTTTTAAAAGATAAACAATATATTTTTAAAGGTGTAGAGGGTTTAGACAAAATAAAAAATATTAAAGGTGGAGCAATAATTACTTGTAATCACTTTAATATTTTTGATAACTATGCCGTGTTGCTTGCTTTAAAAAAAATTAACAAAAAAACAAAATTATATAGAGTTATTCGTGAAGGTAACTACTCTTTTACAGGTAAAATAGGATTTTTTATGCGACACTGTAATAATCTTCCCTTAAGTCAAAACACCGCAACAATGATGAAATGTTTAAAGGCGATAGATACTTTGCTTACTCGGGGCGAAAAAATTTTAGTTTATCCAGAGCAAGGAATGTGGTGGAATTATCGCAAACCAAGACCTTTAAAAGATGGAGCATATAAATTCGCTGTTAGAAATAATGTTCCTGTTATTGCTATGTTTATTACTTTAAACGATAGTGATTTACTTGACAAATTCGGTTTTCCTGTTCAAGAATACACCGTTCATATTGAAGATGTAATTTATCCCGATAAAAATTTAACAAGCAAAGAGAATGTTGATTACATGAAAAATAAAAATTACGAATTGAATAAACAAACATATGAAAAAGTTTATAATACTAAACTTGTTTATTCTATAAAACAAAAAGAGTCTTCTATTTAATTATGAAACAACAAACTATATATTATAAAGATGAACTAAACGATGATTTCAGCGAACCTGTAAAAGTTACAAAAACTATAGATGAAAATTATAAATATGTTAAAAAAGGGATACTATATAAACTAAAAAAGTTTTTTTGGTTTAGATTAATTGCCACGCCCTTTGCTTTTCTTTACTGTAAAATAAAATTTAAAAGAAAGATAGTCAACAAAAAGTTGTTAAAAAAACAAAATGGTTATTTTTTATATGGTAATCACACACAACAAGGTTTTGATGCTTTTAATCCACCAATGTTAACGTTTCCTAAAGAGAGTTACGAAATAGTAAACGCTGCCAACTTATGTGTTAAAGGCATAGGTAAGTTTGTTCCTATTTTAGGTGGGCTTCCACTTCCAGATAATTTAAAAGCATATAGAAACTTTTTAGATGCCATTAAATTTTATAGTGAAAACAAAGCGGTCGTAATTTATCCAGAAGCGCATATTTGGCCATATTACACAAAAATTCGTCCTTTCTTATCTAAAAGTTTTAAATATCCAGTAGAACTTAATAAACCTACTTTTTGTTTTACTAATGTTTATGTTAAGCGAAAATTCTCTAAAAAACCTAAAATTATAACCTATATTGATGGACCTTTTTATGGAAATGGAAAAACGCTTAAAGAAAAGCAAGAAGATTTAAGAAATCAAGTTTATTTTGCTATGGTAAAAAGAAGTGAACTTAATAACTATGAGTATATAAAATACGTTAAGGAGAAAACTAATGATTAATGTTTTGTATTGTGGTAATGATAAAGTTTTTGATGGAATGCTAACAAGTGTTTTATCTATTTTAAAACGGACAACCACCAAAGAACCTTTTACTTTTTATGTTTATACTATGGATATTACGAGATTAAAGCCTGAATATACCGAAATTAGTGATAAGCAAATTGAATTTTTTAATATTGTAGTTAAAAAATATAATAATGATAATAAAGTTATAAAAATTGATGTTACAAATTATTATGATAAAGAATTTAAAAACACTATAAATGAAAAAACAAAATATTCGCCCTATTCCTTTTTAAGACTTTTACTAGATAAAATGCCTATAGACATAGAAAGAATATTATATTTAGATGCTGACATTATGTTTAATAGAGATATTACACTATTATATAACAAAGATTTAACAAATTATGAATATGGGGCAAGTAGGGACCATTACGGTAAGTTTTTAATACATCCCAATTATATTAATTCAGGTGTTATGCTCTTTAACTTAACTAAGTGTAGAGAAACTAAGTTATTTGAGAAGGCAAGAAAGATTTTTATAAGCAAAAAATTGTTGTTCCCGGACCAAAGTGCAATTTATAAAAGCACTACAAAAAAATTAATGCTTCCACAAAAATTTAATGACCAGAAATTTCTACACAAGCACACGGTTGTTCGCCATTTTTCTAAACGGTTGTTTTGGTTACCTTATCCACATACGGATAATATTAAACAATGGGATATTGTAAAAGTTCATAAAGTTTTTAAATATCATCAGTTTGACGATATATTATGTGAATATTTAACTTTAAAGAATTCTTATAAAAATTCGTTAAAAAATAATGTATAAATTGCCATTTTATAAAAAATTATATATAATAAACCTATGAATGAAATTGAAAAATACTATAATAAATTTAATGAAGATAAACGATTGCTTTCTAGACATGGACAAGTTGAATTTAACGTAACTATAAAATATATAGAAAAATATCTAAAAAAGTATAAAAATCCTAAGATTTTAGATGTTGGAGCGGGAACGGGTAGATATAGTATATATTTAGATAGTCTTGGCTATGATGTGACCGCAGTGGAACTTGTTAAACATAATTTAAGAGTTTTAGAAAGCAAAAACTCAAAGGTCAAAGCCTTTTTAGGTAATGCTATTAATTTAAAAAAGTTTAAAGACGATAGTTTTGATATTGTTTTACTTTTTGGGCCGTTATATCACTTGTTTAGTTTAGAAGAAAAACTAATTGCACTAAGTGAAGCAAAAAGAGTTGTTAAAAATGATGGGCTTATTTTTATCCAGTATGTTACGAACGATTATGCAGTGCTTGTTCATGGATTTAGAGAAAGGACAATAAAACAAGATATTCAAGAAAATAAACTAGATAATTTTAAAATTAAAGATAATATTCAAAATTTATATTCTTTTTACAGATTAGAAGATATAAACAAATTAAACAAATTGGCAAATTTGAAAAGAGTAAAAATAATAGGAGTAGATGGGGCAACAGATTATTTTAGAAAAGAGATAAATAATTTAAACGAAGAAGAATTCAACATATATTTGAACTATCAATTATCTATTTGTGAAAGAAAAGACTTAATAGGAGCAAGCTCGCATATACTAGATATTTTAAAAGTATATAAATAAACAATAATTAAACATTTGTTGAAAAATAAGGAAATTTGGCATATTGACAAATATTAGTTTATGTGTTAAGATTAGAGAGTTATGAAAGAAAAAGTTTTAAATTTTTTAAGAAGTAAAAAATTTTTAGATATATTTTGTTATATATTTAGTGCAATATATTTATTTTTTGCACTTTTTTATGTAGTTAGTGATTATACAACTACTAAAAGTGCCGAAATTGAACTTAAAAACCTATTAGATTATACACAAAGTGTAAATAAAAGATTAGAAGAAGAAAGATTATTAAACCGAAATGATGGTGATGACACCGATGATAGTAAACTTTTATTTACAGATGGTAAAACAGCAATAATAACTGCTTATGATGAAGTGTATAATGCGTACAGTTTTTATATTGAAACAAAAGGCACATTAACAACCGAGTTAAAAGGTATTGCAACAGTTAAAGCGGGTATGGAACTTAAGATTATTCGTTTTAATCAAAACAAACATTACGATGAAAGTTTAAATTATTTTATAAGTGCTACAAGTTTTGGCTCTTTTGCGGAAAAACAAACTAATGTAGCAAAGCGAATGTTAAAAGAAAATGCAACTATTCGTAAATATAAAACTACCGAAATAGAAAATAGAAAACCAGATTTTTCTAAAGCGGAATACGAAACAAATAATACTGATAAAATTCTTGGAGAGAATTTATTTATATTAAATGAAGAAACGGTTAAAAATATTACATATTTTAAAATAAAAAAAGACAAAAAAGGCAATCCTTTAGAATATTATATTCAAGCGGAAACTGACCCAGTTTTAACTTCGGAAAAGTTTATGGAATATTTAGGTGATTCAGCTGAGAGTATAGAAAAACCTACTTGCTCTAAATTTGTTGTAACTGCTTGTTTAAATAAAAATGGAAAGTTAATTGGTATGACAGTAAATACGAGTTTAATATTGGTTAGAAATACACCATTAGGAGTAAAACACTGCCCATGTGACCTGGTTATTTCTTTAAGTGTTAATAATGTTAATCAACCAATAAATTACGAGTTGATAGGTTTTTAATATGAATAGATTTTTAAGTATAATAAAAACCCACAAATTCGTTAACACTTTTTGCTATATCTTTTGTGCCCTTTATTTAATGTTTGCTATAGCCTTTGCTTTTGCAGATTATAATAGAGAAATTCATTATAGTAAAGAAATGAATCGACTTGTAAATTCTGCTCTAAAGGTTAATAGAAAGTTAGAAAATGAAAAATTTTTTGTAATAGATAAACCACAGATTCCTGCACAAAATACAAAACCATTATTTGAAGATGGCGACACTGCAATAATAGGGGCTTTTGAAAAACTATATAAAAGTAAAAGTTTTGTAATGGTTTTAAATGGAAATATGAGTATATACAAAACTATTTTAAATACAGAATATGTGTTTAATTTAGCCGTTAAAGATACAATTATTAAATATAATAATAATTTAACTTACGATGATTTATCTATTTGTTATGTAAATGGTAGTTTCCCTAAAGTGTTTGAAAACGATGTTCAAACTTATGTTTGTTTTGGATCGAAATCTTTAAGAAAAGGAAAAGAAATTACTAGTTACTCTAATCAAAAAAGTAGTATGATAAAGGGTGAACCAGTTACAGATTACACCGATATTAAAAAAGAAGTTACTAAAGAGAAATGTTTGATTGCTGATAATTTACCAATAATAAATAGGTCGACAATTAAAAAAATAAAGTTTTATAAAGTAAACTACAAAAACGGAATACCAACAAACTATTATATTTCTGCTGAAATTGACAGTGAAAAGGCGAATATGAAATTAAAAGAAGCCTTTAACATTTCGTTCCCTGGGTTTAGTTATACACCGCCTATTTATAAAACTACAACAATAACCGCTTGCTTAGATGCCTATGGTAATTTAATTTATTTTGGAACAAATGATGAAGCGAAAGAAACAATGATAACTCCATACGGGAAAATAACTGCAAATTGTAAATTTTATTTTAATTATGTTATTGGTGGAATAAATAAAAATATCACTTTTAAACCAGAAGGATTTGATGATGAATTTAATTTGTAAAAGAAATGGTAACATAAACGACTATTTAACAAAATATGAAGGTTTGAATTTTAATAAAGTTCAAGCCTTATTTCGTAAAAAAGATATTAGAGTTAATAATGTTAAAGTTGATAAAAATTGCGAATTAAAAATTGGTGATGAAATTAGAATATTTGCTAAAAACGATTATTTTTATTCTATTAAAACAATTTATGAAGACGAAAATATTATTATAGTAGATAAACCAAAGAAGTTGGAAGTTATAAGTGAAAATCGAGATATAACTTTAATAAATATAATAAATAAGAACTATTTTTGTGTTCATAGAATAGATTTTAACACCGAAGGTTTAGTTATTTTTGCTAAAAATATAGATGCAAAAAATGAATTAGATTATGGTTTTAAAAATAATTTATTCACAAAAAAATATATTACAATTTGTAAAAATATTCCCCCAAAAAATGAAATGGAATTTACTGATTATTTAATAAAATTAGATAACTATGTAAAAATCACAAACAAAAAGCAAAATGATGCAAAAACTGTGATAACTCAAATTAATTTAATTAATAAAAATAAAAATTACAGTTTATTAGATGTTTTATTAAAAACAGGGCGAACACATCAAATAAGGGCGCACCTAGCATATCATAATTTATTTGTTTTAGGTGATGATAAATATGGAGATTTTAAAACAAATAAAACTTTGAATTTAAAATCACAAATTTTAAAATGTTATTATTTAAAATTAAATTTTCCACAAAATTCTAAATTAAGTTATTTAACTAATAAAGAATTTTTTGCAGACAATAAAAATATTTTAGATTATTTTAATAGTTTATAAACCAAATAAAAAAGAACATATCTACTGATAAGTTCTTTTTTATTAATTGCTTTTACAATTCTTTTCTATCCGAATATGCTCGCTCGAGTGTTGCACTATCTACATACTCAATTTCAGTTCCTAAACTTATGCCTTGAGCAAGTCTTGTAACTTTAATATCTAATGGTTTTAAAAGTTTTGCTAAATACATGCTTGTTGCTTCGCCTTCAACATCGCTAGAAAGTGCAATTATAACTTCTTTAATGTTGTTGTTACTTATTCTAGTAAGTAGTGAGTTTATATTTAAGTCGTTAGGTGTAATATTTTTCATAGGACTTAAAGTTCCATGCAAAACATGAAAAAGAGCATTAAAATTTTTAATTTTTTCAAAGTTAATTATATCTTTAGGCTCTTTAACTACGCAAATTACATCACTTTTACGATTTTTACAAATATCACAAACATCTTCAGTTGTAAAGTTTCCACAAACAGAGCATAATTTAATATTATGTTTAACTGCTAAAATGTTATGGGCTAAGTTCTCTGCATCTTCGATTTTCATATTGATAATACTATAAGCATATCTTTCAGCACTACGCATACCGACAGAAGGGAGTTTAGTAAAACTATTTATTAATTTTTCAAAATCAGCACTTATCATAAATTAAAAGGGAAGTCCGCCCATGTCTCCCATAGTAGATTTTTTAGTTTCATCAACCTTTTTAGATGCTTCATTAAAGCAAGCAATAATCATATCTTCTAACATTTCAGTATCTTCTGGGTCAACAATTTCTTTGTTAATTTTTAAACTTAAAATTTCTTTTTTACCATTAAGTTCAATGTTAATCATGCCACCGCCACTTGTAGCGCTAAAAGTTGAACTTTCTAATTCCTCTTGTTTTTTTGCTAAATCTTCTTGCATTTTTTGTGCTTGTTTCATTAATGCTTGCATGTTCATTCCACCCATGCCACCGCCAAAGCCACCTCTAAAATTATTCATAAATTTACTCCTTTATATTTATTTTATTAAATTTTTCTTTCAAAATTTCATCAATTGTTTTTTCTTTTTTAGTAGTTTCAAATTTATATTCTACTATTAAGCCGTCGCTACTTATTATATCATTAATTGTAGTTAAATTGCTAGTTTTTTCTAATATTTCTTTATAATTTTCGCCACTAAAACTAACTATTAATTTGTTTTTAACAATTATTGCATTTTCAAAATCTTGAAAAACCGATTGCAGTAAATGTTCGTCATTTTGTCTTAACTCTTTTAAAATTTTAGCCATTATTAGTTTTGTTTTGTCGGTGTTTTTTTCTATGCTAAAAATATTTTCATTAAAACTTTCGTTATCTATAATTTGTGCATTTTGTGTAGTAGCAGAATTATTTATTTCTTGAGTTTTGTTTATATCACTACTAGTTTGATTATGATTTTCGTTTTGAGTATTGTTACTTGCTAAATTATTATTTTTAGTTTCTTTATTCGTTTGTGAAATAGTAGTTTTATTATTTTTATTACTATCCGTTTTTAGATAGTCTTTTTTTTTTCACATAAAATGTTAAGTAGGGTTAATTCCACTTGCATTCGGGCATCTAAACTAAATTTAAGTTGAGTTTCAATTTCGGTTAGTTTTGTCATAATCATTAAAAGTTCTTCGCTAGTAAAAGCATTTGCTCTTTTTAAGTATTTATTAAACACATCATCAGGTAGCATTAAAAACCTTTGACTATTATTAACATTTTTTATTGTGAGTAAAGTTTTAAAATAACTAATAAGTTCTTTTGCAAAAATAGTAAAATTTATTCCACTAAGTGCAATTTTATCTAAACTAGTTAGTAATTTTTCGCCATTATTTTCAATTAAACTATCGGTTATTTCATCTAAACTATCTATTGAAGAACTACCTAAGGCATCAAGGCATCCTTTGTAAGTTACATTTTTATTACAAAAACTTACGCAAAGGTCAGCAATAGAAAGAGTATCTCTAACGCTACCTTCGCCACGAGAAGCAATTAAATGTAAGGCTTCTTTTTCATATGTAATGTTTTTATCGTTAAATACTTTTATTAACAATTTTTCTAAATCATCACAAGAAACCAACCTAAAATCAAAACGCATACAACGAGAAAGAATTGTTTTAGGTAGTTTATGAACTTCTGTTGTGCATAATATAAATATTGCATGAGCAGGTGGTTCTTCTAAAGTTTTAAGTAAGGCATTATATGCACTATCGGTTAACATATGAACTTCATCTATGATATAAACTTTATATTTACCATTTACTGGGGGATATTTAACTTTATCTCTTAAATCTCTTATCTCATCAACTCTGTTATTAGAAGCGGCATCAATTTCTAAAATATCAATGTTAGAAGAATTGTTTAAACTTAAACAAGTTTTACATTTTAGACAAGGTGAGCCATCAACATTATTTTCACAATTTATTGCTTTTGCAAAAATTCTTGCTGTGCTAGTTTTACCAACGCCTCTTGTTCCACAAAACAAATATGCGTGAGACAAACTATTATTTTTAATTTGATTTTTTAAAGTTTTTATAATGTGTTCTTGACCAATTACATCTTCAAAAGTTGCTGGTCGATATTCTCTATAAAGTGCTAAATTTGTCATAAAAATTTCCTTTAAAAAAATAAGTTACTTTTATTATATTATAACTTATTTTCTAAAAATTTAAAAACTATTTGTTTAAATATTTTAATTTATTTCTTATTCTACTTAAAGCATTATCAACACTTTTTTTAGAAGAAGATAATTCTTCAGCAATTTCATCATAACTTTTGTTTTCTAAAAATTTATATAAAATTTCTTGCTCTTTTTTGCTTAATTGCTTTTCTATTTCTTTTAAAAGTAATTTGTATTCTTCGTGAAAAATAAAATCTTCTTCTGGAGAGATGATAGGGGAATTATTTGTTAAGATATTTAAATTATCATCAATCGTTAATTCGTTACTAAATTTATATGCTTTTTTTATGGC
This sequence comes from uncultured Clostridia bacterium, assembly GCA_934754445.1. GTDB lineage: Bacteria > Bacillota > Clostridia > Christensenellales > UBA1242 > UBA7868. The sequence goes on along the minus strand of CAKVHZ010000005.1, from coordinate 7,043 downwards.
GGAAATTATTTGCCTATTAATGCAAATTGTTGCAAAAGTTTTAAATTGAGCATTTTTTTCTTTATCAAAATTAGTGTAGGCATTAAAAAGTCCTATCATTCCTTCTTGAATTACATCGTTTATGTCGGCACCTATTATAAAGTATTTTCTAGATATTGTAGTAACTAATTTTTTATAACTTGCCATTAATGTATCTAAACATTTTTCATCGCCATTTTTTGCTCTTTCAATTAATTCTATATCTTCCATTTTTATCCTTTTGTTCGTTGACGGACTACTTCAAATAATCCTATTGCTCCTGCTACTTGAGCATTTAAACTATTTATTTTGTTAGTTATAGGAATACTTACAATTTCATCACAAAGTTCTTTAGTAAGTCTGCTTATTCCTTTTCCTTCACTACCAACAACTAAAGCAATATTATAAGTTAGGTCGGCATTATAAATATAAGTTTCGCCTGCTTCTAGTCCATAAACAAAAATATTTTCTTTTTTAATTTTTTTAATGGCTTCGTTTATGTTATTAACCATACAAATTTTTATATGATTTAATGCACCACTACTTACTTTATAGACTGTTTCTGTTATGCTAACGCTGTGATTTTTAGGAATAATTATTCCGTCCGCTCCAGCACAAACACTACTTCTAATTAAACTACCAAAATTTTGTGGGTCTTCTAAATTGTCTAAAATTACAATAAATGCATTAGTGTTTTTTTGTTTATGAATTTGTAATATTTCATCTAAATCACAAAATTTATATTCTTCAATGTCAATTACAATACCTTGATGATTTTTAAAATTTGTTAATTTGTTTAAAAAATCTTTTTCAACTAAATTTGTATTTTTATATAAAGAGCAAACTTCGTTTTTAAACTTTTCATCTATGTTTTTTTGTAAATAAACCTTATTAATTTTACTACCACTTTTTAAATATTCTATGCAAGTGTTTTTACCATAAATTCTCATATTTGTTATTCCTTTTAATTGTTTTTTAATGGTTTTTCAGTAATTTCTACCGATTTTTTTAATATTTTGTTTAATCTTTCATAATTTTTGTTTAATGCTAAATAGCCAAGTAGTGCTTCAAATGCGGTTGCATTTTTATAATCTTTTATTGTGCTATTTTTAGCAATATTATTCGTTTTGCTGTTTCTTGCGGTTTTTACTATTTGCTGTTCTTCTAAAGTTAAATCGTTTAAATTTTCTATCACAATGCTTTGAGATTTTGCTTTAACATATTTAGTAGCCATTGAATGTAATTCTTTAACTTTAGAATTTGCTTTAGTAATCAAATAATTTCTTATATATAAACTATGAATACTATCTCCTAAAAAGGCAAGAGAGAGCATTGAATAATTTTTTATTTCTTTTTCGTTTATTTTAAACTCAACCAATATATTATCAATTAATTTTTCCATATTTATTTTATTATAACATAATTTTTAATTTAAGCATAATAAATAAACTTTAAAAATTTATTTTGTTAGCAATTTTATTTTAAGTTACATATAGTGGTTATAAATAACTCAAGGAGAAAAGTATGGCAAAAATAATAAATATATCTAATTTAACTTCTAATTACACTATGCCTGATGATACTAAAAAAAACTATCAAACCCAAAGTAACGAATCTGCTACTGAAAATATGACGACATCGTTTTTAAAAGAAAAATCTACAGCAAGTAGTTATGGTGCACCCAAGGATGAAATTTTACAAACTTTAAAATTAATAAATAATAGTGAATATCCTATAACTGTAACAAATATTAAAGAAACAATAAGTAGTGGAGGAACTTTTAAAGCGGGGTCTTTAATAATAGGCGGAGTAGCAAAATTAGATGCGGATATTACTAAGGGGGTTGTACTTGATAACCCTATAAATGCGGGAGAAAACATAACTATAACATATTTGTTAGTGATTAACGAAAGTCCTGCAACTGATATTATAAACACGATTAGTGATATAAGTTATACAGTTAATGAAGATTTAAATTTTACCGAAAAAACCATGGTTGTGAGTATAGAAATAAGTGATAATAAAATAACAATAGTAAAAACTTCAAATAAAAGTGCAGTAATTAAAGGTGACAATTTAATGTTTCAAAATGTTATAACAAACAATGGGCGATATTTAAATACTGATATTTTCTTTAAAGATGATATACCAGCAGAAACAAGTTTTGTGGAAAATAGTGTTAAAATAAATAATGAACTAAAAGAAGGTTTAGACCCAACAGTTGGTTTTAAATTACAAGATATGAATGCGGGAGATGAAATAACAGTAACCTTTGAAGTTGAGGTAAAATAATGAGCAAAAAACTTAAATTTCAAGCCACACTTACAAGCATGCGCGGTGGAAAAAGAGAAGTTTTTTATAGTAACGAACTTTATATAGATTATAAAGAAACAAAAAAAAGGAATATTATTGAACATGAAATAGAAGCAAAAAAAGAATGTGAGAAGTTTAAACGAAAAAAAATAAAACTACCTTGCGAAGCCTTATTGCTTTACTTGTTTTTCAAATAATTAAAAAGAAGTGATTAAATTTTCACTTCTTTTTTTTAGTTTATCAATATATTTTTTATGTTTTATAATTTATCTGTCATCTCACTCTTAGTCTTTCACTTTATTTATGTTTTACAGTTCCACAATAGTCGCAAACATAGTTTATGCCATCTAAATGCATTGTTCCGCCACAGTTTGTGCATTTAATAGTTTTTGTATGCTCGCCAGTTTGTTTTTTATTTGTGTTTAATTCTAAAAAGCCGTCTTTATAAATATATCCTTTTAAATATCCTTTTTCAATTAAAGTGGATATTTTAGTTTTTATTTCTTCTTCGCTTTTGTTTAGGTGAGTAGCAATATCGCTAACTGAATACATATACTCATTTACTATTAAATTCAAAACTATTTTTAAACTTTTTGTATTTCCATAAACTCCCCACATAACGGGAGAAACATAAAAGCCAAGGATTGTTAAAATAATTCCAAACACTAATAGAATTGTTATATGTTTTGTTGCACCAAATATTATTCCTAATACTCCTATAGGAAAGAAAATTGTTAGCATTATTGATATTATTAAATTTGAAATTAGTTTTTTATTATAGTAGTCCATTAAAATCTCCTTATAATAATATATTACATTAAATTTTAAAATTTGTAAATTAAAATAACAAATAGAATAAAAATTAAGTAAGGGAAAACACTATTTATATATAAATAATTATTGAATGTTAATACAAAACATATAAAGACTTGCAATATTTGTATAATTATGTTAAAATGTGATATTCATGAAAAAACTATTAAAATATTTAAAAGGATACAGAAAAGATGCAATAATTGCTCCTTGTTTTAAATTTATAGAAACAATTACAGAATTGATTATACCATTATTAGTGGCAAACATGATAGATATTGGTGTTGCTAATCATGATATAAGATATATAGCGATATATGGTTCAATAGTTGTTGGTTTAAACATTTTAGGAATAATAGTTGCCGTTATATGTCAAAAACATGCTGCAAAAGCCAGCATGGGTTTTGGTGCGGAAATTCGTAAAAACCTTTTTGCTCATATTAATACTTTATCTCATGCTGAACTTGATAAATTTAGCACCGCAAGCATTAACAATAGAATAACTCACGATGTTTCAAGAGTTCAAACAGCGGTTTCTTCTTTTTTAAGAAATGTAATGCGAACGCCATTTCTACTTATTGGTTCTATTGTCATGGCGATGATTATAGACATTAAATTATCGCTAATATTTTTAATAGTTTCGCCTTTAATTTTAGGTGTTATATTTTTAATTTTAAAATTAACCGACCCACTATATAACAAAACTCAAAAGAATTTAGATAAGTTATCGGAAATAACGAGAGAAAACCTAGAGGGTGTTAGGGTTGTTAGAGCTTTTAATAAGCAAAATTACGAAGAAGAAAGATTTGTTGAAAGTGCTAAAAGACTAAGGAAATCGGCAATAAAAGTTGTTGATGTTTCATCTTTAATGAATCCTTTAACTTTTACCATTATTAACTTTACAATTGTTGCAGTTTTATGGTTTGGGGGAATTCAAGTAAATGTCGGCTCGCTTACACAAGGTCAAATAATTGCATTTATTAATTACTTAACGCAAATAACTTCGGCACTAGTATCACTAGCAAATATAATAATTGCTTTTATAAAAGCGTTTAATTGTGCTGGAAGAATTAACGAAGTTTTTGATACTAAACCTAGTGTTGAAGAAACAAATAAAGAATTTATAGAAATTGAAACAGATAAAGAAATACCTAAAATAGAATTTAAAAATGTTTCTTTTTCTTATGGCATAGACTCCAAATTTGCTTTTAAAAATTTATCAATAAAACTTTATAGTGGTCAAACTTTAGGTATTATTGGTGGAACGGGAAGCGGAAAAAGTAGTGTAGCATATTTAATTCCTAGATTTTATGACACTACTAGTGGAGAAGTTTTTGTAGACGGCGTAAATGTTAAAGATTATAGTTTTAAACAACTTAGAGATAAAATAGGAGTTGTTCCACAAAAAGCAGTATTATTTAAAGGAACACTTAAAGAAAATCTTTCGTGGAGAAAACCAAATGCCACATTAGAAGAAATGGATAAATCTTTAAAAATTTCGCAAAGTGAAGAGTTTGTTAGCGAATTGCCTAACAAATATGATTATATGGTTCAATCAGGTGGCAAAAACTTTTCTGGTGGTCAGCGTCAAAGATTGACTATAGCAAGAGCATTAGTAGGAGACCCTGAAATTTTAATTATGGATGATAGCGCTAGTGCGTTAGACTTTCAAACCGATGCGAACTTAAGAAAAGCGATAAAACAAAACATTAAAAATACAACGGTAGTGCTAATTTCTCAAAGAGCAAACACTGTAAAAAATGCTGATATAATCGTTGTGCTAGATAAAGGGAATGTTGTGGGAATAGGCAAACATAAAGAGTTGTTAGAAAATTGTAAAGTTTATAAAGAAATATATGATTCTCAAACAAAATAAGGGGAAATGATGGATAACAAAAAAGAAGAAAGAGAGATTAAAAAGGCGATAGAAGAATTACCAAAACCTTCGTTTAATAATCCAGAAAAGGTGCAACCAGCGGTAACGCAAAAAGTGGTTGTGCCATCTTCCATTGAAACTCCAAACAAAATAATTAATGAATTAAAACAAGAAAAAGTAACAGATAAAACTATAATTTTAACTGATAAAGCCCCTAAAATAGAAAGAGTAGCAAACATAAAAAATAAAAATCCTAAGGTTTTAAGACGATTTTTTAAACTCGCTAAACCGTTTATGGGTTATTTGATTTTTGCAATAATTTTTGCTTTTATAAATTCTATATTTGAAGTTTTAATTCCTATTTTAATTGGTAAAGGTGTAGACCAAATTATAGAAATAGGCAATGTTAATTTTGAAAAATTAGGCATAATTATTATGTGGCTTTCTGTTTGCATTGTAGGTTTTGCAATTTTTAAATGGCTTACTAGCAAAATGGCAAATACACTATCTTATAAAATAGAAGAAAGATTACACATAGATATATTTAAAAAATTTAATAAAGTAGCACTAAAAACTATAGATAACTCATCTCATGGAGATTTACAAAGTAGAATGGTAAACGATGTTGACAACATAACCGATGGCTTTGTTTTAGGATTAACAACAATTTTTGATTGTTTAGCAAGTATCGTTTTAACATTAATATTTATGTTTAGAATCAACATAACAATTTCTATAGTCATTGTTTGTGTAACACCTTTAAGCATATTAGTGGCAACCATTATTGCTAAAAAATCAGATAAATTATTTAAAAAACAAGCAAAAGCACTTGGCGATTTATCTGGTCAATTAACCGAAATGGTAGGAAATCAAAAAATTGTCAAAGCATTTCAATATGAAGACCGTTCAGTTAATAAGTTCAACAAAATTAATCAAAATTTAAGGGGATATAACGAACAAGCGGTATTTTATGCCTCGCTAACAAACCCACTAGCAAGATTTATAAACGGCATCTTATATGCAATAGTAGCAATTATGGGCACACTTTTTGCAATAAACGGACAAATGTCTATTGGTTCTATTTCAACTATGTTGTCTTATGCAAATAAATACACCAAACCTTTTGATGAAATTACAGGAGTTTTTTCAGATATTCAGTCGGCTATAGCATCAGCAGTAAGAGTTTTTAATGTTTTAGATATTGAAAACGAAGTTAGTGATGAAAACAATTTAGTTTTAGATAAATGTGATGGAACAGTTGTATTTAAAGATGTAAATTTTTCTTATACTCAAGATAAAAAATTAATTCAAAACTTAAATTTAAGTGTAGAGAAAGGACAAAAAGTGGCTATTGTTGGTCCTACGGGTTGTGGGAAAAGCACACTTATTAATTTATTAATGCGATTTTATGATGTTAACTCTGGCGAAATTTTAGTTTCTGGCCATAATGTAAAAGACTTAACTAGAGATAGTTTAAGAAAACAATTCGGCATGGTTTTACAAGAAACTTGGTTATTCTCAGCATCTATTAAAGATAATATCGCCTATGGCTGTCCTGATGCGAAACTAGAAGATATAATCAAAGCATCTAAAAAGGCAGGAGCGCACTATTTTATAGAAACTTTAGAAAATGGTTATGATACTATTATCACAGAAAATGGCGATAATTTAAGTCAAGGTCAAAAACAACTTATTTGTATTGCAAGACTAATGCTAACAAAACCACTAATGCTAATTTTAGATGAAGCAACTAGCAATATTGACACTCGAACCGAACTACAAATTCAAGAAGCATTTAACTCAATAATGAAAAATAAAACAACCTTTGTTGTCGCTCATAGGTTATCTACAATTATTTCATCAGATATAATTTTAGTAATGAACAAAGGCAACATTATAGAACAAGGCACGCACAAGCAATTACTTCAAAAAAAGGGGTTTTACTATAACTTATACAACAGCCAATTCTCAAATTACTGAGAAAAAACTTCGTAATACAGCGTTTCTTAAAAGGGGTTTAAAC
>CAKVHZ010000004.1 GCA_934754445.1 uncultured Clostridia bacterium | reverse complement strand
GAACATACAGCCATACATTTTTGTTTAATGGTATCTAAGGCACTTGCTTTAGTGGAACTTTTGCCACTACCATGAGTAACAAATACATAAAAAGGTTCATTATGTAAATTGATTTTTAATAAAACATTATATTGGAAATAAGGTATATCTAAACTTTTTAAAACTTGACGAGTTAAACTAATATTAGTATCTCGATTTCTAGAACCTTGTTCGCCGTCATGATTGCCACCAATTCCAAAAATAACTTTAGATTTAATATTTTCTAAAAGTTTTTCACCGAGTATTGCTGAATTTGTATTGTTAATTTTGTTTACATGAACATTACTAGCCCCGCTAAGCGTGCTAACAGTAAAAGTATCACCAGCAAGCACCGCATAAGCATTTGCGGTATTTTTTAAAAATTCACTCGCTTTATCAAATCTAACCTTGCTCATTCCTTGATCGAAAAAGTGAATATCTGCAAAATTAACTAAACAGATGTGTGAGTAATTATCCATACTTAGTTCTGCATAACTTAATACTTCTGGATCGAAAGCATCACTTTCTACAACTTTAGATGCAAAGTCTAAAATCATATTATATTTTTGAGAGTCTGTTTTTAAATTTTTAATATTTTTAGATTGCTCTAAGCTAGTCTTTTTATTTATCATAAATTCTCCTTTGTTTATTTAATTGTATATCAAAAGCATATACTTGTCAATACCCAAATTTTTAAAAATCAATAAAAAAATAGGGAATTGTTCCCCTATTTTTTACTTGATACTTTCTCATCTAGTTTAGAATTCTTTTCTGTTTCTTTTGATAAGTCTATTTCATTAAGTTCAGCATTAATTTCTTCCCAAACTTTAATTAAAATCGGTTCATCTTCTTTCATATACTATTTTTCTAAACCCTCATCTTTAGATTTTTTCTCTTGTTCTTTCTTTTCTTGTTCTTTCTTTTCTTGTTCATATCTTAGATATGCTTTAATGGCTTCAGCCGTAGCATCATATTCGCAATCCCCTTCGTATTTTCTGGTTGCTTCTCTCCAGCCATCTAAAAAATCTTTTTCCATATATAGCCTCCCCCTTTGTTAACAATATATTAACACAATTAATTTTGTTTGTCAAGGGGGTTTTTATATTCTTCTCGTTCTTTTTTACTATAAAAACAACCACAATAATCTTGCCTATATAAATTATACTTTTTGCTTAACTCTATGCTTTGTTTATAACCTTCTTCTTTTTTAAAATCGGCGGTTAAAAATCTTTCGCCATACTCTTTTTCTAATTCTAAGCCTATTAAGTTTAATTTAGTAGCATTTTTATAAGGACTAACAGACAATGTCGTGGTAAAAAAATCAAAGTTGTTATTTTTAGCAAATTCACAGGTTTTTGTTAATCTTAGTTTATAACATATATCACACCTTTTGCCACCTTCTTTCTCATGTTCATAGCCTTTTGTAATATTATCATAATCTTCTTTATCGTAATCACAATCTATAATCTTAATATTATAATTAAATTTTTCGTTTAAAATGTTAATAAGTTTTTTTTCTTCGTTTTTTCGTTTATTAAATTCTTCTAAACTATCCGTGTTAGGATTATAAAAAAATATGGTTATATCAAAATAATTAACTAATTTTTTTAAAACACTTGTAGAGCAAGGGGCACAACAAGAGTGAAGAAGCAATTTGGGTTTACTCTCTAAACTATCAATTATCGTTTTCATTTGTTTATTATAATCTATTTTATTCATACCTATATATTATACAATAATTAACAATTATTGTAAATTCTTTTTTGTATTTGACAAAATGTTTATTTTTATTTAAAATTCTTATATGAAATGCTTATTTATTTACAATCCTAATAGTGGAAAAGGTAGAGTGGCTAAAAAAGAGCATTATATTGAAGAAAAATTAAAAACTAAATACAATAAAGTTGATGTTATGAGAACCGAACGCCCACACCACGCAAGTATAATTGCAAGTGAGAACTATAATAAATATGACACTTTTGTTGTATCTGGTGGAGATGGAACTTTAAACGAAGTAATTAATGCTATCGCTGAAAAAGAAAATGCTCCAGTTATTGGTTATATACCTACTGGAACTACTAATGATGTCGCACATAGTTTAAAAATTCCACGCAACATTAAAAAGGCGGTTAAAGTAATATTAAATGGAAAAGTTTTTAACCACGATATTTTTAAAGTTAATGATAAGTATGGAATTTATGTTTGTGCCACAGGACTAGGATGTGAAATAAGTTATGAAACAAAACAAACTCACAAAAAGTTTTGGGGACGACTTGCCTACTTTTTCAGTGGGGCAAAAAAAATATTTAAAAGCAAACCTTTACATATAAAATTAAAGCATGATAATGAAATTATTGAACAAAATTGTGCTTTGCTTTTAATAGTAAATTCTCGTTATGTTGGCGGATTTAAAATAAACAAAAATGCCCGTTTAGATGATGGATATGTTGATGTTGTAATGATTGAATGCCCCAAAAAAAACAAATTTAGTTTACTTAGTATGTTTAGTATTGCAAAATTATTTTTGTTTGGTTTAAACTATAATAAGAAAAAACGCCGAGTTACATATTTAAGACTTAAAGATTTTGAAATAGAATTAAAAAATAATGCCGAAATAAATTTAGACGGCGAATGTGGGCAAAATGGTTCATTTAAATTTAAATCATTAGAAAAAGGAGTAAAAATATACATACCATAATGGAAAAGAAAGAAATATTAAATAAACTAAAATATGTATTAATATTTGCTTTATCTACAATAAGTTTAGAGATTGTTGCTTTTTGGTCTTTAAATTTTGGATTTTTACCTAGTTATTTTTTGTTCGATTTAGCTTACATTTTAATAAATTCCGCAATTATATTTTTAATGAAAGGTAGAAAAAGTAAAATTGCTTATATTATAGTGTTACTTTCCGTTCAGTTTATATTAAATATTGTAAATGCAAGTTATTATGCAGTTTTTAGTGATGTTTTTAGTTTGGATTTATTGAAAATTGCTGGAGAAGCCACAAAGGTTTTCAAACCATCATTTATAAATTATAAGGCCTTAATCGTAAATGCTTTAATCCTTACTATATTTATAATGCTATTATTCTCTTTAACTAAAACCAACAAACTAAACTTAAAAGCACAAACTCAATCTAAAAGACGCTATTCATTTTGTTTGGTTTTTGCAATATTTTTAGCTTTTATTAGTTGTGGACTAACAAGCAATTTAATTTCATATTCTATTCTTGCCGATACCGAAACAACAAATGCCTTCTATGTTTTAGAAAGTGATGCATATTTATATAAAAACTTTCAATTTAAACAAAAAGCATATAAAAAATTTGGGACTTTTGGGTTTTATATAAAAAGTTTAGAAGATGTATTTATTAAAGACACAACTTTAACAAAAGAAGAAAGACAAGAATTACAGACATTTTTAAATGATGGAGTAATTGAAAGTAACAATTCTAGTTTACTTAAAGATAAAAACTTAATAGTTTTAATGCTTGAAAGTTTTGATTGGTTTGCAATAGACCCTATTTGCACTCCTACACTTTATGATTTAGCATACAATAATGGGTATACTTTTACTAACTTTAGAGCATACAACAAAACAAATATGAGCGAAGATATCAGTCTGCTTGGTAACTTCCCTAAAAAAACTGATTTTCAAAATTTAGCAAGAAGTGAAGATTTTGCTCCAAAAAATTCACTGGCTTATTTATTTAAAGACAATGGTTATACAGCAAATTATTTTCATTCTTATGATATTAACTTTTATTCTAGAAATGTAGTCAACAAAAAATTTGGTTTTGATAGTTTATACGGCATTCAAGATTCTAAACTTGGAAACGACACAGATTTTGGTAATGCTTATTTAGAACAAGATTTTTTGAATACTTGCCTAGAGCAGTTTGCTCCAAAAGACAAACGATTTTTTAGCTTTTATACTACCTTTGGAACACATGGTCCCTACTCAAAATACAACGAAAGATATGAAGAATATTACGGCTACTACGAAGAACATTTACCTGAAATAATAAATTACTTAACAAGTCAAGGTTATAAATTCCCTACCGACAAAACATATTATAACTTTTTAAAGAAATATAAATGTGCAAGCATGGATACCGACAAAATGATTGCCAATTTAATAAAATATTTAAACGATAATAATTTAATGGATAACACAGCAATCGTTTTGTTTGCCGACCACAATTGTTATTATGATGAAACAAATTTAATGGTTAGATACGGAAGTAAAAACTACAACATTCTAGACACAAGTTTATATAACATACCTTTTATAATCTACGATAAAACTTTAGGCAGTGGTAGTAACAATACATTCTGCTCTACTTACGATATTTATCCTACCATTTGTAATTTATTTGGCTTAGAATATAACAAAAATTTTGCACAAGGAAATAACATTTTTAGTGAAGATATAAAAAATTCGGTTTTTGTTTCTAATCTATCTGGAATATTTAACGATAAAATATATTCTAGCGATATTCTAGATGCTAATAGTCTACAAAATTTAAGTAAAGAAGAAATATATGCTTTTCAATTAAACGCATTAAAGTTTTATGAAAAACAGGAAAAGATAGACAAGATTTATCTAAACAAACTTTATAATAGGTCTTGACAAAATATTATTTATGTGCAACAATTAATTAGGAGAAATTATGAAACTAACAGAACAAGAAATAGCAAATATTGTTAATATTTATTGCTATAAAGACCCAATTACTAAAAAAGAATTTTTTGAGTTAAAAGATTTTGTGAAATCAAATAAATTTTGTAGTTTTGATTTAGCAAAAAATTGTGCATTAATAGTTAAACAAAAATTAATAAATATTTCTTATCCATCAGGCGCCGCAATTCAATTACAAAAAAATAAAAATGGCGAAATATTAGATATTTATTTAGATAAAGTTGGCTTAATGTTTACTTTAAAAGAAATCAGTAAAAATGTTAAAAATAAAGTTACAAAAACAAATTTAGATAATCTTGCAAATTATTTAAAAATTTGTGTAAAAAACTTTTATCCCGTTCAACGATGTTTGTGTAGACTAGAGTATACTGAAATTACAAAAGAATTAAGAAGCAGAATAAAACAATATTTATATCATGAAACTAAAGAAGAATTAAGTCAGCAAATCGCTTTAATATATCACTCAATTTTAAGTCATTACTACAACATTAAAGGCGAAGATGTTAAAAGTGAATTAAACAAACTAAAAACTGGTAAATATAAAGTAAGTTATTTAGATTACATAACTGCAAGAGAACTTAAAGACCTAACTGAAATTCAAAAGAAAGTTATTTATGCCTTAGAATATACAGAAGACGACATTATGCAAGTAATTATAAATGAAGCATATAAAAGGCGTATGAATTTTTTTACTAATTATGCTCATGCCTATCCAGAAAACTACACTGCTCACTTTAATAAGCCAGCAAAATTAATGAAAGATTTTGATAAATTATTAGAAGAATATAATTTAGATATAATAAGTTTAAGAAATAACAATATAAAAACCTTATAAAAGTTGCGAAAAGCAACTTTTTTTATTAATTTTATTTGACAAAGCCGAGTATAATAAAGTATGATAAGTATAACAAATCATACTAAGGAGAGATTATGATAAAAGATGGAGATAAGTTTGCCTACACAGTTAAAATGGGCACAAAAGGTCAAATTGTAATACCGAATGAAGCACGAAAAGTTTTTGGATTTAACCCCGGCGACACTATTTTGTTACTTGGCGATATAAATAAAGGTTTAGCTATAGTAAAACCAAATGAATTTGATGCAGTATTTAATATGATTGTAAACAAAAATAATAAATAGGAGTTAATATGTTAGAAATTATAAATTTTAGTAAAATTTACCCAAATGGAAGAGTTGGAGCAAAAGATATAAATTTAAAAGTAGAAAGCGGTGATATTTTTGCTTTTATTGGCCATAACGGAGCAGGTAAAACTACAACTATAAAAAGCATAGTTGGAATAAACAATTTTACAAGTGGCGACATAAAAATTAATGGGATAAGCATAAAAGATAAGCCTATAGAATGTAAAAAAATGCTTGCTTATATACCTGATAACCCCGACATTTATCCTGCTCTTACAGGAATTCAATATTTAAACTTGATTGCAGACTTTTTTAAAGTTGAAAAAGATTTAAGAAAAACTTTAATAGAAAAATATTCAAAACTTCTTGAACTAGAAAACAATTTAAACTCGCCAATTAGTAATTATTCACACGGAATGAAGCAAAAATTGGTGCTAATTTCAGCATTTATTCACTCCCCTAAGTTGATTGTTATGGACGAACCTTTTGTTGGTCTAGACCCTAAAGCAAGTTTTATAATTAAAAATATAATGAAAGAATTTGTTAGTAACGGCGGTGCGATTTTCTTTTCTACCCATGTTTTAGAAGTAGCGGAAAAAATATGTAATAAAGTTGCGATTATTAAGAATGGAACAATAATTAAACAAGGGACAATGCAAGAAATTAAAAAAGATGAAAGTTTAGAAGAAGTTTTTTTGGAGTTGGAAAATGACTAATTTAAAAATTTTATTAAAAAACAATTTAAATTTATTGCTTGGTAGGCTTCAAGGAAAAAAAAAAGAAAGAAAGCCGACTTTAATTGCTTTTATTTTGCTTGTGCTTGGTGGATTAGGAATTTTTGCTCTTTATAGTTATCAAGCTTATAGTATGTTTAAAGGTTTAGGCAGTTTGGGTTTAAACAATTTATGTCTATTCCATGCCTATTTAACTGCGTTATCTGTTATGGTTATTATTGGAGTTATGCGAGTAAGTGGTAATACAAAAACTAGTGATAGTGACTTACTTTTATCGCTTCCTATAAAAAAACGAGATATTATTATCAGTAAAACTATAAATAAATATTTTTTCGACTTATTCTTCTCTATTACTTTAGTTCTTCCTTATATTGTGTTATATCAAATTTTTACAAAATTTAATCTTTCCCTAACACTTCTAGGAATACTTAGTATATTTTTACTTCCACTGCTTAGTGTTGGAATAAGTTATATTTTAGATTTTTTAGTTACAAGACTATTTAATAGATTTAAGTATTCTAGTTTTATAAAAAGTTTATTTTCTGTATTTATTTTTATTATAGTATTATCTTTACTTTTAATTAAAACTTTCTTTTACGGAACTGTAAACCCTGCAAACCTTAATGCTTATTTTAGTGATAGATTTTTTAGCAATATGTTTTTGAATTTTGTGTTATATCAAAAACCACTTAGTATTATTGGTAGTTTGTGTGTTACAATTCTTCCCTTTGTTTTAGGCTTAATTTTATATTCTATTAATTTTGGGAAAACTTTTAGTAAATTTAATTCTAGTAGCAAAAAATTAGTATATAAAAACACAAATTCAGTAGCAAAAAGTTTACTAAAAAAAGAATTATCAACTTATTTAACAACTCCAGCATGGATTGTTAATACTATAATTGGTCCAATATTTGTTTTAGTTTTAGGAATAATCTTTTCGGGTATGGGTTTAGATAAAATATATGGCTATTTAGGAACGACTTTATCTAAAGACTTACTTTGTTGCTTAATTGCCGTTATTTTCTGCGCTTTATCTAGCACAACAATAATTAGTTGTAGTAGTTTATCACTAGAAGGTAAAAACTTTTGGATTTTAAAATCGAGTCCCATTAACGAAAAAACACTACTATTTAATAAAGGTTTGCTACAAGTTTTAATTTTTGAACCTTTTATAATTTTAAGTAGTCTATTTTTAACAATATTTTTAAAATTAAGTTTATTTCAAACACTAATAATTTTATTACTACCTAGTTTATGTAATACAATACTTGCTTATGGTGGTGTATTGTTAAATTTAATCTTCCCTAACTTTAATTTTGAAGATGAAACGAAAGTCGTTAAACAAAGCATATCTACACTACTTACAATGTTGTTAGGTTTAGTGGTAACCGCTATTTTGGTTGGAATTTACTTTTTATTAAAACCACTAAACATTGTTTACATAGGCTTATTCGGTTTAGGTGTTTATGTATTATTATTAATATTAATTCTAACAATATTATTTACTTACGGAATTAAAAAGTTTAGAAGGTTATAAAAAAAATCTCCATTTGGAGATTTTTTTATTTTTCATTTACATCTTCTTCGTATTTAGAATTGTAAATTAGTTGTTCTTGGTCAGCACTTTTTTCATCAAAGTTAGTAAATTTTTTGATTTCTTCATCATTAAAAGTTGTATAATCTACACTTATATCTTCTTGTTTTGCAACTTTTTTACCTTTAGAAGTTTCAATAATTTCTGTTTTAATCTTTCTTTTATCATCATTTATAATAGCATACAATCTATCTTTAAATGTAAAAGGTTCGTTTCCACTTAATGCCAAATTAGAATAATCATTTAATAAACTAGATGGAATATAAACTCTTTTTCCGTTATATCTTAAAATAGATTTAATTTTATTATCTAGTTTTTTTAATGCTTTATTATATTGTTTTGATAAAGTATTCTTTTCGTTTTCAGTTAAACTGTTTTCGTAAGAATTCTTTAAATCTTTTACTTTTTGAACTCTTTTTGAAAGAGCTTTTTGATATAATTTTGTAGATTTATGAGTTACTATAAAAGCAGTTATACCAGCAAGTAATCCGACAGCAACTAATATATAACTTTTTGTTAAAATAGTTTTAAGAATCAAATCTAATACTTTAAAAACCATAAAAACTCCTTCTTAAATTTTAATTTAATCTTTTTTTTTGTTTGTTTATATAATACTACTAAATTATTTATTTGTCAATACCTAATTTTAAAATTAGTTTGTTATTCTGCTTCTATTATTTCTGGTAAACCAGCAATTGTAGGATAAGAATTTACACCTTCTTCAAAAGTCCACATAGAAGTATTAAATCCAAAACTTGTAAATGCTTGTCTTACAACTTCTCCGTTCGTCATTAAAGTGCATTCTTCGTGACTAAACCATTTTAAATTTGTTTGTTTTGTATCAAAATAGAAAATAGTGTTATCGTATTTAGCACCAGTGGTTTCTTCCCAAATTAAGTTGTTACCAATACCATAAGTTCTATTGTTCCATAAGAAATTTGTTTCGTTTCTGTATGATACTAAAGCATCATAATAAGCATATTTTAAACCTGTATCAAAACTACAAGCAGAGAATATTTGACCGAATTTAGTATAACCTGCTTCTGTTTTTTCGTTTTTATATTCGGCATCACCAACCATACCAGCGGTTCCACCTTGTTTTTTATCAGTTAATGTTAAATAAGATTTTGAGAAACAGTTGTTAAGTCTAGCTCCCGTTACACCGCCTGACAATGATAATTTACCAACTAAACCGATACTAATTAAGCCATGAATGTTATCCATTTCTACATGGTTGAATTCACTAATACCATATAAGTTAGATATTAAACCACAACTATAGTGACCAGTAATTGTTCCACCTAAAACTTTATTGTAACTTACTTCTGCTAAACTTTGATTAATTAAGTCTAAACTTTTACTATAAGCAACAATACCTGCACCAGTTCCGTTAACGTTATATTGATTCATCATTATGTCTGTTTTATAAACATAGTTACTTGTAATTAAATAAGCATTAGAACCAGCAATACCGCCAACATAATTATATTTAAAGCCAAATTCTTTTAATAATTGGAAATTATAATTTTTTGGATATTCTGTTAGATTTTTACTATCATAAATATAGCAAGTTACAACACCACAATTTTCTACTGTAGCATTATTTGAGTTTGCTTCTAAGCCGTTACTTCCAACAATTCCACCACAAGTGCTGCTATTGCCTTGGTTAGATGTTGAAACAATTGTTTGATTAATAACTTTACAATTATTTATATGACCAAAACTAGCCCCAGCAATTCCGCCTACTGCGAAACTTGCTTTAATGTTAATAACTTCTTTATTTAAAGAAACTTGAGTAACTTTACAATTATCAATAGTTCCTTCATTATAAGCAACTATACTACCAGCATATACTGCGCCGTCTTCAATTATAATGTTTTCTACTGTTAAATTTTTAACTGAAGAAACACTTGTAATTCTTCCAAATAAACCAACATATTTACTACCAGTTATAGCATTAATGCTAGAAGTTGATAATTTTACATTTTTTATTGTATGACCATTTCCGTCAAAAGTGCCATTAAAAGGTCTTGTTGAAGTTCCTATAGGCATAAATGCTGTTGAATTAGATAAATCTAAGTCGGCAGTTAAAGTATAATAAGATTGTGGATTTCCATCTGGATTATTAACTGCATTCATGAAATTAATAAATTCTGTTTCATTACTAATTATTTTAGGGTCGTAAGCAACACTAATATCATCTGGAACATTTGCTCCGTTTTTGTTTAAATAAGGATATCCATCGTTTTCGCTACTTAGTAACCATACATTTTTGAAATCCCAATATACTACATTTGTAGCATCTTCGCTAACATTTTTAGACATAAATGATTTTAAATTATTAATATCTATTTTATGTTCTGCATCCATAGGGAAACTTGTGTTAATTCCTCTAAAGTTTAATTTTTCAGTTTCGCTAGGAGTTCCTGGTAAACTATATTGATGATTTGCTCCTTGTAAACTTGAGTTAGTATATAAGCCCATAATATAATTTGATTTATATTGAGAAATTTCTTTATTAAAACCAATTAAAGCAGCAACTTTGCATTCTTCAGCATTAACGCCTTCTGCTAAAACAACATCGCCTAAAGCATAACAGTTTTTAACAGTGCTTGCAATATCACCATTATTTGTATTTAAACCAATTAAACCACCAACATTGCTTCCAGCCAAAATAGAAGTAATTTTGTTGTCAGCATCTAATTTAACATAACTATTAATTACAATGCCACCATTGTTTGTTCCAGTTAAACCACCAACATAAGTTGTTCCGCTAACAGAAATATTACTATAACATCTATCAATTCTACCATAGTTTGCTACTGAATATTTGTTAATACCACAAATAGCACCAGTGCTAGCATCTTGTAATGTTGAAGTTACACTACCGCTAACAACTTCACTTCTAGTAATTGTTCCTTCGTTAATTCCAGCAAAACCACCAGCAGTTTTAAATTGACCATTAATAGAAACATTTTTTAATGCTAAATTTGTAATAACACCAGTAGAAGCAATTTTAGCAAATAAACCTGCGTTTTCAACACCTTCGCTAGTTTCTATTTTTAAATTATTAATAGAATAACCATTACCATTTAAACTACCTGTAAATTCTCCATTATTTAAAATTGGAGTTATAGAGTTTGTAATAGTGATGTCTTGCATTAAAATGTAGTTGTCACTACCAGTGAAAATGTTGCCATCTGCTTCACTACCAATACTTAACAAATCTTCTTCACTATCTATATAGTAAGGGGCTTCTTTCATACCATTACCAACACTTACTTCAATATAAACAGGGTTAATTTTATTGTTGTTTTTTGTTCTAATTTCAACAACAGTTGCACCGCCTTCTTCAGCAGTAAAACTATTTAATGCTGGGTTCCATTCCAAAACCCCTTCAGTTAAAGCAGTAATCACTAGTTCGTTGCCAACTTTTGCATGTTTTAATTCGGCATCAATTTCTAATGTATCACCTTTGTTTAAATAAACATAACCATTAGTATTAACAACAAGTTCTTCGTTATCTCTTAAAAAATAAAAAGTAGTAACACCTAAACTTACTGTAACAACTAAAATTAAGACAAATACTATAAATTTTTTCATTTTTTTCTCCTAATTAATTTTAATTAGTGAAATTATACTCTAATATTTTATAGTTGTCAATATCAAATTTTAAATTTTTATGAAATAAAGACTAGTTTAATATCTTTTAAATAAACTAAAAATATGTTGTTTTCGCGTTTCTATTTTATTTAATTCTTCTAAAATTTCAATTGCATCATAAAAAATAATCTCTAATGAATTTTTTATTTTTATGTTACTTTCAAAAGAAATAAAATTAAATAA
Source organism: uncultured Clostridia bacterium (assembly GCA_934754445.1). GTDB lineage: Bacteria > Bacillota > Clostridia > Christensenellales > UBA1242 > UBA7868. The sequence goes on along the minus strand of CAKVHZ010000004.1, from coordinate 52,068 downwards.
AAGTTTTAAAAACTCTAACAAATTATTTACAATTTGCTTATAGTTTTCTTCATAGTTTTTGTTAATATTATTATCAGTGTTATTATCTGTATTGTTTTCTGTTTCAGTTATATTATATAATACTTTTAATTTATCATTAATAACATTTAATTTGTCCTTTATGTTTTTTAAAATTTCTAAATTCAAATTATTTGAACTTAATTTAATTAAATTTTCAATGTTATGTCCGCTTTTATATAAAAAATTTAACAAACCATTAAATTTCGTTAAAAACTCTTCGTCTAAGTTAGTAGCATTAACTTTTACATTTAAGTTATATTCATTTAATAATTTGTTAAATTTATCTTCTTCTATTATTTTATAATCATCATACATTTTTAATATATATGCAAAAAATTTTACTTTTAGTTAAAAACATTAATAAAATTTTTGTCTTCTTCTATCAAAAAATTTTTTAAATAACTATATCTTTTAGCTTGATAGGTATTTTTTATCATTCTTTTTAAACTTGTTTTATCTCCAACTAAAACTACCATTTTTTTTGCTCGAGTAACCCCAGTATATAATAAATTTCGAGTTAAAATTATGCTAGGACCACTAAAAATTGGCATAACTACAACATCAAATTCACTACCTTGACTTTTATGAATTGTTATAGCATAACTTAATGTCAATTCGCCTAAATTTGTTTTATCGTAAACCGCTTCCCTTCCATCATCAAATAAAACAGTTATTTGATTATCATTTAAGTTTATACTAGTAATTATTCCTATATCTCCATTAAAAACTCCAACCCCTTCTTCGGTGTAAAACTCACTAACCTGCCGTTTCCAAGTTTGTTCATAATCGTTTGCTATTTGCATAACCTTGTCGCCTAATCTAAAAGTAGTGTTTTCGGTAATAATCTCTGGTTTAAATTCATCTGATGGATTAATTCTTAACTGAAGTTCTTTATTTAAGTTGTCTATTCCACACATAGCATTTTTCATGGGTGCTAAAACTTGAATTTTTTTAGATTCCATATTTAAAAAGTTAGGTAACCTATTTACAACTAAATCTACTATCGTTTTTGCGATTTCATCTTGTGAACTTTTATTTTCAAAAAAGAAATCTTTAGAAGAGTTATCTAGTAAGGGCATTTCGCCCGAATTTATAGCATGAGCATTTGTAATAATTAAACTTTTGCTATCTTGCCTATAAATTTCGGTTAGCATTGTAGTATCCACAATATTACTATTTAAAATATCAGCTAAAACATTTCCTGCTCCAACACTAGGAAGTTGGTCTTTATCTCCAACAAGAATTATTTGGCTACCCTTTTTAATTGCTTTTAATAAAAAGTAAAAAATGTTAACATCAACCATAGACACTTCATCTATAATTATGCTATCAGCATTAATAGGGTTTAGTTCGTTACGATTAAATAAACTTGTAGCATTATCTTTAAAATTTAACTCTAATGCCCTATGAATTGTGCTTGCTTCTTCCATGGTGCTTTCGCTAAGTCTTTTACTTGCCCTACCAGTTGGGGCTAACAAACAAAATTTTTTACCTTGAAGTTTTAATAAATAAATTAAACATTTAACAATAGTTGTTTTACCCGTTCCTGGCCCACCAGTAATAACTGAAAACCCCGAGTTTAACGATTTTATTACTGCTTGTTTTTGATTTTCATGAAGTTTAATGTTGTTAGTTTTTTCAAAAACATCAATTTCTTTTTGTGGATTTAATTTTGGACTAAGAAAAGTATATTTAAGCGCTATAATTTTATTTGCAATACTTTTTTCCATTTTAAATAGTTTGGTAAGCATAACATTTACACCATCTGGTTCTTCTATCAAACTAATAATGTTTTCCATGCTAAGATTTAACAAAATATCATCTAATTGTTTATCAATTAAAAAAATTGCTAGTTTTAATAATTTACTTACTTCAATATAAAGTTCTTTTTTAGGTAGATAAGTATTACCATTTTTATCACTATTTTCTTTTAATACATGTAAAAGTGCCGCCCTTAACCTAAATTCGCTTTTTTCGTGAATGCCAACTTTTTTAGCAATTTTATCGGCAGACAAAAACCCCACCCCATCTACATCTTCAATTAGTTTATATGGGTTTTCGCTTACAATTTTTTCGGTTTTATCGCCATAAATGTTGTATATTTTTATTGCTAAATTTGTAGAAATCTCATAACTTTGCAAAAACATAATGGCATTTTGCATTGTTTTTAATTCTTGATATGCTTCGTGAATTTGCACCGCTTTAGCAGGACTTACCCCTTTTACTTCTATCAATTTTTGTGGATTAAATTCTATAACATCTAAGGTTGATTCTTTAAATTTACTAACAATATTAAGTGCAGTAACTGGTCCAACCCCTTTAATTAAACCGCTACCTAAATATTTAATTATTCCATCTACACTATTTGGTGCTAAAACCTTAACAGATTTTACTTTAAATTGCTCGCCATATTTTTTGTCTTTAATCATTTCACCATCAAGTTCTACGTTTTGTCCGCAAACAATAATAGGGAATTTACCAACACAAGTAAGCATTTCTCCACCAGCATCGCCAATTATAACAGTATAGCCATTAACATCATTCCTATAAACAATTTCTTCAATAGTAGCACAAATTTTCATAATAAATATAGTAACAAACTAAAAACAAAAAGTCAAACAAGAAATAATAAAGTTAAATTTTCACTTCGTGAAAGTTAAATTTGCTCTAGCGAGCAAGTTAAATGTTTTGCTTTATGATTACTATTTGTCGAAATATTTAATCTACAATATAATTTCTTTTCATAACTCGTTATACCCATAAAAAGTGTCTACAACACAAATTTAACTATTAAAAAAAGTGCTTTCGCACTTTCTTTAATATTGTTCTTTTTCGGGTGTATATTTTGCTAACAATAATTCAACAGGTGTTCCTTTTGAATTTTCTTCTTGAAGCCAAGTTTTAAACCCTGCAACAGTTTTATCATCAGTTTTTCTTCTTAATGCAACATAGTGAGGGCTTGAAGAAAATGCTATATCAAATCCTTCATTATCGCTATCGCCATAACCAGCCGTTGCGAATGAAAAATGTGAGCATGCCCCATAGTCTCCTCTAAATATTTTATCACCAATATCCTCCCAGTTATCACCTTTCACATAATTACCAAATTTTGATGGATTATAAATTATTATTCCATAAGTAGATTTGTTATTTGTGCTTGTTCCACTATAAGTGAAATCGTTTGTTCCTAAAATTTTAAATGATGCAACTCGTCTTGTAACTGTTTTAGTTTTTAAATCTAATTCATCAGCAATAACTTGCCCTTTATTATTTTTTACACTTCTTAAAGGTTCATTTATAAATATATAATTATTGTTACCAGCACTAACAGCATATTTACCAACTTTAGGACTATCCGCACCAAAACTTGAAGCATTGCTTGAAGTAATTAATGCGCCAACACAAGTTAGCGTTTTAGGACTAGTTGTAGAAGGTGTTCCGTTTTGGGTGCTATTGCCAAAAACTGTTACCCCACCCCCGTGACATGTGAAGTCTACTCCACTTGCGCCATTGGTGTAAAACCTTTTTGTAACTAAATCATACATTCCAGGCTTTCCATCGCTGTTACGAACAACTGGAACGAAATTTCTTACTATTTCTCCATTTACTGTTATTTTACAATATTCCATTTTTGCTTTGCAAGCATAACCATATGATAAATTATTTGTTAAATTAAATAAAAATATGTTTCCAGCAGTAGCATCTTTCGTTCTTTCTTTTTCTATTCCATTTACGCTTAATGTATACTTACTATTACTTAAACCCCATTTTATTGTATCGTAACTTGTAGTGCTAGGAGTAACACTTAATTTAGTCCCCCCAATTTCATAATTAGTGCTATTTGAAACACCAAAGTATCCACCAGCACCAGCATTATAACCCATTAATTGCCTTGTAGAAGTATCCGTCCACATCGTGCTCATTTCTACATTCCAATCAGTTACTGTTGGTGAAATATTAACACCAGTATCTATATATTGAGCACCAGTTGACTCTATATAATCTGCTTGCGTATAATCGCCAATTATACCAATTTTACTTAGTAATTGTGTTTGTGCTTGTTGTTCGGTTAAATTTGCTTGTTGAATAGCATAAATATTGCAACTAAGCTTTGTTGAATTATTTTCTTCATTTAACAAGTCTATATTTAATATTTCATTATCTATAGTAATTTCATGGGTTTCGGTTGATGAATTTATTTTGCCAACATACTTAGTTGTTACTTGACTAGTTCTATTTGTGTTTAAATATGTTCCACTATCATTTAAAACATAAATATCACTACCATCTTTAAAGTAACAAGCATTTTCAAACATTTTTCTACTATCGGTAAGAGCCATTATGTAATAAACGGGGTCGGAATTTTCAGTTACCGAAACATTTATATTAACCCTTACTTTATCGCCGGGGTAAACTTTACCCGAATTTAAAGTTTCGCCATCACGAATAATTGAATAATTTAAAGTTTTGGTTTCTTCTACCACACCATCGGTTACATTTAATTCTACATTGCCAAAAGCAAGTTCGCCTTTATAAGATTTTTTATCTGTATACCATGCAAAAGTTATTCTTATTATAGTCGCAACAAACAAAACTATAGCCACAACAAGAAGAATAATCGCTTTATTATTAACACCTTTTTTTAATTTTTTATCCATTATCATTCCTTACACTTTTAATATTATTAATAAGTAAATTTTGAACACAGTAATTTAGTTGATAAAACTATATAAATATAGTTTGCTTAATATATTAAAAATAATGCCATTTTTTTTGTTTTCTTGTCAAGTAAATTAAACAATTTTTAAAAAAAGTGCCAAATAGCACTTTATAAACTTAATGTTTCTTCTTCATTTAATATTGGAACAATAAATCTATCTTCAATAGTTATTGTATAAGGGTCAGTTTCTCCCATATAATAATCGTTTTGAGAAAGCCCCATTAAATCGTATTCAAGTTTCACACCTAAGCCATGTTCTCGAAGCAATCTAACAGCCTTAATGTTGTCCCCACTTGTTATATCTAACGCATATTGAATATCTTTATTATTTGTTACAAAACTTGTAAGCATTAAGGCATCTTGCCCTAAATTAGTTTTAGCATAAATGTCTACATTTCTTAGTTTTAAATAATCTAATACTTCAAGTTCTGCTTTAATTCCTGCAAGCATGTATAAGGTTAAATCATTTTTAAACTTATAGTTTAAATCTGCACCCATTTTATATAATTTATCAATTTTTTTTAAGTCTACTTTTTTTGCATTATTTATATAATTAAACAATTTAATACTTTTTTCTTTTCTTAATTTATTTGCTTTTTCTCTTAATTTTGCACAAAGTTCTAAATTCACTTCGCCATTTTCCACAGTTTTTAAATAATCGTTTAATTTAATTGAATATTTGTTATATTCATAGCCTTTTAAGTTTTCCATGTTTTAAATATAGCACACAAAAACTCCATTGTCAATATTAAAATTAAAATTTAATTAAAAAGTGAAGAACCAAAATTTCTTCACTTTAAAATTTATTTTTCTAAATCTACTATTAAGCATCTATGAGGTTCTACACCTTCACTATGAGTTGTAACACCATTAAAGTTTGCTAAAGTCTCGTGAATTACGTGTCTTTCATAAGCACTCATAGGTTCAAATTTATGACGACGTTTCGTTTTTAAAACCTTTTTAGCAATTCTTATTGCTAGTGCTTTTAAACTTTCTTCTCTTTTATCTCTATAATTTTCTACATCAATCAATATTTTTTTAGATTTATTTTTTAATTCTAAAAAGTTGTTGATAATTAATTGATAAGCATTTAAACCTTCGCCTCTATAGCCAATTAAGCATGAAACTTTCTCTTCGCCTGAAATTTTTACTTCATAGGCTTCATCGCTATTTAAAACCATAACCCTAGCATCAATATCTAAGCATTTAAAAATGTTTTTAAATATTTCTTGAATTTTATCAATTACTTCTTCATCAGTTAAATATATTCTTTCTTTTTTTTCTTTAACTTCTTCTTGACACGAGCAAGGTTCACCTTCCATACAACCGCAATCACAAGATTCATCACAATTACATTCTTCTTCGCAAGTGCATTCATCATCACTTTCACATTCGTCACATTCACAGTCTTCACATTTGCATTCGCTACCATGCTCGCAACCGCAAGAACAAATATTTTCTGGGTATTCTTCTTTTAAGTCTTCATTTTTATCAATAATTTCTTTAATTTCATTATCAATATTTTCTTCTTCATAACTTAGTCTTACTTTTGCTTTACTAAATAATCCGCCTTCGCTCAAAATAGAAATATCTACATCTTCTCTTTTTTTACCTAATTCTTTTAAACCATTTTCAATGGCTTTTTCTATATTTTTACCTGTAAATTCAAAACTTTTCATAAACACCTCTTTAGTTAATACTTTCTTTTTTCTTGTCTTTTTTATTTAATATTAAACCCGTTACAAAACTAATAATTAAACTCATTAAACTATTTATAACAATGTATATAGCAAATGCCGAACTATATTGTAATGTGAAAATAATCATTAAGATTGGTAGTAGCACCAACATAAATTTGCTAGTTGGTTGTTTAACTTCAATTTCGTTACCCTTTTTATCGGTAGTGTTTTTAGGTTTAGTAGTTTTTGTTGCAATTATTTGACTTAAAACCGTAATTACTGCAGATAAAATTACTAAAATCAAATAACCATTCCAACCTGAATATTTTGTTTTGATGTCTTTAGTAATATCTTTATATTCTAATAAAAATGCTTCTTTTGCTGTTTCGGTTGTTGTATAAGACTCCCCATAAATATCAGTATAAGGATTTTCGCTACTTACCTTTTTAAAGTTCGTTCCCGAAATACTCATAAACTCATTTCCACTTGGAAAAACACTGGCATAAGTATCTGGTCTATAGATATTTTTTATCCACAAAAAGCCTTCTTTAATTTCGGTATATTTATTAACTGTGCTTTCACTTGCACTATCTTTTAAAGTTAAAATATATGTATCTTTTTCTTCATCGGTTAAACTACTAGCCTTTATTTTTTCAATAACTGTTTTAGGTGTGTCTTCATCAGTTATAGTTATTGAATAAGTATTAGTTTTTGCTGTTTCTACAAAAGTAGATATGTAAGTTTGTTTTAAGTTATCGTATTCTGTTTTAATGTTATATTGACTTATTTGATTTAATGATGAAAATAAAGTAATAAATATAACTAAAGTTAAAATTAAGTTAATAAGTAGCCCTAAACATGAGCCCATAACATTAAAGTTTTCTTTTTTATAAAGTTCGGCAGTTTTTTGATTTAACATATCTTTATTGTTGCCAAACTTTTTTTGTAATTTTTCAAGTTGTGGTTGAAGTTTTGCTTGAACTTCGGTTTGTTTTTTTGTTGTTATTTTTTGATACACCTCAAGTGGTGATAAAATTAATTTTAGTGCAACTGTAAAAACGATTATTGTTAAACCAAAACTTGGAATAAAACTATTAAACCAATTAATAATTGTTCCCCACAGCCCACCAACTGCTAGCATTAAATTAGCCATTTGATTTCTCCTTTTATATTATCTAATACATAATCTTTGCCACTTTGTTTAGAAAAATGATTGCATTTTAATAAGCGTTTAACAGTATAAAAAACTCCAACGACAACACCAAATCTTTTAATAGCCAAAATACAATAAGTCGAACAACTTGGTGTAAATTTGCAAGATTTAGGAAGCATTGGAGATATTAAAATCTTATACAAATAAACTAGAAATAGACAAAAAATTTTAAGTGGATAAAATAGAACTTTAATTACTATCATTTAGTAAATTTGCTTTTTTAAACAAATCATAACAATTTGAGTAAATTTCATTAAAAGTTAGATTTAAAATGCTTGGCTTAGGAATAACAATAATGTAAAATTCGTTTTTAATTTTGTCGCTAAATTTTAATACGCATTCTTTTAAACGCCTTTTAGTTTTATTCCTAACTGTTGCTTTACCCACTTTTTTAGAAACACTATAACCAACTTTAAAATTTTTTGTTTTTAAGGGTAAATAGACCAAAGATAAATATTCATTACCTACAAACTTACCATTTTTATATAAATAGTTAAATTGTTTTCTTTTTTTTAGTCTATTTTCTTTTTTAATCATAATTAGTGTTTGTTAGAAACTGTTAAAGTGTGTCTACCACGTCTTCTTCTTCTACTTAAAACCTTTCTACCATTAAATGTTTGCATTCTTTTTCTAAAACCATGAACTTTTACTTTACTTCTTTTCTTTGGTTGATAAGTTCTTTTCATAATCTGCTCCTTTCAATAAAATATTTATTAAAATGAAATAAATTCATTCTGTCAAAATAATTAGACTAGACAAGTTTAACAAAAAAATTTAACTTTGTCAATAATTTTATTCATTTTCTAAAATTTGTAAAACTTCGCTAATTTGTTTAGATGCGTAATCTATTTGCTCTTTAGTGTGAGTTGCTGTGTAACTAGTTCGAAGTAAACTTTGTCCTAATGGAGTTGCTGGAGATATAACTGGGTTTACATAAACACCACGTTCTAATAACATTTTACAAGCCTTAAAAGTCCTTTCATCTTGATATGTATAAATAGGGATAATCGGCGTATCAGCATTCATTTCTATAATTTTAACACCATATTCTTTTAATTTTTTACGCATATATGCTGAAATTTCTCTTAAATTTTTTATTCTTTCTGGTTCTCTAATCAAAATCTCTAATGCTCTTTTAGCACAAGCAACGCTTGCTGGAGTCATGCTAGCACTAAAAATAAAAGGTCTTGAAGTGTGTCTAACAAATTCAACAACTTCTTTACTTGATGCCATATATCCACCTAAACTTGCAAGAGATTTTGAAAATGTTCCCATATAAATATCAACTTCATTTTCTAAATTGAAATATTCAGCCGTTCCCCTGCCATGAGTTCCTAAAACACCTAAACTATGGGCATCATCTACCATAACTCTTGCACCATAAGTTTTAGCAAGTTCAACTATTTTAGGCAAATTACAAATTTCCCCAGTCATGCTAAAAATACCATCAGTTACAATTAAAATGCCTTTATCTTCTTCAACTGATTTTAATTTGTCTTCCAAATCTTGCATATCGCTATGCTCATATCTAATCATTTTTGCATAACTTAGTCTGCAAGCATCATAAATGCTTGCATGATTTTCTTTATCACATAAAATAACATCATTCCTACCAGCAATAGCCGAGATTATTCCTAAATTTGTTTGAAAGCCTGTTCCAAAAGTTATAACTGATTCTTTATGTAAAAAGTCTGCTAATTCCTTTTCTAATTGTTTATGTAGTGTTAGTGTCCCATTTAAAAATCTTGAACCTGTGCAACCTGTTCCAAATTTTTCTAAGGCATCTACACCCGCTTTGATAATTTCTGGATGATAAGTTAAACCTAAATAGTTATTAGAGCCTATCATTACGGTTTTTCTTCCTTCCATAACAACTTCAGTGTCTTGCTTAGAGTTTAACTCATGAAAATAAGGATATAGTCCACTTTCCTTTACTTCATCATAACGATTTTTTACATAACATTTTTTAAATAAATCCATAATAATCCCCTATCCATAAATCTTTTTTATAATTTTTATTAATAATTTTTGTGGTAATATTTTTGATAAAAATACAACAAGTTTATATTTAAACCCCACTGTTTTTGTAAGTGGTGGATTTTTTGCTTTCATAACTCTATAAATTACTTTACTTACCGTTATTGGGTCTTTGCCTTTTCTTTCATCTTTTTCCATTTTAGAAATTGAATTGTTTATTCGTTTTTTATAGTTTTCATCTTCTAAAACTTTGTTTTTTAGTCTTGCATCAGTAAACCCAGTTTTTGTATCCCCCGGAAGCACAGCACTAACACGAATATTAAAATCTTTAACTTCATTATTTAATGCTAAAGAAAAATTTTGAATACTTGCTTTAGTTGCTGAATAACATGCTTGAAAAGGAAGCGGGATAACACTAGCAACACTACTAATATTTATAATTCTGCCAAAATTATTTTTACGCATAAAAGGAATAATTTCTCTACTTAATTTTATAGGCGCTATAACATTTATATTAAATATTTTTTCAATATCAGCATCAGTCGTATGCTCTATCGCACCAGAAATTCCAATACCTGCATTATTTATTAAATAATCAATTCTTCCTTCTTTATTAAAAATATCTAAAAAGATACTTTTCATTTTTTCGTTATCGGTTACATCGCAAGCATAACTCGTAATATTTTCACTATCTATATTCCTTGCTATTCCATAAACAACATAACCTTTTTGTTTTAAAAATTTACTAGTAGCAAGACCAATTCCACTACTCGACCCAGTAATTACTACAACTTTTTTTCCTTTTTGCATGATTAATTATAAAAAAAATAAAAAAGTCTGTCAATTAAAACAGACCCTTTTTAAAATCCATAAAGTTCATCAATTTCATCATAACAATTTGTTAGTTTTTTGTAATATGTTTTTATCTTATTGGTTAAAATTTCCCCTTCGTTTAAGCAATCAGTATAAGCACTATTTAAGTGGAAATAACTATTAGAGTTTAAACTTTTTTTAGAAATGTCTCTAAAGTTATTGTTTTCTAAAGTTCTAACATTATCTAAAATATTCTTTTCATCAATGGTTAAAATATTTTCATCTAACTTTAAACCAACCAGATATTCAATAAAATAACTTAAATTTATATATGTTAATAAACCATCTTCTTCTTTAAAAATTTTATTATATTTGTCTTTATCAACCTTATTATTTTTATCTACAAATTCTTCATAATGTAGTTCATAAACCGTTGTAACAACATTGTTATTATGCTCATTAACAAAATAATTACCAATTAACTTTAGCATGTTTGTGTATTTTTCGTTAGAAGTTAAATTTTTATCTTTCATAACATCGGCTAATTTTTCACTAATTAATTTTTCACCAAAAAAGAAATATCTAATTTTCTCTAATATTTTACTCATAATGGAATGTTATCACGAAAAAGTTTATTTGTCAACATCAATCTGATTATTAAATTGTTTCTTTTTATTAATAGAATTTATTATTAACTTTGAAATTTCTACTAATGGAATAATGGCAAGTGAACAAATTATAACCATAATCCATTGATTAACATTTAACGAGGCTACATTAAATAGGTTTTTAAAAATAGGTAAAGTGAACACTGAAATATTAAGTATCATTATTGCGATAAAACTTAGGTTAAATGTTTTATTATTAAATATGTTAATATCAAATATACTTTTATTTGTTTTGCAGTTTATTGAATGAAGCAACTGCATAAAACTAATTACCATAAACACCATAGTAGATGCCACTTCATTACTGGCTGTTTTAATGCCATAAATGTAAACAAGCATAACTATTATAACTTGAATTATAGACTGATAAATTATGTTTACACCAATGCCACGCGAAAAGATTGTTTCATTTGTTTTTCGTGGTCTATTTTTCATAATATCTTTTTCAGCCTTTTCTACACCTAAACTAAATGCAGGTAAACTATCGGTTACTAAATTTATAAACAATAATTGTGCAGGAACTAAAAAACTAAAATTGGGGAAAAACATAATAGATAAAAACATTGTAGCAACTTCAACTATGTTTGTGCTTAACAAAAACTGAATAGTTTTTTGAATATTTGCATAGACTTTTCGTCCTTCTTCCACCGCCAAAACTATTGTGGCGAAATTATCATCAGTAACAATTATGTCAGCAACATCTTTAGTTACATCAGTTCCCGTTATTCCCATGCCTACACCAATATCGGCAATTTTTAAACTAGGAGCATCATTTACTCCATCACCCGTCATAGCAACAATTTTATTTTGTTTTTTTAACGCTTTAACAATTCTAACTTTGTTTTCGGGGCTAACTCGAGCAAAAACTTTATAATCATTAATTTTTTGTGATAATTCTTCATCAGTTAATTTATCTAAATCTGTGCCAACTAAAACTTGATTTTTATTTTCAGCAATTTTTAGTTGTTTTGCTACTGCAAAAGCAGTATCTGGGTGGTCACCTGTTATCATAATAGGTTTTAATCCAGCATCTTTACATCGTTCTATCGCTTTAAATGCTTCTAGTCTTGGTGGGTCTATCATTCCACTTAAGCCGACAAAAACCAAGTCTTCTTCCAAATTATCAAAACTTTCTACCCCTTTATAAGCATACGCTAAAACTCTTAAAGCATCATTAGACAATGCATTATTTAGGTTATTTAATTTTTTAATATAAATGTCGTTTAATTTTTTAACTTGACCATTTATTAAAATATATTTACATTTTTTAATTAATTTATCAAACGCACCTTTAGTAAAACAAATCTTGTTATTATCAATTACATTTACTGTAGACATTAATTTTCGGTTAGAATCAAACGGAATTTCATAAATTCTTTCAAATTTTTCAAGATTTTTTACATTTATATTGTTTTTTATGGCAAAATTTATAAGGGAAGTTTCTGTTGGGTCGCCTATAATTTTATTGTGACTATCTAAATAACTGTTGTTACATAAAATCATAGTTTTTATTAAGCAGTCAAATTCCTTACTACTTTTTTTAAAATCAGTATCAACTTTTAAGTTATAAACAAGTTTCACAACTTCCATTTTATTTTGTGTAAGCGTTCCTGTTTTATCTGAGCAAATTACTTCACAACTACCAAGAGTTTCAACCGCTTTTAATCTTTTAACAATAGCACCTTTTTTTGCCAAATTTTGCAACCCTACCGCCATAATTATGGTGATAATTGCTGGTAAACTTTCTGGTATTGCCGCTACCGCTAAAGTAACTGAGCCAATAAAAGCATTTAAAATATCAATGGTATCAGCAAAAAATATTTCTATCAAGAAAATAATAATTGCTATAGAAACCACCGCTATAGAAATAATTTTTCCAACTTTTTTAATAGATTTTTCTAATGGAGTTAAATCTTTTTCGGAAGAAGTTAATAATGTTGCAATTTTACCTATTTCGGTATTAACTCCTATATTTGTAACAATTCCTAAGCCTCTACCATAACTAATTATCGTTGAAGAATAAGCCATATTTTTTCTATCTGCTAAAGGTGTATCAACATTTAAAACTATATCTGCATTTTTGTTATTAGGTAAAGATTCCCCAGTAAGCGCACTCTCGTCACACTTTAAACTATGCGTTTCAATTAGTCTTAAATCGGCCGGGACAATATCACCCGCTTCTAAAACAACAATATCTCCAATGGTTAAATCTTTTGTTTTTATTTTTATAACTTCATTTTCTCGAATTACTTTACAGTAAGGTTCAGTGCTTTTCTTTAAATTTTCTATTGCGTCTTCAGCCTTATTTTCTTGGATTGTCCCAATTAAAGCATTAACAATAACGATTAAAAAAATTACTCCGCCTTCAAATAAATTAGAATAAGTCTTTTCTATTAAAGATACCGTTACCGAAATAATAGCTGAAATTAATAGAATTAAAACCATTACATCTTTAAACTGCAACAAAAATTTTACAAAAACACTTTTCTTTTTGCCTTCGGGTAAACTATTTTGTCCGTTTTCACGAAGTCTTTCTTTTGCCTGTTTTTGCGTTAAACCACTATATTTACTGTTTAAATTTAATATTGTTTCTTCAGCACTTTTTGTCCAATAATTTGTTACCATCTCAATTTATTATATTAGTTGATTTTTCAATTTATATCTATAAGTTTAATAATGATAATATTTTTTGACCTATTATAAATAAAATAAAATTTTCGCTCGTTCAAATTTTATCATATAAAATAAGGGCAACAGAAGCGCTAAAAGTTAACATTTATTTTTTATTATAGTTTTTTTACACAAAACTCTTAACAAAAATTTAGTGTTAATAGTTGATTTTTATAAATTAATTTTATATAATAATTATATGACAAGTTACGATGATAGAATAATATTAGATGATGATGTTGAAGTAGAATATCAAAAAAATAATAAAAATGAAGAAAGAAAACTAGATGCCGTTTCTTATAGCAATAGAAATGTTAGCACCAATAATTTTTTTGGTCTTGCTTTTTCTAAAAAATATTTGGCACTAACCTTTGCAACAATTTCTATAATAATGGCTTTGTTTATGAGATTCTTATTACTTTGTGGAGTAACTAGTAGAGCATTTTTTGGAATTTGGTTTTTTGTTTGTGCTGGCCTTTGTGTAACCAGTCTTATAATGAATATAATAAATTTTGCTAAAAATAAAAAAGTAGATTTGAATGTGTCTTCTATTATAACTTTTTTATCTTTAATTTTATTATTTTTAATTTAGTATGAAAATTTTTAGTTTTTTGAAAAGATTGTTATATCCTGATAATTTAAAATGCATTGTTTGTAACGAAGAAATATTTACAAGCGATGCTTTTTCTATATGCCCAAAATGTTTAGATAAACTTTCCTTTTTAAATGATAAAATTTGCAAAATTTGTGGAGTTAAAGTTTTTGGAGAAAACAACTTATGTGAAAGGTGCGTTAATAATGAATATAAAGAAATCAAACTTGCTAGAGCAGTTTTTGAATATGATGAAAATCTTAAAAGTTTAATTCATAAACTAAAATATGATAATCAAAAATTTTTAGCAAAACCACTTAGCAACATTTTATATAATTATTTTACTCACCACAATGAAATTAACGATGTTGATATAATAATTCCTATTCCGCTTTATGAAAAACGATTAAAACAAAGAGGCTACAATCAAACTGAGTTATTACTTCAAAGTTTTAAAGAAACAAATTTGGTTAGAACAGATATTGTAAAAAGAGTAAAAGATACTCCAACTCAAACAAAACTTTCTAAAGATGAAAGAATGGAAAATTTAAAAGATGCTTTTATAATTACAAACGCACAAGATATTAAAAATAAAAGGATTTTAATTGTTGATGATATTTTTACAACTGGAGCAACAAGTTTAAGTTTAGCAAAATTATTAATTAAAAACAAAGCAAAAAGTGTTAAGTGTTTAACACTATGTCACACAACAAAAAAATTAGATATTGAAAACACTAGCGAAAATTAAGTTTGAGTTAAATCAAACTTTTTTTATTATTAACTTTTCTTTTTACTAAAAACTTGTTAAAATTATAATATGAACGAAAAACTTATTGTTAAAATTGATGACTTAGACATGAACGGACTAGGTATTGCACATAAAGAAAATAGGACAATTTTTATAGACAATGCTTTACCACAAGAACTAATAGAATGTGATATAATTAAGCAAAAAAATAGCCTTTTATTTGCAAAAAACACTAAAATTATTGAAAAAAGTGATTTAAGGACTACTCCACTATGCCCTTACTTTAATTTGTGCGGTGGTTGTGATATTCAACATTTAAACTATGAAAAGGCACTTGAATTTAAAAAACAACAACTATTATTAACCTTTAAAAAAGTAGCGAATATAGATATAAAAAATTTAAACATTATTGCTAGTGATATGAATTATTTTTATAGAAATAAAATTTCAATGAAAATTGATGAAATTAATAACAAAAAAGTTTTATGTTTATATAAAAAAAATAGTCATGACAGTGTAAAAATTGATAGTTGCAAAATAATGAATGAGCAATTTGACTATGTAATAAAATGTGTTAATGAATATTTAGATATTTGCAATTTAAAAGTATATAATGAAAAAACTAAAAAAGGCGAATTAAAACATTTGGTTTGTAGAATTATTAATAATGATTTGCTTTTAACTTTCGTGTTACATGATAATAAAAACTTAAACGATATTGAAATTTTATACAAAAAATTAACAGCGAAATTTAAAAATGTTGGAATTAATAAAAATATAAATAAAAGCGATAAAGAAATACTTTCTTATAACTTTATAAACTTAATAGGTAAAAACGAAATAAAATTTAATAGTTTAAACATTAATCAAAAAATTACGAACGGAAGTTTTTTGCAAGTAAATAATTTTATTGCTAGTGAAATTTATAGTTTTGTTTTAAAAAATATTAGTGGCAATATTGTAAACTGTTATAGTGGTGCTGGACTGCTTAGTAGCATTTTAGCAAAAAACAATATTAATAATAAAATTTACGCTATTGAAATTAATAAAGAAGCACACAAACTCGCACAAATTTTAAAACAAGAAAACAATGTTTTAAATCTGGAAAATTTTTGTGGAGATGCTGGCACAGTTTTAGACAAATTAAATTTAAAAGATTATAATTTAGTTTTAGACCCACCTAAAAGTGGAATTGACGACAAAATGATAAATGTAATACTAAAAAACTTACCTAAAAAAATAATTTATATTAGTTGCGACAAAAATAGTTTAGCAAAAAATTTAAAAATGCTATTTAATAAATATAATTTAACAAATGTTACTGCCTTTGATATGTTCCCACAAACAAAAAATTTAGAAACAGTTGTAATACTTGAGAAAAAGTAAAATTTTTGAAAAATAAAATTGAAAAATTTACATAAAGTGATATAATAAAAATATGTTATATACAGAAGCAATAAAAGAAAAATTAGAAAAACTAAAAAATAAAAAAGATATATTAGTTTTAGGAATAGAAAGTAGTTGTGATGAAACTAGCATTTCAATAGTAAAAAATGGTCGTGAAATATTATCTAACATTGTTTCCACTCAAATTGACATTCATAAACGATTTGGTGGAGTTGTTCCCGAAGTTGCTAGTAGAAATCATGTTATGCAAATTAATAACTGTTTAACTTTATGTTTAAAAGAAGCAAATTTAACATTAGATGATGTTGATATAATTGCCGTTACTTATGGTGCTGGTTTAATTGGGGCTTTAATGGTTGGAGTAAATTTTGCTAAAGCATTAGCGTTTATTACGAAAAAACCATTAATTAAAGTTGACCATATTAAAGGTCATATTTGTGCAAACTATTTATGTTTTAAAGAATTAACTCCCCCATTTTTGTGCTTACTTACTAGTGGTGCACACACAGAACTAATAAAAGTGGAGGACTACAACAAATTTGAGTTAATTGGTCATAGTTTAGACGATGCGTGTGGAGAATGTTTTGATAAAGTTGCAAGAGTTTTAAATTTAGAATATCCTGGAGGCCCTAAAATAGAAAAACTTGCAAAACTAGGAGAAAAAAATATAACTTTTGTTAAAGAAAACCGAGAATTAAATAAAACTTACAACTTTAGTTATTCAGGATTAAAAACTGCCGTTATAAATTATATTCATAATAAAGAAATGAAAGGCGAAGAAATTAATAAGTATGATATTTGTGCAAGTTTTCAAAGTGAAGCATTTGATGAATTAATAGAAAAAACTATTAGAGCAAGTAAAATGCTTGGCGAAAAATACAATAAAATTGTTATTGCTGGTGGGGTTTCTGCTAACTGTTATTTACGAGATAATATGAAATTAAGAGCCGAAAAAGAAAATATTGAAGTTTACTTCCCTAAGATTTCTCTTTGCACCGATAACGGAGCGATGATAGCAAGTGCAGGATATTACAATTATATAAAATATGAAAATCTTGCCGATTTAACCTTAAGCCCTAAAGCAAGAATTGACCTATAGAATACGAAAAATAAAAAAGAAAAAAGAAAAAAGAAAAAAAACAATAGATAAACAAAAAAAATGAAAAGTGAAAAGTAATACGATAAACATACAAAAAAATAAGAAATAAAAAAGTGCATTAAGCACTTTTTTGTATTAAATAAGCAAGAACAAAATCTTCTAAATTTCCGTTCATAACACCTTCAACATCACTTGTTTCATAATTTGTTCTATGGTCTTTAACCATAGTGTAAGGGCAAAAAACATAACTACGAATTTGACTTCCCCACTCAATTTTAAGTAAATTCCCTGTAATTTCACTTATTTTATTTAAGTGTTGCTGTTCTTTTATAATATAAAGTTTACTCTTTAAAACTTTTAGAGCCTGCTCTTTGTTTTGAATTTGACTTCTTTCGTTTTGACAAGTTACTACTATCCCCGTTGGAATGTGAGTTATTCTAACAGCACTTTCAGTTTTATTTATATGTTGCCCACCAGCACCACCACTACGGAAAGTGTCTATCTTTAAATCATCACTATTTATTTCAATTAGGTTATCATTTTCAATTTCTGGAATAACATCAACGCTAGCAAAAGTTGTGTGTCTACGCTTGTTGCTATCAAAAGGCGAAATCCTGACTAATCTATGAACTCCTTTTTCGCTTTTTAATTTTCCATAAGCAAAATCTCCACTAACTTTTATTGTTATACTTTTAATTCCTACATCTTCTTGAGATAACTCTAAAACTGAAATCTTTAACCCTTCATTTTCGCAATATTTAGTATACATTCTATAAAGCATACTTACAAAATCGTAACTTTCTGTTCCCCCTGCACCCGAATGAAGAGTTACAATGGCATCATTAAAATCATACTCGCTTGAGAGCATAATAACTAAAAACAATTTATCAACAATTTCTTGTGTTTTTTTAATATCACTTTCTATAATGTTAGTTAACAATTCTTGTTCTTCTATTTTTAAAGAATTAAATTCTTCACTATCAAGTAGTTTTAAACTTTCTTTTGTATTGTTAATAATTTTTGTAAGTAAAACAAATTGAGTTGCTTTTTTATCTATACTAGATATTTTTTTATTTATTTCTATAATTTTTTTATAGTCGGTTTCGGCCTCTATTTGTTTTTTTAAATCTTCTAGTTCTATATTATCTTTTTCAAAGACACTCCTTTATCGTGTTATATTTTTTTTCTAAACTATTAAATAAATCTAAATTAATCATGAATATATTTTACCATAAAATTTATTACTTTAAAAATTTTTAATGCAAAATAAATCAAAAAAGCATAAAAAAATGCCATTTTTAGGCATTTTTTTATTAATTTAAGATTAATTAATCTTCTTTTTCGTAATAAGAACCTTCATATTGAGTAGGTGGGAATGTTTGTTCTTCTTTTAAATAAACACTACCAATTTTCTCATCATGTTCATTATAAACTGCATAGTTACCTGTTTCCATGCAAGTTTCACCTGGTCTATATTTTTGCATATTTTTTCCTCCCGAATATACTTTGTGCAAAAACCCGAAAATTATTAAAATTTTCTTATACAATTTTTGTCGAATTTATTTTAAATATTTTCGATTACTACTGAGCCATTAAGCCAACTATTAAAATAACTTTCTAAATCTTTTTTACAAACCTTATTAAAAGCATAAATTAAATCGGTTGGAACTGCATTTTTCCCACGATTTTGTTTATAGTAAAATTTTAAACTATTTATAAAATTTTTATCGCCCACAATTTCTCTTAAGTTATCAAACATTAATGTGCCTTTTACATAAGCCATATAAATATATTCAGGTTCAGTATTATACTCATCTAAACTACGAAGCATACTAGTATTAACCTTTGTAAAAACTTCTTTATACACATCTAAAAACAACAGATAACTATTTGTGGTATTTTTTATCATTTCTCTTGTATCCATGTTATACTCAGGGTTTTTATCAAAAAATAAATATGTAGAATATTCGGTTAAACTTTCATCTAAAAAGCCATATTTAAACTCGTTATTACCTACCAAGTTATACCACCATTGATGTGCTATTTCATGAACCATAGTATAAGTGTAATCTTCATAATTATCTAAATTGTCTGCTATAAAAACAAGATTAGGATATTCCATACCACCATAAACAAAATTGCTTTCACAAACATTTAAACTTCGATAAGGATATTCTCCAAATAAGTTTACAAAAGTTTTTAAACTATCGGTGCAAGTTTTTAAACTTTTTTCAGGAGTTTCATCATTATAGTAAAAATAATTAACATCTACCCCATTTATTTTTGAACTTAACTGTTTATATTTATCACTTAAAATTAATGCAAAATCTCTAACTGCTTTTGCATTTATTTTTGCTGTAACTTTGTTATCTTTTTCTTCTTTATTTATTAAATTTCCAGTATGTGCTAAAACATAGTTATTACTAAAACTCACAATAACATTATAGTTTGCCATTTCACTATAAAAAGGGTCGCCGTTATAGTTATAAGAATTTGATGCCCAACCTTCTTTTTCATCATAAACGCATGCAATTAAATAGAAATTTCCTAAATTAATAGTATTTTCGCCATAACCATATCTATGGTGAATGTTAGGTAGTTTTATGCTATATTCAAAATATATTTCAACATTCTTTGTCGGCAACAATTCTTTTTCTAAGTCAACAACTAGAATATCTTTATCAGCATTTAGATATCTGGGCAAAACTTCTTCATCTTTTAACTTAACTAAACTAATATCAATATTTCCATAACTTATGCCGTTAGGATACGCTTTTGTTTCGTTTAAAGCACTAACTGGCTTGTTTACAACCCCCTCGCTGAATGCTTTAGGAAAAATGTGAAAATATACACTTTTAAGTGCAACACTGTCGGTTTGATTTACGAAAGTCGTTTTTTGTTTAATATTTAGTGTTTTTTCACTTTCATTTATATCAACATTTATATCATACTCATTTACATTTTTACTATAAACCGCTATAAAATTATTAGATGAACAACCATATAATAATGAAAAACTTGTCCCAACAACAAAAATTAATGCTAAAATAAAATATATAAGGGTTTTTCGCTTAAAAAATTTTTTCATATTTAAGTATATGTTTTAAAAAAAATAAAAATAACATTAAAATTTATGACATTTTTAATTGAAATTAATATTTTTAAAATATATAATAATTAAACTTGAAAATTAAACAAAATATTGTATAATAATATAAAGGAGTTTTTTATGGCTTTCACAAAATTTTCTAAAGATTTACAAAATAGTAATTACACACTAGTCAACAACTTTTTCATTTCAAATTTTATGCCAGATGCTAAAGATAATGCCGTAAAAGTATATCTTCAAGGGCTATATTACATAAGTTTAAACGAAGATGTTAATAAAATAGAGAATTTTTGTGCCGATTTAAAACTAACTAAAGAAGAAGTTATTTCTTGTTTTAAATATTGGGAAGAACAAGGCTTAGTTAAAATATCTAATCTAAATGACTTTGAAATAATATATCTCCCAATAGACGTTAAAACAATTAAGTTTAAACCTATAGATAAAGAAAAGTATGGCGATTTCTTTATTCTTTGTCAAAATTTATTAGAACGAACACTTACTCCTAACGAATTTAAAGACTATGTAACTTTAATTGAAAAAGAAAAAATAGAACCCGAAGCATTACTTATGATAATTAAGTATTGCACTGAAACTAAAGATAAATTAATTAATGCTAGTTACATTTTAGCTGTTTGCAAAAACTGGATAAGCGAAAAAATATTAACCAGCAAAAAAGTTGAAGAAAAAATTAAACAATTAGAACTTACTAGTGAAAACATTTTAAACATTTTAAGAATTTTAGGAATAGACAGAAAAGCGACTATTGAAGAAAGAGATATGTATTTAAACTGGACTAAAAATTTCCACTACACTGATAGTTGTATTCTTACTATAGCCGAAAGTTTAAACAAAAAAGGTGGCATGAAAGCCTTAGATAATAAAATTTTTAAATATCATAATTTAGGACTATACTCTAGTCAAGAAATTGAAGATTTTAACAAAAATAAACGCCACTATTTAGCACTAGCAAAAGAAATTTGTAAAAATCTTGGCATATATTTTGAAAATTTAGAACCAGTTGTAGACACATACTTAACTAATTGGTTAATTAAAGGCTTTAGTGATGAAACTTTAGAGTTTTTAGCAAAATTCTGCTTTAAAACTTCAAACAACACGCTAGAAAAAATGGATAATGTGCTTAACAAACTATACAAACAAGGTTTAGTTAGTATGCCAGCAATAAGTCAATATATTAACGACTTAAATGAAATTGACAACAACATTAAAGGCATCTTTGAAGTTTTAGGACTAGCACGAATAATAACTCCACGAGATAGAGAACTTTACAATACTTGGTGCAACGATTGGAAAATCCCAGCAAATTTACTTTCCTACGCCGTTCAAATTTCGCAAGGGAAAAGTCAACCTTTTATGTATTTAAGCAAAGTTGTTTCTAACTTCCACGAAAAGAATATTACAACCATTGAAGAAGCACAAAAAGAACACAAACTAGATAACTTCACGAAACCAGAAGTTGATATAAATAAGCGTAGTTATTCTGATGAAGAATTAAATAGATTATTTGATAACCTTAAGGAGATAGATGTTTAATGACTAAAGATGAAATATTTAAAAAAACTATTGAACAAAAAAATAAAAATCGTAGTTTAGAGATTTTGGAAAGTCAAGAATATTTAAAATCTTGTTATTATAATCAAGATATATTAAATCTCTCAAACGAACTTGGTAATTTAAAAATTAAAATAGCAAAATGTGAACTTAATGGTCAAAATTGTGATGATTTAAAAGAAGAAAAAAAAGCAAAAATGACAAAATTTCTATACGCCTTAAAATCAAATAACAAAGATGTTAATAAAATATTACCTAATTTTAAATGTAAAAAATGTGATGATAAAGGCTATTTAGAAAATGGAAATGTTTGCGAATGTTTAATGAACGACTTTAAAATTGATTTAGTAAAAGAAATCGGTATAAATGTTGACTCTACTCCAACTTTAGATGAAATTGATTTTCGCAAAAGTGATAATAAAGAAGAATTGTATAAAATAACTAACTTATTACAAAAAATATATGATTCAAAATATAACACAGTTCTATTCACCGGAGCAACAGGAACAGGTAAAACATATATTGCAAAAAGTTTTCTAAAAACTATGGCACAAAATCTTAAACTTTGTAGATTTTACTCAAGTTTTGAATTAAATAGACAATTTTGTCAAGCACACCGAAATGAAAAACTATTTAATAGTTTAATGGATGAACTTTTAGAAAGTGATATTGTAGTAATTGATGACTTAGGTAGTGAATCATCATATAACAACATTACAGCCGAGAATTTTTTAAACTTATTAAATGAAAGACAATCTCAAAATAAAATCACACTATTTACCACAAACCTAACCTTAAATGATATAAAAACAAAATATACTGAAAGATTTTTTAGTAGATTAATGGACAAAGAAATAAGTTTAAAATTTAACTTCATCGGTAAAGATTTAAGACTAGCATAAACTGAAAGTATAATTTCAACCTAACCTAACCCCAAAAAATAGTTAGAGAAAAAATTATTTAAAACTCCACTACTTACTAAATTTACTTTTACTAAACAAAAACGCAAAAATAGTAATTAAAAATAATATAAAAGATGAGAAAAAATATAATAATAGCAAATTTATTGACAAAACAAAATAAGTTTGCTATATTATTTTTGTGCTAACGTGGCGCAGTAGGTAGCGCATTCGCTTGGTAAGCGAAAGGTCGGCAGTTCGAGTCTGCTCGTTAGCTCCACTCATTAAAAATCGCTAAAACCATTTATATTCCTAAGGTTTTAGCGATTTTTTATTTTCATATTTTTAACAAAATTTTTAAGGCAAAAAACATTTGCTGTCAATTTATTTACATTAAAATAAATCAAATTTTTTAGAAACCTTTTCGCCATACTCTCCTGTTAACTTAAATTTTAAATATAAACATCTTAAATCTTTAACAGAAAAATTTGTGTTAAATTTTTCGCCAAAATTATATTTTGTATTTAACAAATTATTATTTTCATCAAACCATTCAATTTTATTAGTTTTGTCACAGGTTATAGATATAGTCCCTTGGTAATTATCAATATTGATCTCTAAAATCCTAGGTTCAAAACCACATTCATTTTTAAGTATGTTTAATTCATCTTGTTTATATTCTGATTTAATTAATGGAATAAAGATTTCTTTAATTTCAATATTTCTTCCACCAAATTTTTCTAAATCTGCGACAATCTTCCATCTATAAATTTTATTCCTTTCTTCAAAATCCATTTGAGCTTTGGCTAAATGCTTCGCAAATTCCAATTCATTACAGTTGTTTACTTCCATAAAATGTCTTTTCGCATTTTCTCCAAAGCCCAGCCTTTGCGAATTTCTAATATGTTTAACCCCATGACATTTACTACAAATAGAAATTATGTCTTTAAGTTTTTGAGTTTTTGTTTCAATATCAAAATCCCAGACTTCATGAGCATCTAAATCATCTGTTTCAAATCCACAAATTGTACATTTATGATTTGCTTTATCATGGCAGACCCTTCTTAATGTATCCCAATCTTTTTTAGCCAATGTTCTACTAAAATCATTACCCCAAGCACCCTTAGGCAATAATTCAATGTTTAATTTCAAATCTTTCATACCATACCTACCTTGTTGGATATAACTCGCCCGACATATATTTTTTCATATAGTTTTCAAAGCCCATTTTGCTATTAATTCTTCTTGGTCGAATGGACTAATAGACCTAATTTTTCCTGTCATTTCATCAAATGGTGTTCCATAACAAATAATTCCAGTAGGTTTAATTACTTCCATCATTTTATTATAGCTTTTCATAAATTCATGTTTATATTCTTCTCTACAATAAGTTGATACTGCAACTACAGAGCCCTGTTCTATACCATCAAAACAAAAATCATAACTATCATCGCCAGCACAGCATACTGTCGGTATCACTTTCATTCCATGCTTTTGAAAAAACGCACCACACCATCTATTTTTAAATGTACTAAAAATTTGGAGTGCCTTTGGCATATCCCAGTATAAACTAAATTCTGGAGATAACACCGCATAATATTGTTTCAATTTTTCCATAGCTAGTTCTGGTTTTTCATAAACATTTTCAAATAACCAATCATAAGTAAAAAAGTGAATCGTTTTATCTTTATTATCTACATCGTTTAATTTTGTCTTTGTGTAATTCCATAAATCGATTTTATCTAAATCAATTTCTTGTTTTTTTATTAGTGGCATACCGTATTTTCCAACTGTTTTAAATTCATTTCTAACTAGTTTAAGTTTTTTCGTTAGCTTTTCTTTTTCATATTCAGTTTTTTCTTGTGTTAAATTGTTATCAACTTCATATCTTTCTTTCATAAAAACTCCTTACAAAAAAATCATAGGTTAAACTTAATTCAACTTATGATTTTTATAATTTTTTTCATAATATTTTCTTGCCAAATCAATCGCTTTAAAGCAGGTATTGTCAGCATTCAAAATTTCTTTTTTATTTTCTTCCCAAAATTTCTTATATTGGTTAAAACTCATATGATTTGCACCACCCATATAATCTGGCTGTTCGTTTTGCAAACCATCATCTTCCCAACCACAATATATACATATTTCGTGAATGAAATTTATATTTCCCATTCCACATATTTTGCATTTGTTTGCGTGGGTTGTTTTATCTTCAATTTTTTCTTTCATAACTTTCTCCTTTTAATTCCAATAATCTCCATATTTATCAAATTGACTATAGAAATAATTAATTCCGTCTTCAGGTAAATAATACGTAACAATTTTACCATCCCTAGAAATAATAATAAATTCATTCGTTTCTACATCATATTTGTAAGTTGAATGAAATTTTTTTTCATTTGCTGTAAAAGATATTATACTATCTCCCTTTTTTAACGCAAAATTTATAGCCGCTTGTGAATAATCTGTTATATATGTATATCCCATATCATATGCATGAAAATAAAAATGATTTACTTCAGCATATTCACTTGTCCAATATTCAGCATAAGTACTAGGACCTTTCTCCATTTATTATATCATACCTCCTTTTAGAATGCAAAAGGTTGAAGAACAATTGCGTTTCTTCAACCTTTTCCTTGTATTATATCATATGGTTTTTGTCAAATTCAACATTCACTGCCATTTATTCATATCTCAAAATCTTTTTCTTTTCTCAAGCGTTTGCATTCTTGCAATTTTTCAGGTTCACAAATTTTCATTTTTTATCATTTTAACATAGAATTTTAGTAATTTATCACATTCGACAAAACTAGACAGCAAGCATTTTACCCATTTTGTTCATCATATCTGTTTTGTAAGACATCATTGAATGGGTGTATCTAGTAAGAGTTACAACTGGATTTTTGTGTCCAAGAATTTCTGATAGAGTTTTGACATCCATTCCCAACTCTAATGCACGAGTTGCAAAAGTATGACGAAGTGAGTGGAAGTTTTTATAACCAACTCCAATTTTACTTAAAATTCTTTCATAAGTTCTTTGATATGCTCTTATTCCAACAATTCCACCGTTGCGGGTTGATATAACATATTTTGAATTAGATGTTTTCTTAATTTTCTTCAAAATATCTAATAATGCTTTTGGAAGCGGTATAACTCTGCTTGAATTTTTGGTTTTAGGATTATCTATCACAATTCTAGGCACGCCATTCTCTTTAATTCTATAACTAGTTTTTGTAATGCTCATAATTCCAGTTTGAAAATCTATATCTTCCCAAGTGAGTGCCAATAGTTCTCCAAGTCTAATTCCAGTATAAAGACAAATTACAATTCCAATGTAATTACTTTTGTTTGAAGCAAGGCAATACTTTTCAATCTTTTCTTGTTCATGTTTTTCAAAAGCAGTGACCGGTTTTTCGGTTGGACTTGGCAACTTTATTTTCTTTATTTCATCTCTTTTCACCTTATCCAAAGACTTTGCAAGTGCCATACTACCTTTCAAAACATTCACAATTCCAATAACAGAGTTGTTAGCAAGTTTTCCGTTTGTGTTTAGATTGCCATTTTCAAGTTCACTCAAAACAAAGTCTTGAAAAATCTCACCATTTAGGTCATCTAATTCATAATCTCCAAGTTTTGGATTGATGTGCTTTTCTATGATGTATTTGTATCGGTCATAGGTTCGCAGTTTCACAGTGTGTTTTGTGTATTTTTCTAGCCATACACTTAGCCATTCTTTAAGTTTCATATAAAATTTCCCCCCCCTTATTTATTTTAACTTGTAAAGGTTGCCCTTCTATCTTTATAATTGAAGAAAATACTGCTATCGCATTGAAATTGCTGTGCAATTTTTTGCCAAGGCAAATTTTCTTGATTGAAATAATGTCGACCCTATGAAAATGCCACCTAAAGGTGTCGCTTTCATCTTGTCTCCCATTATTATAAGGACATCGTAAGCTCACAAATTAAGGGAGTAAATTTATATTTTGAAAATTTGTTAAAATTATTTTTGATAACCATAATTAAAAGCCACCTATTCTTATGATAGTTGGTCTTTTTTATATGCAAAAATGCAATTTTGATTGATTTTTAACTAAAATATTATTCATTTTCTTTACTTTAATTGGCTTTTTCTAATTAAAAGCCATTTATTTTTTTACACCTACCATAAGAATTTATGATATTAAAAACTTATTGATTTTACCATCTATTATTTGTTTTCTTAAAAGGAACAATATGGAAAATAAAGAAAAAGTTGTGGCTTTTGCTGGTCATAGATACGAGTGGCATTGCATTGGCGTAGAAAACAAATTGCCAGAAGTTCTAGAAGATTTAATCAATAAAGGTTACACCATCTTTTATGACGGACACTATGGTGCTTTTGATAAAAAGTGTACCAATGCCGTGTTTGAACTTAAACGAAAATATCCACAAATAAAAATCTATAAAATTTTAACATATTACCACCACGACAAAGAAAAGTATGATTTGCCATCTTGCTATGATGGTTCAATATTTCCAGAGATAGAAGAATTGCATTACAAACAAAAAATCACAAAACGAAACGAGTGGATTGTTGATAATAGCGATATTCTAGTTTGCCACATAGAAGAAACCTACAAAAGCGGTGCCTACCGCACAGTAAAATATGCTCAAAAGATAAACAAACCAATAATTTACATCTAACAATAAAGAAGACTTTAATCAGTCTTCTTTTTTAAATATTTTTTATGTGTTCGCTTTTTATCAATTCACGATTTTCTTCGTATAATTCTAAAATGTGTTCAATTCCTAATATATCTTTTGAGTTTACCGGTTCAAAGCTTTCAAAAGTTCTATCATAAGGAATTTTTAAATTGTTAATTATTTTTTCTGTCAATGATAAAAGTTCTTGTAATTCTTTGATATTAAGGTGTTGATTTTCTAATTTGTTCTTTTGTCTTCACTGAAATGTGCAAACATTTCATTCCTAAATGTATCAAGTTTTTCCAATAATTCATTATTCTCTTTAATTATGTTTTCACATTGATTAAGTCGTTCAAAAATTTCTTTTTTGCCAAATTTTATTTTTTTTGTTTCTTTTCTGTCTGAATGAATATAAATATCATAAAACTTACCAGTAAAAATTTTGTTGTAGTTATTTCTCATGTATTCCATAAAAGAAAAAATTGACAAATCATCGCCACGAGAATAAAAACAATTTAAAAGTATTACACTTGTAGACCAAAAAGAGTAGTGAACACAATTTACAAATGCAGGAGCAAATTGTGCCAGTTTTGTTTTCTTGCTGGTAAGTTGGTCAATAGTGTTTAAGGCGATCGAAATAAAATTGCCGGCATTTCTATACAAGTTTAAATATTTCAAAAACTTTTCTTTTTCTTCATTCATTGGAGTTTTGTCTTCATTTATATATTCTATTTTTCCAAATTCTACATATCCGCCCATATTTACACCTACTATATCTTAAAATACTTTTGATTTTTGCTTGTTGGTTTGTCGGGTTCGGTCATTCCAATTAGTCCGGCATCTAGGGCGGGTTGCAAATAGTTCTTTCTAAATCCTAAACGAGATTTTAGGTTTAATTTTTCCATAAGTTCCGTTGACGATTGTGGATAACTTTCAACCACTTTCATAAGTTCTGTAATTTGATTGTTGATATGGTTATAGTGATTTCTAGTGTCGGTTATTATGTCTTTAATTGCTTTGTTAATTACATCTAGCATAAACTCAATGAAGATATTAGATTTGCCCTGACTAGTAGATAAAGTGATTGCATTGTAATAATCTTCTTGATTATCTTTAATAATGCTTTCAATAGGTATCCAAGCAAATATTGGTTTCCAACTAGCAAGCAATGCTGTTTGCCAAAGTCTTCCAGTTCTTCCGTTACCATCATTAAATGGGTGGATAAATTCAAACTCATAATGAAAAACACTCGATTTAATTAACATATTTGCATTGCTGTTTTTCGCCCAATCAAAAAGTTGTCCTAACTGTTGTGGAACAAAATCTGCTGGTGGAGCAAGATGAACAACTTTGCCATCTTGATTATAAACTCCAACTTGTCCTGAGCGAAGACTTCCTGCTTCCTTTACAAGACCATTCATCATAATGCCGTGAATTTTCAATAAATCATCAACGCTATATGGATTTATTTCACTTAATTTTTCGTAAGCATTAAAAGCATTGTGGACTTCTTCAATATCTTTTTGTGGAGCAAGAACCCTTTTCCCATTGATGACATCTGTTACTTGTTCAATAGAAAGTGTATTGTTTTCAATTGCTAATGAAGAATGAATAGACTTTATTCTGCTCACTCTGCGAAGCCTTGGTAATTTTTCCAATTCATTAACACCCGAAAGTTTGCCTAAATTTTCCATTATTTCGGAAACAAATTCCAACATTTCATCAGTTATCTCGTATGGTGGAATATATCTATCTTCCATTTAAAAACCTCACTTATTTTTGTACAAATAGATTATAACCAATAAAAAATAAAAAGTCAAACATCTTGTATATTATCTTATACATATTGTTGTATATTAATTGTAAAAGAATTTGTGGATTAAGATTATACTGTTTTACCTTATTGTTAATTAAAACCTTCAATTGTTTGATGTGTTCATTAAATCAGTACCTCTAACTTTTCTCTTAGTTGTTTGTCAACACCAAGAACCTTTGCATATTTCATTAGTTTAACAGTATCTTTGTTTGGTAGTTTTAAATAATTTTTCAAAGCTTCTATTTGAACAAATTTATCTCCAACATACTTATTGCTAAACAAGTCACAAATTATTCTATGAATATCATGACATTTTACCATTATTTTGTTTTGCAAGTTCTAATAATTTGGTATAGTTTCTCATTTCACACCTCGTTGACTTTCACAACAATAATTTGCCACATTTTGTTGTGAAAGTCAACAAATATATAAACATTTTTTGTAAAGCCTACAAAAGTTTTAGGCAGTTTTATATAGTTTTAGAACACTTAATTTCACTAAAATTGTTAATTTAGGTGTAAAAAAGTGTAGTAAACTAAAATCTTACTACACTAATTGATTTTTTATATCTCAAATTCGCTTATTTTATGGGCGATTTAGGAGATAGGGCAAAACTCTTGTGTGTTAGAACAGAGTTTTGCTAAGCGAAAGGTCGGCAGTTCGAGTCTGCTCGTTAGCTCCACTCATTAAAAATCGCTAAACGCTTTATTTCCCTGGGATTTTGGCGATTTTTTTAGAAACACATGGGTATGCTAAGCAGGTTCTTATTCCCCTATTTTTACAAAATTTTTATTTATAACTAAAAATCATTGGGTTAGCGACACACTTCTAAATAAACTCTTTTTGATTATAACATATATTTTAAGAACTTATACTAAGTTTTTACTTGATAAGTAAAAAACACACCAACATTTGCTTTGGTGCGTTCAAAATTTTAATTATTTATCTTATTATAGAGTTTTAATTTTACAATGTTCTTTCATTTTTATTTTTTTGATTTTTTATAAATTCAGGAGATTTTGGTTTGTATTTTTGTTCTAGTTTCAATGTAGAATCATCTGTTTTACTCGCCTTTTCATCTTCTTTTTGCTTTAGATAATTTTCAAAATCTTCACTTAATTCTTTATCAGTTGAAATAATTACTGCAAATATTTTGTTGATATGACATGAAATAGTAGTTTTGTAGTCATCAACTTTTATTATTTTTTGCAAATTTTTGTAATTAGCCTTAATAATATCTTTACGCAAAGACAATATTTCTTCAAGGCTTTTTTTCGTCCCATCTTCATGATAAGCCAATTTAAGAATAGGATGACCTCTAAATGTACTTAGCAGACTTACTTCTGACATTTCTTTTAAGGCATTATCAAATGCATTAGAAATTAAATAACTTTTATTTCTAACCCAATAATCAGAATCTTTAAAATAACTTGATATTGGTGTAACATAAGCAAATTCAGACTCAGGATCATTTTCGTCCGCATATTGTGTAGCATAATCGGAATTTGGCATAGCACTAGAAATGAATTCCGCACTTCCTGTGCATGCTTTACTATTTGCTTCAATTTCCATTAAAAACTCATCATGATTTTTTATATAAAAATCATAATTAACCACTGCAATCATTTCTTCTTTTGCATAAATTATTGAATATGGCGATAATTTCAAAATATCATTTTCCATTACCAATTCTCTTTGTATAAGATGTCTAGCTTCATGAAAAACCGAACGCATATTGTTTTCTAATGCATATAATGGATAGCCATTGTTCCACATTTTAAAAAAATTATTTTTTTCAATACAAAAGTTATTTCCTGATAAAGTTCGATCAATCGCCATATTAACACCTGCATTTTCAATAAATCCATGCCCTACTTTATCTAAACCATCGTTAGCCACAATTTCATCAAATAAGTCAAACAAGAACGGCAAAACCTTTTCCTCGGCAAACTGTCTTTTATTTAAGTTGTCATTATTGTCAATTTCGCTAATTAAATCTTTAAATCTGTTTTTTAATTTTTTACTATATACTCTCATTTTTTCTCCTTTAGTCCACTTTATTGGTTGGTTGAATATCTACAACTCCGTTAAAGTTGCAAATAAATTTAACCGAACAATAATTTTCTATTAAATCATAACTCTCTATTCCATATCTTTCAATGAATTTATAAGAATTTACGAAATTAAAAACTAAATAAATTCTACGATTTTTACAAGCAGTTAGAATGGAATCAATGCCAGGGCATTCATCTAAGTTGCAATATTTTTCAGGTTCATTGAAAAATACGAAAACATCGGTTTGTGGTTCATTTTCGCTTCTTGTTTCAACAAGTTGTCTTAAAATTTCCATAACTCCTATTGGTTCACAAATAATACTTGGCTTTGTATTAAGTGTTTCAAAATCTTCATCACTTGTTAGATTTGTCAAAAAACTATAATTTCTTTTATAACTTCCTTCAGTTTCATTTAGTATCATAACATTTTTTGGAACATAGTTTAAAAATATAAGTGATGGTTTGTTCTCTATTTTTGCACAAATTTCTAAAAATTTTTGAACATAGTCATCAAAATTCATGTGATGATTTAAAGTTTCATCATAATTTTTGTAATCTCTTTTTAGTTCAAACATCGCTGAACTTGGCTTACTACAAAAATATAGTTCGCCATTTTCTTCATATAAATAGTTTCCTACTTTTTGGTCAAATAAATCTTCTTTTTTAATTTTTATAACATTATTCATAAAAATTTCCTTTTTTAACAGCAATCATAGTCAACAAACATATTTTCAAACTTGCCGTTTTTCAAATCTTCTTTTGTCATAAATCCCCACATTGTTCCACTATCGCCAATTTCAACATAATCTTCATAACCAATTGGGTCAAATGAAAAAACGCATTCATCTTTCCTTGGTCTTAGGTCTAGTCTTGCATCATATTGACTAAAATTTGGATATCCACCAAAGTTAAACCAATAATAATCTAAATGTTTATCAATCTCATCATCAAGTTTGTCGTCCCAAAAATCTCTAAACTTATTTTTTAAAAAGTCGTCAAGTTCTTCCTTGCTAACTTTATTTTCAAATTGTTCTTTGAAAATTTTTTCACCAATTTTCCTGCTTTTGTAATTAGTGGTTGGCATGTGCATAGTTGTTTCTCTTAATTTTACTAAAAGTGGTTTTTTAACAAAATATTCAAACTCTTCGCCATTGTAATATGCTTTTGTTTCTGGAAATTCTGTTTGATATTCAAGACCTTCTTCAAAAAGTTTAACTTGATATTCCATTGGATACTCAATGTTTGTGAACACTTCTAAAATTCCTTGTTTTGGATAATTTTTTAAGTCAACATTTTTTAAATTAATTTGTAAAAGAAGAGGCATAGGATTCCCTCTTTTGTCTACTGGATATTTTTCACCAACAGGAAGATATGGTCTTCCACCAAGTTTATCATCTAAAATTTTAATTTCGTCATCATAATCTGCTACAAATAGTTGCATTTCATAACATTTCTTTTTTGTTTTTTTCTTGTATTTTTCAACCATCTCACTTATATCTTTATCACTAATTTTCATATTTCGCTCCTTTGTTTTAATTATAACCAATTATACCATAAAATTTCTTAAATTGTTTTTTTAAATTACATTTTTTAAATTTTTAATTAAAAACTCAATTTACAATATAATAGTATTATTTGGTTCTTATTATCTATAATTATATATAACATTCCCTAAAAAGTCAATAGTATTTAAAATATTTCATTATAAGCAATAAAATG
The DNA here is from genome assembly GCA_934754445.1 of uncultured Clostridia bacterium. Taxonomy (GTDB): domain Bacteria; phylum Bacillota; class Clostridia; order Christensenellales; family UBA1242; genus UBA7868. The sequence continues at coordinate 18,570 of CAKVHZ010000004.1, read as the reverse complement.
TTGCGAAATTTTTAGATTTATCATTTTAAACGAATAATATTAATTTATTATTAAAAGTATAATTATTGTATAGATAAACAATATAAAATTAAGGGACATTTTATGGATTTAAAAGAAGTTATAAGGCGAATTGGATATTTTAGAAACAAAGCAAATTATAGTGCAAGAGCATTAAGTTTAACTATTGGCAAAAATTCTGCCTATATTACAAAAATGGAAGCAGGTGAATTTGAACCTTCTATGAAAATTGTTTTAGATATTATAGACGCTTGTGGAATTACCCCAGAAGAATTTTTTTATGAAGATGTAAACTGTTATAAAATTGACAAATCAAACTTATCTATCATTAAAAATCTTCCTGAAAGCAAAAAAGTTGCGTTAAAAGAATTATTAAAATAGACATATAAATACATATTTATATACATAAAAAAATAGAAAAAGTATTAACCTTTTTCTATTTTTTATTAACCTGCGTATTTCCAAACAGCGTATAAAATTGTGTCTTCGGTAATTGTTAAATTTGTTAAAACATCATAACTTTCTGTTTTGGGTTCGGTTGCTAATTTGTTGTAAGAAAGTTGTTTTGTTCCGTTAATGCTCCAAGAATGAACAACAAATTTATATGTTTTTTTAATTCCTACTGCCCTATATTCATAACTGCACTGTGCAGTATAAATTGATGGATTAAATGAATAACCTTCTAAAATTTTAAAACTTTGCAGTGCTACTGCTGATTGTTTGCAAGTTATTTTACCAAAAGCATTACTATTGTTATCTTGCCAACTATCTGGTTTAGCCCAGTTTACATTAAAGGTAATAGTAACATATTGTTTAACTACAATAGTCCAATTTGCAACAATTGTTACATCTTTATTTGGCATGATAAAATTTGAAATATCATTGATTTTTTCGCCACCATAATAATAACCATTAAAAGTATAGATTGTTCTTTCAGTTTGCGTGCCATCATCTTCAAAATAATCTTGTTGACTAACAATTTCTACAATGCTACCTTGATAAATTGATATAGTATTATTTGTAACTACACCATAATCAGATTTAACCGTTACGTTATATTCATTTTTTATATAAATAACAACATCGTTACTTGGCATTACAAACGAAGCAATATCAATTTCGGTTTTATATTCACTATCTAAATAATATTTAGTTGTGCTTGTGAATTTATTACCAGCAAGAGTTATGGAATTTCCTTCTAAAACTCTTCTTGTTGATATTTTTTCTGCATTATCATAAATTGTTACTAAATATGTTTCTTTACTATCAATAACCGACCATTTTGCATATAAAGTGATATCGCTATTTGGGGCAATATTATTTTCAAACATAACTTCACAATTTTCATCTAAGCACCAACCATCAAATTGTTTAGTAAATATACCTAAATCGTTTTCGATAGTAATTAATTCAAAATATTGGGGTAAACTTATAACTGAATTTTCAAGAACGCATAAATCTTCTAATTCGCTTCCACCATTAGTAACAAAATGAATAGTAATATAATTTAAAGTAGTTACTTCCCACTTAGCATAAAGTGTAGTATCTTTTCTTGGCATTACATTACTTGTATACTCAGTATTTTTATCAAAAGTTTTAGTTGTATACCAACCCGCGAATGTATAAGTTTTTCTTGTTTTATTTTCATCTTGATAATAACTATTTAAAGTAGGAAGAGTGATTTTTGAACCAGCAATTGCAACAATATTTTCTAGTTGTTGCTTGCTATTAGTTTCAAAACTTAGAGTGAATTTTCTTTGACCAGCAAGTTGCCAGTCACCATTATATGCATCCCACTCTGCCCCTTCTTTATATTGAGAATTATTATTAATATATTCATAAACATTATCAAAATTAATAGTTTGACCTATATTTTTATGCAACAATTCGTTTGAACTTAAAGTAATATTAACACTATCGGTTAATGGCATATACATATTAAAGTTTATTGCACCAATAATAGATTTTTCATTAAACATTTTAGTGATTACACCTAAAGTCATTGTGTCTAATTTATCATTTTCTACAAGTTCTTTTAAATTTAAAGTTAAAGAATAAGCATTAGAACTACTACTAAAATCTTTTAAAATGTTTGAGTAATCTAAAGGATTTTCTCTTTCTTTTTTAAATGATTTGCTTATTTCGCTCATAATTGAATCACTAAAGCCAAAACCGTATTGTAAAACATAATATAGTGGGTCGTTTAAAAGTGTATCAATATGAATTTTTAGTTTCTTTTCATAAATTCTATTATCTACTAAGAATACTGGCACTTCTTCTGACCTATGGAAGTAAACCATATTATCTTTAATATAAACATTTAAAATTCTATTTAGTGCTGAGTAAATTCCACTAACTGTGTTACCAGCTTTATAAGGAGTATCATCATTCACACCTGGAATAACTGGAATTGCACCAATTTTGATAGATGCTTCAAAACCTTCATCTAAAAGTTTTACTTTTGCATTCAATGGAATATTCCAGTCAATATTTACGCTTAAAACTTTTAATTTTAAATTAATGCTTCCATCTATTTCAAAATCGTTAAATTCTGTAGTGTTTTTAACAGCTATTAAAAGTTCGTCAATATTTGATAAATCTATGTAATTATTGTTTAAATTATAAGAAATTGGTTCAAATTCTTTCAAATTAATATCTAAGTTATTTATTTGATTATTTTTTAATTTTAAATTTTTAATATTTAATTTGCTTAATCCTAAATTATTATAATCTAAGTTGATTTTTAAATTACCAATTTTACTCGTTGTTAAATCTAGTTTTAGGTTAGAGTCTGTTAAATTAATGCTATTTATAATTAAATCGTTTAATTTTTCTAATAAATTATTGCTATCACCATTTTGTGAAATCAAATTTTTGATATTTTGAATTAAATTTTCATTAACATCTATGTTTAACATTTCACAAACTGTAGAGATAATGCCTTTAATGCTATCCCCACTTATTTTTGCATACATTTTATTAAATTTAATGTAAATAACATTATTTAAATAAGTGATTTCTAAATTATGTGTGTTGTTTACTGTTTTAGTTGGAGTATTATTTTTTACACCATTTTCGTAAGGATAAATTTTAGTCGTTACATTAACATTAAAAGTAATTTGAGCTTTTAATTTTTTAAAGTCAAAATTGTTTTTATTTTTTTCATAACTATACGCATCACTAAAATCAAAACTAGCAAAACTTGAAGGTTGTAAAGATATTAAAGTTTCTGTTTCTTTAGTGATAACATCTTTAGAATTTTTCTCAAATTTTGTGTTAATAAACTCAGTGTTTAAATCAAAAGTGATATGTTTATCATCAACAATATCTATTGCAGTGTTAGAAATAGCATTAAATAAGTTTTCAATAGAATCTAAACTTGAATAAATGTTTTTGTCAATTAAAGGTACTTGATAGTTCTCTAACAAGTTAACTGTTCCACAAACACTCATAGTTTTAACTTTAATTAAATTAAAACTTATTTCATTAATTAATTTATCATATCCTAAATTTAATTCAATGTCATTATCTTGATTAAATAAAGTTTTAGCTAAAATAATTGATAATTGTTTATCTGATAAACTAAATTGTTTTATATCATCTAAGTTAAAATCGTTTAAATTAGTTTTTAATGTGTTTTTAAATTTTTCTATGGTGCTTGAACTTAAAACATCTGAAAGGGCAAATTTAAATTGATTTGATTGTTGTTTAGATTTTTCTATAAGTTCTCGCATTGTAGTTTCTGTAAAATTAATATTATTTAAACTTTCACTTATAAATTTAATTTGATTTACTATTTCTACTACATTTTTTACTTTATTTATATCTACGCTTAAATTTAAATTATTATAAGATAAATATACTCGCCCATTTTGTAGATGGATTATCACATTATAAGTTTTTTGATTATTTAATAAAGTTAAGTTTGCATAACCATTTAAATTGCTGATATCAAACTCGTTATTTTCTTTAATAGCATTTTTTAAGTTCACTAATATTGTTCCGTTTACAAAAAAACTTTGATTATTTAAAACAATATTAAAATCAGTTAATTTTATTCCAAATTGTTTTTCGTTTAAATATTTATCAATTGTAGTTTTTGTTGATTTTATAAAATCTTTTAAATTTTCTAAACTTTGATATTCTTTTGTATCAATTTCTATCATATCAAAGTTATCTTTATATGTAATTTCGGCATTAACAACACTATCTAAAACATTAATGTTTGATAAAACTATGCCATTAAATTTTTCATCATCAAATTTCATTTCAACATTAAAGTCTTCTTCTATGCCTAGTAGTTTACTATTAATTTTTAGACAAATTGAATTTTCATTGCCTTTAGAAAATTCTAGTAAGTTATTTATATCAATATTATTTATATTATTTTTTATACTCTTTAAGTCAAAATTAGTAATTGAATTAAAAGTCTTGAACATTTCAGTTTTGTCTAGATTAAACTCTTTAACAATAAAGTCAATAGTTTCTTCTAAATTTTCTTTAGTTATTTTAAATTTTAAGTTATTTAAAGATAAATAAATTGTGTCATTTAAACAACTAAAAGTTACATCATAAGTTTTATTATTATATTCAACTTTCAAAATGGTTAGCAAATTAAATTTATTGTTAAAATCTAAATAAACATCACCTTTTAGATTTGCTTGTAATTTACCTACAGAACTAGCATTTACATAAACATGTAAATTTTTGCTACTTAAAACATCTTTTACATTGTCTAGAATGTTTATTGTTTTTGTAACATCGGCAAAACTATCATCAACATCTGGGCTTTCAATTTGCAATTCTTCATTTTTATTAATAACTGCATCAATTTTTAAAAGATTATTTTTTATTTTTAAAATATCAGTTTCAATACCTGTAACCACATAATCTTTATCAGCAAAAATATTTAAACATAAATCATCAGTTATTTTAAAAGGCATTTTTAAACTGCCATCTTCTAAAACTTCAGCTTTAAGATTTTGTAAGTTAGATAGTAATTCTTGCGAATCTATACTACCCATATCAATACCTAAATCTAGGTTTAGTCCAAGTTGTGGAAGTAAATCAAAGATTTTTGTTAAACTAGCGACTTCTAGTTTTATATTCATAGAATCATTAGAAAGGTATAAAACATTATTTAAGAATGAAATATTTAAAACAATGTTGGTGCTTGCATTAGTGATAGTTAATGTCCCTTTTAATTTAATGTTTTCTAAATCTTGAATACTAAAACTGCCATTAAACTTAATATTTGTTTTAACATTATTTTTGTTTTCGCTTGAAACACTCATAAGTTGTGTAGATGTATTATTATTTAATAAATTCACATTTAAATTAATGTTTATTCCATTTAAACTTAAAAGTCCATCAAGTAATTTTTCGCCGTCTGATTTTTCTTTTGTGGGAGTAACTGTAGTTTGATTTTCTTGATTACCCTTTGAACTCGCCTGCAAAAAAATATTGTTTATGCCAATTGTTCCAAGGGCCGAAGCAATAACAGTTAATATAAAAGTAAATATATATATTAAAATTTTTTTCATATAATCCTCTAATTACTAATTTCTGTTGTATCTGTAAGCTCGGGAATAGCAAAATCTTCATCATACTTAAAGGTGTTTGTTAATGTTCCAGTTGATTTTGCCGAAATTCCAACATTCGCATTGTAAGTTTCTTCGCTTACAAATTTTAAAATTCTATAATCTTTATCAATTGTTAATGTGATTTTAGGGTCAGAAGTAAAATCTGGATAATCTGCTAATCCCCCCGTATCTTTCATAGTTTTAACATAATTAACAACCGATTTACTTTTATCTAATGTTAAAGTAAAAGCAAAATTACCGTCTTCATTTATTTCAACTTCACTAGAAGTTACGACAGTTTTAGAAGAGACAATATAATTCATATAATCATACATTGTGCAATTATATTTTTCTTTATATTGTGCCATAGTTTTTGTTGCATCTTTACTAATATTGTCAGCATTTGTGTTCCATGTAACAATATTGTTTGATAAACTACCACTATAGTGCAAAATATTATCATCAGTAACATAATATCTATTTAGTGCTTTTGCATATTTACTAACGCTTACATTTTCCGTAAAAAGTTTGTTGCCAACTCTTATTGTTCTAGCATTAATTATTTGATTTACATTTCCTACAAAAGGTGCTTTAGCAACAACAAGACCATTACCTATAATTTCAACTTTTTGATAGTTAAAAGTTGTATAAAACGCAAGCACACAACTTTTAGTAGCACCTAACTCTTGTGGAGATTCTGTTTTTGCCTCAATTTTTATAGGCTCTACATCATCAACTAAAGTATTAATATCAAAGTTATATCTGTTTGGGTCTAATTTAAGAGAATTAAAATATATACCAATTGATATACCAACAAATAGTCCAACAAAAATTATAATTAATAATGTTGTGATTCTCATTTGTTTTTTTGCTTTAATAACTTCTTGATTAGTTTCTTTTTTCTTTCTCATTAAATTTCATCCTTTAGCACGGCACAATTATAAACTAAACATATTCTTATTGTAAAGAGAAGTCTTAAATTTTAACTCTACACTTTAGTTCTTGCATGTGAGAATTAAAAAAAATAACTCCCATATTTCGAGAATTAGCCTTTTTTAGCAAAATAATTGCTTTTTTAAAAAAAATTATGATAAAATAAAATATGGAAAATATAAAAGAAATAATTTCTAACAATATTGTAATGTTAAGAAAACAAAAAAACCTAACTCAGTTAGAATTAGGCGAAGCAATACATTATTCAGACAAAGCAATTTCTAGGTGGGAAAAAGGCGAATCTCTACCCGACATAGAAACTTTGCAACTATTAAGCGAAACTTTAGGTGTTCCACTAACATATCTATTTGAAGAACATTCTAAAGAAGTAATAACTCAAGAATTAACAAATAAAAAAGCGAATAAAATTGTTTGCACAATTTTATCCACTACTATAGTTTGGTTAGTTGCCATTGTAATATTTTTATATTGTAAAATTTATAACCATTTTATCCTTTGGCAAGTTTTTGTTTGGTCAATTCCCGCAAGTAGTATAGTTTTATATTATTTTAATAGACTTTGGGGTAAAAAAAGTTATAATTTATATATTTCATCACTTTTTATTTGGTCGTTAATTGCAAGTTTATATTGTCAATTTATTCAATATCACTTATGGTTAATTTTCCTTTTAGGATTACCTATAGAAATTGTTTTAATATTAAGTCATTTTATAAAAACATTAAAAACCCCAACTGAAAATAAAAACAATAAACAAAAGTAAAAAAGTAATCAAACTTACATTTCTTATAAAAAACTAGCAAATTTTTATCTTTGCTAGTTTTTTCGCTTATTATTTATTTAGCAAATCTTCAACATCGGTGCTTTGTTCCAATTTAAAATCTGGAAATTTTTCAACAAGAAATTCTTTAAAGATTTTATCGTCAGTTTTTGCAAAGCAATCTTTTATTTGTTGCTTAATTATTTGCATCTTTTTTTCACTCAATGTTTCATAACGATTAATTTTTATTAAACCTTTTTGCTCAAACTCTAAAATTAAGTCTAAAGCATTTGGAATATATGTGCAATTAATAACCTTTTGTGGCTGATTTGTGGAATAAACAAAAGGTATTTTATTTTCCACAAGATTGCTTGGCTCGGTTTCTATTTCATAAATATATCCAGATACATTACCAAAATTTTCTTGTAAAGCATTTGGATAGTATTCGTCTATGAACAAAAGTTTTTCTTTGTTAAAACCATAAGTTGCAAATTTTTGAAAAATTTGGTTCGATTTACCATACTTTTTTTCATAAAACCTTTTTACAGGGTTTGCAAGATAGATAAGTACATTTTCAATTTTGGAAGAAAAAAACAGTGTTGGATTTTGGATATAGTTTGATTGTTGTGGTGCTAATTCTTTTAAATTGTCAACATCACTTGCATGATAAAATTTCATAAAATCTCCTACTTTTAATAAAATAAATTTAACATAAATAACATAAAAAGTCAAGTTTAAATAAAATTTAAAAATGTTAACCTTTAAACGCTTCTTGTGAAAATGTTAAGGTTATCTTCAATAGCCTTTATATATGTAAAATTATATTGAAATTATAATAATTATTTACAAAGTCCTAAAACATTATATTTTCTATATAAGTTTGCATAGTTTTTATCAAGTCTATATTCCCATTGACCTGCTGCAACACCAGGTATATTCATTCTTCTAGTGTCATCTTCATTTAACAAATCTTGTGTTCTAAAAATCACGAAATCTGACTTGCTATTTAAAACACTTTTAATAATTGTATCCATAAGTTTTTCTTGGCTACAATTTTTATCAAGTTTATAATACGAAAGTATGCTTTCTTTTTGTTTTTCATCTAGGTCATTTACAAAACTTTTTAAAGTTCCATTATCATGTGTGCCTATATAATATATTGAATTTTCTTTTACATTATGTGGAAGATGAGTATTATTTTCGTTACCATCAAAAGCATATAGTAAAACTCGCATATTTTTTATATTATACTTATTAATAAGTTCTTGACACTCTTTTGGACTATCGCCAAAATCTTCTGCAACTAAACTTTTTTGCGGAACTTTTTTAAATAAAACTTTTAAAAAGTCATCTCCGCCACCTAAAACCCATTCGTGTCCATTAATATTTTTTGCATTCGCAGGAATTTCATAGTGTTTTACAACACCCATAAAATGGTCTATTCTTAAAATATCGAAATTTTTAAGCAAATTAAGAATTCTATCAACCCACCAAGAATATTCATTCTTTTTAAGCATATCCCAATCGTAAATACAAGTTCCCCAATTTTGTTCATTGCCAGCCATAGTGCCAGGAACACCACCATAGCAAGTAGGTTGAAGATTTTTGTCAAGTTTAAAAATTTCTTTATAAGCCCATACATCGCAAGATGCTGGTTCACAATAAATTGCGACATCGCCTAAAATTTCAATACCATTTTTATGAGCATATTCTTTAATTTCCCCAAATTGTTCAATAAATATCATTTGAAGATAACCATATCTATATACATCTTCTTTTATTTGTGGAAGAATTTTATTAATGGCAGTTTTTTCATGCATTCTAATTCTTTCAGGGAAATCTCGCCAAACTTTAACTTTATAATAATCTTTTAAACTTGCAAAAACACAATACTCGTAAATACCTTTATTATTTTCAAAGAATTTATCAATTTGGTTTTTAAAATTTTTACCATATCTACTATAAATTTCATTAAATAGTTTTGTTTTTATTTCTCTTACACTTGCATAATCTACTTTTTCTTGGCTTAATTTTGTTAAAGGCAATACTTCCTTTTCACTTAAAATACCAAGGGTTATAAAAGGTTGTAAACTTATTAAAAGTTCTTCAAAAGCAAATGCACTGTTTGTTCCATAAGGACAATTAAAATCGTTAATTTTGTTAAGCGGTAAAACTTCCCACACATTAAAATTATTGTTTTTTAAAAAATCTATAAACTTAAATGCTTCTTCCCCTAAATCTCCTATACCATATTTTGATGGCAAACTAGTAATGTGACAAAGCACACCAATTTTTTTGTTGTTTAAATTATTCATTATTCTTTTCCCCAAATATTTACATTTTATAATTTTAACATACTAATCTACTTTAAATTTAAAAGTTAATCTATTGTAAAAATATTTAATATTAATATTATTGCAATATAAATACATTTTGTCAAACATTCTCAAACTAGAAAATTCAATATTTATACCATAAAACAAACATACTTTATCTTCTTTAACAAAACTAGTTATAATTTTTGTTTAAAAATGTAAATACTTAATGATGTTTTTTAGAAATTTAAATAGTATATAAATTTATATAGTGAATTTATTAAAAACTCAAAATACAAGAAAAACAAATATTAGAAAACACTGAAACAAATATTGAAACAGAATGACAAAACGAAAGGCAAAAAGAAATAATCGCTTAATAAAAAGCACTAGTTTTGTAACTAGTGTTTTTTATTACATTTCTTCAATTGTATCTATACAAATTAAACTAAACAGTTTTGTTAAAATTTTTTTGATATTTAGTAGTAAAAATAATTTTGCATTAGTTGAATTTTCATCTTCAGTTACAACTCTTTCTTGTGTATAGAACTTGTTAAACATTTTACAAATATCTAGAGTATATTTACATAAAACGCAAGGTTCTTGAAGTTCTAAGGCTTTTAGTAAATTAGATTTATAATTATTTAATAATAAAACAAGATTTGCTACATTTGTTGAATTTAAAGTAAAATAATCTATATTTTTAATATCTATCTCTTTTCCTGCTTTTCTTAAAATACTACAAATACGAGCATAGGTATATTGAAGGTATGCCGAAGTATCCCCGTCAAAACTAAATGCATTTTCAATATCAAAAACTGTATCTTTAATTCTTTCATTTTTAAGTGGAGTAAATTTTAAAGCACTATACGCTATTTTTTTAGCAATTTCATCTTTCTTTTCCTTACTAAAATCACGATTACTTATTATGTTATTTACTTTATTTAAAGCATAGTCCATTAAATCTACTAAAACTGCTTGTTTACCTTTCCTTGATGCAATTTTGCCTGTAGGAAGTGAAAACATGCCATAATATACGTGTTCTAAGTTTTTACTAAAATCATAGCCTAACAATTCCAAGACTTTAAAAAATTGTTGAAAATGTAATTTTTGTTGAACTGCTGTAACATAAATCATTTTATCAAAATGATAAGTATTATATCTATCAATGCATGCCGCTATATCACGAGTTGCATACAAACTTGTTCCATCACTTTTTTGAATTAAGCAAGTTCCTAAATTATATTGTTCTAAATCAACAACTTTTGCTCCTTGACTTTCAACTAATAAATTTTTATCACTAAGTAGTTTAACAACATTATCAAGTTCTTCGCTATAAGCATTTTCGCCTTTCCAAGAATCAAAATGAACATCTAAAAGGTCTAAAATTCTTTTTGCTTCAACTTTAGAAATTTCTATTATTTTTAAAAATAATGGATACACAACTTCATCTTTATCGCAAATCTTTTTAAAATACTCACGAGCATGTTCTTCTAAAGTCTTGTCTTCTTCTGCTCTTTTACAAAATTCAACATACAAATCTTGCAAATAATCTACACCACGCTCATTAAGTTCTTTATCGCTTCCCCAAGTAAGATGTGCATAAAGCATCTTGCCAAAAGGAGTTCCATAATCTCCAATATAATTTATTCTAATAACCTTGTAGCCTAAACTTTCATACATTCGTGCTAGACTTTCGCCAATAATTGTTGTTGATAAATGACCAATGTGCATATATTTAGCAAGGTTAACCGAACTATAATCTAAACAAATTGTTTTACTTTTTAATTCTTCATTTTTAGAAAAACATTCATTATTATTTATTTCTTCTAAAATTGTTTTAATGTAATAATCTTTATTTAAAAAGAAATTAACATAGCCGTTTACAACTTCTATTTTATCTACAACTTTATCATTTTTAAAATTATCTTTTATATCAATTGCAATTTGCATAGGCGATTTTCTTAGGGTTTTAGCAAGGGAAAAACAAGCGATTGAATAATCGCCCATTTTTTTATCAACAGTTTCTGTTATTAAAGGTTTAAAATCTATATTTACTCCATCTAATTTTATGTTAGATGCAAGTAATTCTTTTATATCCATTGTTTTCTCCTACTATATTAAATCATCAGCAAAATATTTTTAGTTGATTTTTATCAAAACTAAATAAAATTTTTGCAATATACTTCATTTTTTTAATTCTTTTTAAATATATAATTTGATTATATATATTATTTAAAATTATGTCAAATGTATAACAAAATTTATATTTAATAATAAACAAAAAAACTCTTAAGTCGTTTAAGAGTTTTTACTTTTATAAGTATTTTTTAGTTGTGTTTATTACCAAAATTTACATATTAATATTATTAATTTACTATTCTTCTTTACTATCAAATTGTTCAATTTCAGTTTTAATTATTTCATTTTCTTTTTTAATATCTGCACCATATTCTACAAAAAATGAAAATATTAAATAAATTATACCAAGAATAATTGTTGATGAATTAGAGAATGCTATATCTACTTTAAAGCAAGTAACTAAAATTGCTATAACTAAAGAACAAGATATTGATAAAATAATATGTATCCAGCCCAATTTTTGCATACACTTCACATTACTTTTATCATATATTTCGCCTTTTTCTAACACACTTGCAAAAAATTTTTTAGCAAAATAATAAATAGGAATTAAAAATGCACATTCAACAGCACCGCTAATGCAAACGCATAAATAAGTATTGTAATTAAATTCTATGCCATAACTAGTTAGTAATCTTAAAAATTCTTCATCTTTACCTAAAACACCTACAAAAACACTTCCTAATGCACAACTAACACAACTTACTATTGCACAAATAAATGCAATTAATGAAATTATTTTTAATACTTTTATAATTTTTAAAACTTTTTGTGAACTCTTCATATTTCTCCTACCTTAGTAAACTATCGTCTTCCATTAATCTTTTAAATGTTTTTTGTTTTTTATTTACCATTTTTTTATCAACAACTTTAATTTTAGGTTTTTCAATTACCCTAATAACCGTTTTTGGCTTTTTATCATTAAGTAAACTTTCATCTAGGCTATTAATTAATTGTTTTATTAATCTTGCCTTTTTCATTTCTAATTCTAGGATATTTCTACTTATTAGTTTAGGAACGGTTTTAAAGTTCTTTTCAATATTAGTTGTTAATAGTTCATTTTTAGATTTGTAGTCATCTTCTTTAACTTTAAGATATTTCTCGGCGACAATTTCTTCTTTTTTATATTCTTCTAAAACTTTTTTACCTTCTTCAGTTTTATCTAATTCTTCGACATTCTTTTTATAACACATCATAAAATCGTCTTGCAAACTAATATGCTTTTTTATATACAAAAGCCTAATTTTTCTATCTAAAATATTTTTAAATTCATCAATATCATTTACATATCTTTTACCATTTAAATTATCTACAATAATGTTAAATGCCTTATAAACTTCTTCCTTAAAAATGTCATTATTAGGAAGCACAATTTTTTTAATTATTGTCGCTTGAGTATTTTCTATATAACCTTTTGTTTTGTAAATCGGTTCTAATAATTCTAGTATAGCAACTTTGTAACCTAATTTATTGCTATCTAAAACTTTTACTGCAAAATTTAAGTAACTAAACACATTAACTTGTTCTTCACTCTTTACAAACAAAATATTTTCATAATTATCTTCAATAACTTTTCTGCATTTTAATAATTCTTCTTTTATTTCATCTTGAAGAACATACTCACCAAATTCGTTGTAATTTCCCAGCATAAGATTATCTACAACATCATTATATTGTTGATATTTATATCTATCAATCTCATACTTTTCGCTCAAAATTCCGCCATCAATATCTTTTCTAAGATATTTTTCGTTTTCTTTATCTAAATCGGCTAGCAAAAATTCCATAAAAACACCTCTTTATAATTATAACACATAAAAAGATATTTTACAATTAAAATATAATTAATACTCACATTTAATCTATATCAAGTTCATTTTCGTAAAACAATATATCTAAATTTATCCTATCTAACTTTTCTTGTAACCTTGAGCAAACATTCATATCGTTGCATTTACCAAGTATATTTTCTATAAGATATTTTTGATGTTTTAAATCTGCAAGTTTCTCTTGCATTTCTTGTAATCCTTCTATTGTCATAAAAAACCTCCTTTATTAATTTTACATATTAGTTTATATAACTAAAAAAAGAATTTTGTGAAATATACTGTTTTGTTGTAGAATTTAGAAATTACAAAATCTCTTTATATTATAACCGATAAGTTTTGAACAAAAAGTTAAATAATTTTTGACACATTTTATATTATTTAGTTATAAAAAAAGAAGAAATTTAATTTCTTCTTTAGTCTTTTATATTTATTAAAATATTTTAAATTTTTTAAGTTTAAAACTAAAAATTTCTACCTTTATCTTGAACTGATTTTATGGTTTTTTTAGCATTCAAATATTCTTTATATTCCTTGTTTTCTTCTTTTAAAATTTCTTTAATAGATGGGATTAATTCTTCAACATCTTTATTGTCAACTAAAAATAAGTTGCAAAATTCTGGGTTATCTAAAAGATTTTCAGGAACGACTCTTTTTGATAAATCATAATTAAATTTTGTAATTAATTGCCAAATTTTATTGTTAGCATCTCTAGGAATATAAACATTTGCTTTTAATTTTTTCATAGCAGTATACATAGTTATATAGTTTACTACTTTTGCTTTCCCATTTTTCCTTAATTTGAATTTATAACCGTTGATTAATTCTATATCAAAAGGAGCACCTTCTTTAATAGTTTTTACTTTCGTTTGACTTTTATTGAAAATGCAAGGTTCTATTTCGGTTACATTATTATCGTAAACAAAAATAATTTCATTTGCTAGATATTTCATAAAATTCCCCTTTTTTAATTAAAATTCTCTACCATCTTGTAGACTTTTAATTTCATTTTTATCATTAAGATATTTTAAATCATCATCTTTTTGTTCTTGTAAAATCTCAGTAATTTCTTTTTTGATAGGTTCAATATCTGAATAACTAACTAAAGCTAAGTTACAAAAATCTCGGTCATTTAATAATTCGTCTGATATAATATAATTAATGTTTAAATCATAACCATATTTTGATAATAATTGACTAAATTTATTATCTTTATGTGCTTTTACCCAACCATTATTATTTAACTCATTCATAGCAAGAGTTATAGGATAATACTTAAATTCTATAGCTTTACCATTACTATAAATATTTATTTTTCTATCAGCAACACTTTCAACTTTTGCTTCATATCCTTCTGTCCAGCCATGGACATCAAAGAATTTTACTTTGTTTCTATCCTTGTTAAAAATACCACAATCAATTTTAATTTTGTTTTCGTCTAAATAGAAAAATACTATTTCATTTGCTAAATACTTCATATTAATCTCCTTTTATTACTTTTAGTATATCACATTTAACATATTTTGTCAATAATTATTATTTACAACAATTCAATAAAAAATAAGCGTGCTAAAAAGCACACTTATTAAAATGATAATTTTATTTAAAACTATTTAATAATTTTAGTAACAACACCTGAACCTACAGTTCTGCCACCTTCACGGATAGCGAAACGAAGTCCTTCTTCAATAGCGATATCAGTGATTAATTTGATATCCATTGTAATGTTGTCGCCTGGCATAACCATTTCAACACCTTGAGGTAATTCAATAGTTCCTGTAACGTCTGTAGTTCTGAAGTAGAATTGAGGTCTATAACCATTAAAGAATGGAGTATGACGACCACCTTCTTCTTTCTTTAAAACGTATACTTGAGCAGTGAATTCAGTATGAGGGTGAATTGTGCCTGGTTTAGCTAAAACTTGTCCTCTTTCGATATCTTTTCTTTCAATACCACGAAGTAAAGCACCGATATTATCACCAGCTTCTGCTTGGTCTAATAATTTACGGAACATTTCAACACCAGTAATAACTGTTGATTTTTTAGCGCCCATACCAACGATTTCAACTGTATCACCAACTTTTACAACACCACGTTCTACTCTACCAGTAGCAACTGTACCACGACCAGTGATTGTGAATACGTCTTCAACTGGCATTAAGAATGGTTGATCAACATCTCTTTTTGGGTCAGGGATATAACTATCTACAGCATCCATTAATTCAAAAATGCATTTGCATTCTGGAGCAGTTCTAACATCAGCACCTGCGTTAACAGCGTCTAATGCTTTTTGAGCTGAACCTCTGATAATTGGAGTAGTATCTCCAGGGAAATCATATTTATTTAATAATTCTCTAACTTCCATTTCTACTAAATCTAGTAATTCTGGGTCATCTACCATATCACATTTATTTAAGAATACAACGATATAAGGAACGCCAACTTGACGAGCTAATAAGATGTGTTCTCTTGTTTGTGGCATAGGACCATCAGCAGCAGAAACAACTAGGATAGCACCGTCCATTTGAGCAGCACCTGTAATCATGTTTTTAACATAGTCTGCGTGTCCTGGGCAGTCTACGTGAGCGTAGTGTCTTTTTTCTGTTTCATATTCTACGTGAGCAGTATTAATTGTAATACCTCTTGCTTTTTCTTCTGGTGCTTTATCGATATCAGCATATTCCATACCTTGAGCATGGCCGATTTTAGATAAAGTCATACAAATTGCAGCAGTTAAAGTAGTTTTACCATGGTCTACGTGACCGATTGTACCAATGTTGCAATGTGGTTTTGTTCTTTCAAACTTAGCTTTTGCCATTTTATTTCTTTCCTCCTAAAATTTATGAAATATTTATTTCACTTGCCTATATTTTATCATATTTAATAAAATAAGGCAAACAAAATGTTAAATATTTTTATTTTTATTAATTATTCTTCACTATTTCTTTTTGCTCTTTCGCCAATAATTTTATCAGCAATAGATTTAGGTACTTCAGCATAGTTACTGAATACCATTGTGAATGTTCCACGACCTTGAGTAGCACTACGTAGGTCTGTAACATAACCGAACATTTCGGCAAGTGGAACTAAAGCATCAACTTTTTGAATACCAAGTGTTGCTTCTGTTCCTTGTAATATTCCACGACGAGATGTTAATCCACCAATAACATCGCCTAAATATTCATCTGGAGTTTCAACTTCAACTTTCATGATAGGTTCTAGTAAAACTGGATTTGCTTTTCTAGCGGCTTCTTTAAATGCCATAGAACCAGCAATTTTAAATGCCATTTCACTACTATCTACATCGTGGTAACTACCATCAAATACATGAACTCTAAAGTCTACTACAGGATAACCTGCTAGTATTCCGTTTGCAGCAGCTTCTTGAATACCTTTATCAATAGCTGGGATATATTCTTTTGGAATTACACCACCAACAATTTCATCAACGAATTCATAACCGCCATCTTCTTTAGGTTCTAGTTTAATCCAGCAATGACCATATTGACCTTTACCACCTGATTGACGAATATATTTACCTTCTGCTTCAACAGCAGTTCTAATAGTTTCTTTATAAGCAACTTGTGGTCTACCAATATTGGCTTCTACACCGAATTCACGACGAAGTCTATCAACAATAATATCTAGATGTAATTCACCAACACCAGCGATAATTGTTTGACCTGAATCTCTATCTGTCCAAGTTTTAAAAGTAGGGTCTTCTTTAGCAAGTTTAATCAATGCTAAAACCATTTTTTCTTGGTCAGCTTTAGTTTTAGGTTCCAAACTTTGTTCAATAACTGGGTCTGGGAAATCCATACCTGAAAGCATAATTGGATGATCTTCATCACATAAAGTATCGGCTGTAATAGTATCTTTTAAACCTACTAATGCTGCAATATCACCTGCAAATATTTCATCAATTTCTTGACGGTTATTTGCGTGCATTCGAACAATACGTCCAATTCTTTCTTTTCTTCTTGTTCTAGGATTATAAACATAAGAACCTGCTTTTAATGTTCCTGAATAAACACGGAAGAATGTTAGGTTTCCTACGAATTTATCATCCATAATTTTAAATGCTAAACCAGCAAAAGGTGCATCATCGCTTGATGGTCTAATTTCTTCAGCACCAGTGTCTGGGTTTGTGCCAGTAATATGGTCTACATCTACTGGAGATGGTAAATAATCTACAATAGCATCAAGTAGTGGTTGAACACCTTTATTTCTTAATGCTGTTCCACATAATACTGGGTTAATTTTTAATTCTAATGTTCCTTTACGGATTGCGGCTTTTAATTCTTCTTTAGTGATTTCTTCACCAGCAAAGAATTTTTCAATTAAAGCATCATCAGTTTCTGCAACAGATTCGATTAATTTATCGTGCCATTCTTGAGCTTGTGCTTTATATTCTTCTGGTATTTCTTTAACTTCAAAAATTTTACCGTCATCTTCATGATACATAATTGCATTCATTTCAATTAAGTCGATAATACCTTTAAAGTTAGCTTCTTGTCCAATAGGAATTTGAATAGGAACTGGGTTACCATGTAAACGAGTTTTAACGCTGTTAACAGATTTAAAGAAATCTGCAGCATCTCTATCCATTTTATTAACGAAAACTAAACGAGGAACTTTATAATCGTTAGCTTGTCTCCAAACTGTTTCACTTTGTGGTTGAGCACCTTCACGAGCAGATAACAAAGCAATAGCACCATCTAATACTCTTAAACTTCTTTGAACTTCAACTGTAAAGTCAACGTGTCCTGGAGTATCAATAACGTTAATTCTTTTGCCTTTCCATGTGCAAGTAGTACAAGCAGAAGTGATAGTAATACCACGTTCTTGTTCTTGTGCCATCCAGTCCATAGTAGCGCCACCGTCGTGAACTTCACCAATTTTATGATTTATACCTGTATAATACAAAATTCTTTCAGTAGTGGTAGTTTTACCAGCATCAATGTGAGCCATAATAC
>CAKVHZ010000003.1 GCA_934754445.1 uncultured Clostridia bacterium | reverse complement strand
TTTTCACCCACTACCATACCGCCATAAACTGGCACACCAGCACCAATAAATAATGTTCCACGTTCTTGAGCATTATACAAACCGTAAACAATACTATCTCCTGTTTCAAAGGCAATCAAACTACCCATATCTCTTCGTTCAATGTCACCTTTATATAGGTCGTATTTTTCAAAAATACTACTCATAACACCTTCACCTTTTGTATCGGTTAAAAATTCACTTTTGTAACCAAATAATCCACGAGATGGTATTAAAAATTCCATTTTAATACGAGAATTATGAGTTGTCATGTTTACAAATTCGCCTTTTCTTTTACCCATTTTTTCCATAACAACACCCATGCATTCTTCTGGAACATCGACAATAAGTTTGTCAATAGGTTCTAATTTGTTGCCGTTTTCATCGGTTTTGTATAAAACTTTAGGCATAGAAACTTGGAATTCATAGCCTTCTCTACGCATATTTTCAATTAAAATTGATAAATGCATTTCGCCACGGCCACAAACATCAAATGCTTCTGTTGTTGCTGTTTCTTTAACACGCAAACTTAAATCTTTATCGGCTTCTTTAAATAATCTTTCTCTTAAGTGTCTGCTTGTTACAAATTTACCTTCTTTACCAGCAAAAGGACTATCGTTTACTGAGAAAGTCATTTGAACACTTGGTTCACTAATTTTTACAAAAGGTAATGCTTCTACTCTTGATGGGTCGCATAAAGTGTCGCCAATTCTAACATTAGGGCTACCAGCAATACAAACAATATCACCAACGGTTGCACTATCGCAAGGAACTTTCTTTAAGCCTTCAAATTGATAAATTGCAGTTGCTTTTGCATTTTCTTTAACATTTTCATCATGATAGTTTGTAATAACAATAGGTTGATTTGTTTTAATGCTACCACTAGTAATTTTACCAATTGCCATTTTGCCAACATAATCACTACTTTCAGTTGAAGAAACTAACATTCTAAAAGGTTCGTTTTCATTGCCTGTAGGGGCAGGGATATAGTCGATAATTTTTTGTAGTAAAGGTTTAAAATTTTCGCCTTTTTCATCTGGGTTCAAACTTGCAAAACCATAACGAGCAGAACAAAATACAAAAGGACTATCAAGTTGTTCTTCGTTAGCATCTAAGTCTAATAATAATTCTAAAACTTCGTCGATAACTTCTTTAACTCGGGCATCAGGTCTATCTGTTTTGTTAATTACAACAATAACTTTGTGGTTTAATTCTAGGGCTTTTTGTAAAACAAATCTTGTTTGTGGCATTGGTCCTTCAAAACTATCAACAACTAATAAAACACCATCAACCATTTTTAAAATACGTTCTACTTCTCCACCAAAGTCAGCATGTCCGGGAGTATCTATAATATTAATTTTATAGCCGTTATACATACAAGCAGCATTTTTTGCTAAAATAGTAATTCCCCTTTCTCTCTCTATAGCATTACTATCCATAACTCTATCAACAACTTCTTGATTTTCTCTAAAAACTCCGCCTTGTTTTAACATTTCGTTAACCAAACTTGTTTTGCCGTGGTCTACGTGGGCAATTATTGCAATATTTCTTAATTTTTCGTTTGTCATAAAAATTCTTCCTTTAAATAAATTTAATATTAAAAAACACTAAAAAAGTGTTTAATTTTACACATAATTATTTAGTATAACACAACAAATTAAAAAAATAAAGGGTTTTTAAAAAAAAATTCAAACTATAACTTTAATTTCTTTTTATTTATATTTATTAAAAAAAGCGTAAAATTTTACGCTTTTTTATGTTTAACCTACAGTGAATGAGCCTGAACCAGCATTTAGATATAATTTATTATTTGCTTTATCATATAAACCTATTACTGTAGATGAATATCTGCTTTGAACAGCAACAAAATTTCTAACTAATGTTCCATTATTCCAAATTTTGCAATAATAGATTCTTGAGTCTGATGCGTCATTAAGTGCTCCACTACTGTTTCTACCAAATAAATATAAGTTGTACGAACTTGACCATGTTGAACTAGTCCAAGAACCTAAAAGGCTTCCATCATAATAAACTTGATTTTTGTTTTGCTTAAATACATGAACAGAACTATCACGAGTAAAGTAGCCTTTTGCACCAGCGCTATAACCATTATAATAGAAATAGCCATTATAATAACCACCATTACTTGAATTGTAACCATTAGTCAAATTGAAATATGCAGGTTCTGCGCCATAAAGAGAAGCATCTTCTCCTATGATACCCTTTATTTCAATTGCTGAATTATTGTTTGGCTTAAACCCAGTATCTATATATTGTGATTTGTTCGATTTAATATAATTTTTAATGTTATATAAATAATATGTTGTCGATGTTGTCGTAGATGATGTAATAGTTTGACAACCTAATGAACCATTGCTTGAGCCTTTAATTGCCACTGTATCTAAAGGTAAACTTATAGATTTACCAATACTTCTTGGGGTTGTTATTTGTTGTAAGCCATCACATCCAAAGAACATATTAGACACATCACAACTTGATGTTATAGTAAATGAACTCATATCTACTGATTTCAAATTACTCATATCAAAGAATAATGCAGACATATCAGTCGTACTTGTTGTATAAAGATTTTTGAATGAAACTGATGTTAAACTTGAGAATAGTATAGTCCCATAATCTTTATTTACAAACCAATAGGCAAAACTTGCTGGAGCGTTTATGCCACCTGCGTTTACAAAGGCAACTTTTGTGCCACTATAATAAACATCAATACCATTAGATAATGTTTTAGATTTTGTGTATCCACTTGGAATAGACCCTGTGAATCTTAAATCAGTAACACTAGAATAACTCACTCCTGATGGTAAATTGCTTGAAGGCACAAATGATGAAGATAATGTTACTCGTAAGGCAGTTTTAGTTAATAACGTGCCAGCAGCTAAACCAGTAGCATTAGAAATTGAAGTAACTCCTGCACCATATCCATTTACATAATATGTGCTTGGTAAAGTTAATGTTCTACTCGTGTTTGTTATTGCTGGTGCATATATTTTTGTTAAACTTGTGCAACCAGATAAAACATTACCAATACTAGTACAACTAGATGACACCTCAAAAGTTGATAAGTTTAATTCCGTTAATTTGGAACAGTTATAAAATGCAGTAGTATACCCTGTTACTTTATCTGTTGTAAAAGCACTATTAAACACCACTTTCGTTAAATTAGTGCAATTAGCAAATAAAGCATTTAAATTTGTTGTTTTACTTGTATTAAAGTTATTAAAGTATACTTGTGTTATCGTTTTATTTGCATTGGCAGTTGTAGTCGCATTTCCAAACATATTTTGTAAACTTGTTGGAGCATATATTGTCCCACCATTTATTAATGCTATTTCTGTTCCACTACCATATATATCTATATGGCTTAATCCACTTTCATCTGTTGTATCTAATTTTGCTTTGTATGTAAACCCACTTGGAATTGTAGAATTAAAATATATTTTTGTCGCTGTTGTATATATACCACCTAATGTAGTTTTCCAAGTAGTTGGTAAAGTTACAGTATTACAATTTGTTGTAAGTATTGTCAACGTAATGTCGGTTGAAATTTTATTATATGGCGCCCCATAACTTCCAACATAATATTTGTCGGGTAATGTTATTTCTACTTGAGTTGCTGGAGTGATTATAGTTGTAATACTGTTACTATTACTACTTCCATTAGTAAGTTTATATAGCATCCCTGTTACATTACAACCTGTTTTGATTTCAAAATAAGATAAATCTAATTCTTCATATGAAATACCTGCTTCATTAAACATATAACTCATATCTATTACATTTGTTGTTACAAACCTACTTAAATTTAATTCGCCAATCTTATTGCAACCTTGAAACATTTTACTCATATTGGTTACCATGGAAGTATTAAAATTATTGCCAAAATTTATACTCGTTAACTTAGAACAACTATAAAACATTCCTTCCATATTAGTTACTTTATTTGTATTAAAGTATATCAAATTTAAACTGGTTAAACCAGAACCACCAAACATAAATGACATATCAGTTACTTCACTGGTATTAAATTTTGCCAAATTTAAACTTGCTAATTGAACCGATTGAAACATTCCTGACATGTTTGTTACGTTCTCTGTATTCAAGCCACTAACATCAAGACTAGTTAATAGTGCACACCCACCGAACATTCGTTTCATATTAGTTACTCTACCTGTGTTGAATTTTGATAAATCTATACTTTTTAAAGTTAGTGACGAACTAAACATTGAAGACATATCACTTATATATTGAGTATCAAAATTATTAAATGAAATTGTAGTTAGTGTATATAATGAACTAAACAAATTACTACAACTTGCGGGTTCAATAGTTAATGAACTCACAAAAGCAATATCTGTTGATTTGCTAGTGCTACTATAAATATCTATACTTTTCCCTGCACCAGTAATTGTGCCAACTTTGGTTGTATTATAACCACTTGGAACAGTTTTTTCAAATCTTATTGCAGTAATATTATCTGCTGTAATACTTGAAGAAGTCGCTGTTTTTACTTTTGTTTTCCAATCAGTTGGGAACACTGCAGTTTGAACATCTTTGTAAATTTCAGTGCCTACTGGTATACTTAATTGGATTTTCGTTATTTGATTATTATAATAACCATCTATATAGTATGTATTTCCTAAATCTATTTCTTTAAAAGTTTGTGGGGTTAATATTTTATTTGGTCTAAAATGAGAATCACTACCAAATATATTAGTAATATTGCAACCACTATTTATAATAAAATTAGACAAATTTAATACGTCAAGAGTGCCCCCACTAAACATATAACTCATATCGGTTACATTACTGGTGTTAAAACTACTTACATCAACTGTTCTTAAAAAACTAGAAAACATTGAAGACATATTTGTAACTTTTGAAGTATCAAATTTATTTAAGCCAACAATGTTACATTGCCCACCCATAAACATACCACTCATATCAGTTACATTACTTGTATTAAAATTTGATAAATTTAAACTAGTTATTGCAGTTGCAAGACCAAACATACCACTCATATTCGTTACTTTATCTGTTTTAAATGTGCTTGGAAATGTTAAACTTTTAAGACCATTGCAATTATAGAACATCTTGTTCATATCAGTAACACTTTCTGTGTTAAAAGTTGAAATATTAACATTCATCATACCAAGACAACCATTAAACATACCACTCATATCGGTTACATTTGTTGTATCAAACATGCTTAAATTTAAACTTGTTAAACCAGAGCAACCATTAAACATATCTTTCATGTTTGTAGTTGTGTTTGTTCTAAAGTTTGTGAATGTTATACCATTCAATTTAGATAATCCTTGGAATAAGCCAGTAGAATCTTCTGGTGCTAAAATAATACCATTAAATACTATTGCAACTTGAGTATTTGTAGTGTTGTTTCTATATGCTTTAATACCAGTTGTCCAACTATATGCTGGAGATGAAGAATATCCGCTTGGTATTTTATTGGCAAAAGTTAATGCTGTAATATTACTAGAATCAGCAAGTTCGCTTTTCCAGTTTTTAGATAGTTGTGCTTGAATGATATGGTCAAAGATTGTTTGATTAGCCATACTACTTGTAATTTCAGTTACAATTTCTCCAGTAGACACTAAATAATAAGTTTTTGAAGTAGGTAATGTTATAGTATTTGGAGATGATATAATGGGTGTTTCAATTTGGGCTAAAGCATCACAACCCGTTAACATATCAGTGGTATCTCTTTTACTACTAATTGCAAACGAACCTAAGTCTAAAATAGTTAGTTTACTACAACCATAGAACATTCTACTATAATTACTTACCGCAAGAGTGTCATACTTAAAGTCTATATTCTCTAAAGACGAACAATTTTCAAACATTCTACTTAAGTTATAGTTGTAGTTCATATTAACAAAATTATCACAAAATATTATATTTTTTAAACTTCTACAACCAGAGAATAACCCACTCATGTTGGTTACACCATTAGTATTAAAATTCGCTAAACTAACTTGTGTTAAAGCACTACAATCCTTAAACATTTCACTAATGCTTGTGCAACCATTTTTTAATTCAAAGTTACTAAAACTAATATTAGTTAAACTTGTAAGATTTGCAAATAAACTTGAAGCATTTTCTTGAGAATAAATAGTTGAATCGCAAACGAATAATAAGTCAGTTCCGTTTTTAATATAAGTTTTAACTAAGTTATTAAAACTATTTTCTACTTTTGTATAATCGTTAGATGCAAAGTTTTCAAAACCAATTTTAGTTATTTTTGTTGCATCTACCCCAGTTATTTTTGTTTGCCAATCGCTAGGCAATTCCATTGTAACAATATAATTTCTAATAGTTTTACCTTGTTCTAAGTTTGTTATTTTAGTTATAGGTGTAGATAAACCTTCAACATACCAAGTTTGACCAGTAGGAAGTTCAATTTCAATACCTTCATCAATTTCTTGTGGTGCAATTATTGTTGTTAAACTAGTGCAATCGGTTAACATACTACTCGAGATTGTTGTCCCAGTAGTAGATTTTAATACAAAAGCACTTAAGTCTAAAGTGGTTAAGGATGAACAACTATAAAACATTCTACTTAATTGCTTAACTTTAAGAGTAACGAATTTAGCACCCAAATTTAAATTTTGCAGTTTTGAACATCCATCAAACATACTGGTCATTTTTGTTACATTACTTGTGTCAAAACTAGTTAAGTCTAAATTCTCCAATTTTGTGCAATACATAAACATTTCACTCATATCTTGTACTTTTTCAGTATTAAAATTAGAACCAAAATTTATTTGTTCTAAACGAAAACATGAAATAAACATTTGCGACATACTTGTTACATTTTTTGTATTAAAACTACTTAAATCTAAATTTGTTCCACTATTTGCAAACATACTTTGCATATTTGTTACTTTATTCGTATCAAAACTGCTTAAATCTAAATTGGATTTACAACTAGAAAACATTGATTGCATATTCATTACATTATTTGTAATAAATTTACCGCCAAAAGTTATCGTGCCTACAACGGAAGAAAACATTCCGCTCATATTTGTTACATTACTCGTATCCAAAACTGAAACATTTAAGTTTAAATCATTCGCACTACAACCTCCAAACATATTGCTCATGTTCACAATGCTCGTAGTATTTAACTTTGATAAATCTAAACTAATCAAACTAGAACAATAATAAAACATTTTACTCATATCAGTCATTTCGCTAGTGTCAAAGTTATTAAAAGTTATCCCTGTTAAACTAGAACAATTTTGAAAATATTTATTTGATGTTGCAACAATTGTGCCTTCAAAAACCAAACTAATATTCTCTGGAGCAGTTTCCGTGCCACCATTATAGTAAACTTCAATTCCGTTACTACCATAAGTTGCTGTTAAACCATCTGATTTAGTATATCCACTTGGTGCTGTTTTTTCAAAACGAATAGTTTTTAAACCTGATAAATTTTTAAATTCAACTTCGTTTAAATATGCTTTCGCAACTGTTGTTGAATATTGTGCAGTATAAGTTGCATTACCACTAACACTTGATATTGCTGGGCTCCAACCACTAAAAGTATAAATATAGTTTTCATCGTTAGGTCGTGTTGGATTTTCTTTATCAAATACTGGAGTTGTGCCATAAGGGACTTCAGTTAAAGTTAATAATTCAGTTCCATCATAGTTTACAAAAGTTATAGTATAAGTTCTTAGTTTTTCAGTATAAGTTGCTGTATATGTTTTATTGCCCGTAACTAAAGATAATGCTGGAGTCCAACCATCAAATGAATATTCATACTGGCTTGTTGAAGGTCTTGTAGGATTAGTTGTAGGTGCGGTAGGCATAGTATTAAATTCTACTTGTGAAGACTTTAACTCTGTGCCATCATAGTTTACAAAAGTTATTGTATATTTTGCTTGTTTAAATTGTGCATATAAAGTAATATCGCTTTTCCATGTATATTTACTATTTTCTTTTACGGTAGAGCCACTACTTGTTTGCCAACCAGTAAACATATAGTTTTCTTTGGTGGCTGTTGGTAATCCTGTTATAGTTTCACCAAATTCAAATTGTAATGCATTACTACCAACAATTGTTCCACCATTTGCATCAAAAGTAATTGTATATTTTTCGCTAGTTTCGTCTACTAAATCACTACCCCAATCATCGTAGCCTTCTTTTTGACAATATTCAAAATAATATGTAATTTTAATTTTTTTAGTGCTATCATAATTGCCATCAGCATCTTTAAACATATCATCAGAAAGACTGGAATCTACATAAAATTTATATGTTAAAGAGAATTCCGCATTCCCATTGATTGTTGTTATGCTATTTGAGTCACCAACATAATAGAATTTGTTATCTCTACCTTTCCTTGTTTTTGTAACTCTAATTAATTCTATTAAATCTGTTCTGTCGCCATCTTTTGTTTGAACAACCATTTCGGCATAAGTTCTCAAATAAATTTCTGCTTCACTTTCTATTTTAACTTTTAAAGTTTTATCAAAAAAATTGCCAGCAATTAGTGAACTTGGTTCTAACTCTGTTTCACTCGTAACTGTGCTTTTAATTTGGCTAACTTTAATTGTAACATCAGCTCCTTTTTTATCGCCAAACCAACCAAACGAAAAGCCTATTAATAAAATAGAACCAATCATTAATGTTGCAACTAAAATTGAACTAATAATATAAATCAACTTACTTTTTGATTTCATCGTTTTTTCTCCTTAAAAAATTTTTATCTAAATGCTCGCATCAATAGATTCATAACCTTCTTGAGCAATTTCTGCTGTAATTGTTATTTTAAAAGTCTTTCCTTTTAAACTAGAACTAGCAATTGTGCTATCAACCGTAATTCCTTTAATTATTTGTGAACTATTACCACTATTTTTTGTTAATGTAATATCACCAAAACTAAACACACCATTTTCTATAGTATAGCCTGTCCCAGCGGTTAAAGATATGTATGGAGTTCCTGCTTCATTATTAGTCTCACTTTCAGTATCTAAAGTCCCGTCAGTGTTGTAATATTCAATAATAGCAAATACATTGGCAACCTTTCCGTTTATGTTTCCGCTATTTTTTATGTTTATGTTAAGCGCTGTTAAACTTACCGAACTTCCGTTAACTTTAAGTGTCACATTACCACTAGCATCAATTTCTCCAGTAATTGCTCCACTAGAGAGTTTAGTAGTATTGTAATAATACTCTAATGCTAAATATGGTGTATCTACTTTGTCAGTATGATTATCATAACCTTTAATGTAAGCAATAGTAACACCCAAAAAACTAGTAAGCATAACAACAGACATTACTAATATTGCAATTAAATAAAATTTACTTTTAGAATTTTTATTTGTTCCCATTTTCACTCCAATCTATCTATATAATAAAATATTTTTCAAAAAAAGTCTACATTTTTTTTAAAGTTTTAAATTTTTTATCGCTTTTTGGGGAATTTTAAAATTTATTTTAATATGATAGTATAAAAATCAAAAAAAATAATCACTTTTTCTTTATTTTAACCCATGATTTTTAAAGTATTTATATTTATATAAAAAATAGCAAAAAAATATATAATTGTTATTTAATGAATTGATAAAAAACAAAGAGAATAAAACCCCATAAAAATTATAAATTAAGTTACAACTATTGACAAACAAACAAACAAACAAACAAACAAACAAACAAACAAACAAACAAACAAACTAACTAACTAACTAACTAACTAACTAACTAACTAACTAACTAACTAACATTGTATTAAGTAAAGAGAGTAAAAACAAAAAAAATGGCTCTACACCATTTTTATTATACAAACACCATCTTCAATGTCTAAAACTTGAGAGTTTAACATTTTGTCGTTTTCAACTATTTCTAAAAATTTTCTTAGATTGTTAACAATTGTTCTAAACTTTTTAGGTGGTTCGTTTTCGCATTTTACTAAGCCTTGAAAAAGCACATTATCACAAAAAATCATTCCGCCCTTATTTAGCATTTTTACTAAATGCGGAAGATACTCAACATAATGACTTTTAGGGCCATCTAAAAAGATAAAGTCAAACTTTCCTACTTCTTTTTCAATGTAGTCTTTACAATCGCCTAAAATTATGTTAACTCTATCACTAACCCCTTCTTTTTCAAAGTTTTGAATAGCGAGATTAAACATTTTTTCATCTTTTTCTAATGTTACTAAATTAGCACTGCTATTATTTAGCATAAGTAAGCCAGAATAACCAATAGCAGTCCCAATTTCTAAAATGTTTTTAGGATTTATTTCTTTTATTTTTTCAATAAGAATTTCGCTAGTTTTTGGCCGAACTATTGGCACAAAATTGACCCTAGCGAATTCTCTATATTCTTGTTCGTTCATTAGTTCTCCACTATAATTGTTAAAATCATAGGTCTACGTTTCATTTTTTTATAGAAATAATTTGCAAGCATTTTTCTCACATTATTTTTAACTGCACTTAAATCATTTTCCATAACACTAACATTAGTTATTGCTTCTTTAATAACATTTCGTGCTTCAAAAATTAATTTTTGTGCTTCGTTTGTATAAATTAATCCACGAGAAATAATTTCAGGTTCGCTCACTAAATCTCCAGTAGTTTTATCAAGCATGATAATAGAAACTAAAACACCTTCTTCAGCAAGTTGTTTTCTATCTCTTAAAACAACGCTTTCAATTTCTCCCATACCATTCCCGTCAACTAGTCTTTCGCCAGCAATAATATTTTTGCCAAGTTTAAAAGTATTTTTATTTACTTCAATTCTATTACCATTTTCAGCAATAATAATATTTCTTTCCGGCATTCCTAAATTCATCGCTAAATCTTTATGGAATTTTTGATGACGAAATTCGCCATGAACTGGCATAAAATATTTAGGTTTAATTAAATTATGAATTATTTTTAATTCTTCTTTATATGCGTGTCCTGATGCATGAATTTCAGCTAAACTATTATAAATAATTTCACAACCAAGTTTATAAAGGTTATTCATAACAGAGTTTACGGCTTTTTCATTACCCGGAATAGGTGAAGCACTAAATATAATAACATCATGTTCATCAAGTTTAATTTTAGGAAAATCACCACTTGCCATTCTTGTTAATGCACTCATAGGTTCGCCTTGACTCCCAGTAGTTACAATTAAAAGTTCACTATCTTGATAACCGCCTATTTTATCAATATCTATAATATTGTTTTTATTGAATTTTAATTCGCCAATTTTATAAGCAGTTTCAGCAACATTTACCATACTCCTACCAGTAAACACAACTTTTCTTTTGTGCTTTTCGGCCAAAGTTAAAATTTGTTGTAATCTTAAAACATTACTTGCAAAAGATGCAACAAACAATCTTTTATCTTTATATTTTTCAAACAATGCATCTAAACTTTGAGCAACTTTCTTTTCGCTCATAGAATAGCCGTCTTTTTCAACGTTAGTACTTTCGCTAGTAAGTAGTAAAACACCTTTTTTGCCAAGTTCAGCAATTCTAGATAAGTCAGTTGGTTTTCCGTCCATACTTTCAAAATCTATTTTAAAGTCGCCAGTGTGAAACATTAAACCTACTGGAGTTGTAATTGCTAGTGCAAAAGACCCCGGAATTGAGTGATTAACATGAACAAACTCAACACTAAAACAACCTAAGTGGATAACTTGTTTTGGTTTAACACTTATCATTTTTGCATTAATTTTTGGATATTCTTTTAGTTTGTTTTCAACGAGTCCTAATGCTAATCGTGAACCATAAATAGGAACATTAACATCAGGTAAAACAAAAGGCATCGCACCAATATGGTCTTCGTGTCCGTGAGTTAAAACTATTCCCCTAACCTTATCTCTATTTGCTTTTAAATATGTTATATCCGGAATAACTAAATCAATTCCTGGCATATCATCATTAGGGAATGTTGCACCACAATCTATAACAATAATATCGTTACCATATTCTAGTGCCATCATGTTTTTACCAATTTCGCCAACACCACCTAAAAACATAACTTTTAAGTTAGAATTAGCCTTATTGTTGCTTTTTACTTTTAAAATATCAGCACTATTACTATCATCTTCCAATTGATAAAAATCGGTTAAAACTTTAATGTTTTTATCAGTTAATTCATTATTTTTATTATTTCCTTTTTTATTTTGATTTTTTGTATTGTTTTTTATGGCATTATTCTTGCCATTTTTATTAACATTTTTCTTTTTATTTAATCCAGCAGAATAACTTTGCATTTTATTAGATTCATCATTAACATAAACTCTATTTAAGTCTATTTTAGGTTGATTTGCTGGAATTTCCTTATTTTCTAAATTTTCCATATATCTCCTTAAATTATGTATTTCATTTTATTCATCTTATCTTGTTCTTCCTTCTTTAGTGGAGTTCTAATGTTATCCCCCACATAATATCTCATACCATTACATTCATAATAAGCAATAATGCTAAATAGTCTTATAATTACATACGAAATAGGTAATGTAAAAATCAAACCCGCAAAAAAACTAAATACTGCAATCATTAAATTACAAACAATTAAAATAAAAACTATCATCAAACTAGTGCTTAAAAGTCTTAAATATTTTTTACTAATTGTTCTAAAGCCAGTATTTAAATCTTTAATTAATCCTTCATCATTAATTATTATGCTAGGACTAAACCCTGCGAATAAACTTAAATGAAAACCGCTAACAATAGTTATAATCAAAAACATTCCAATAGGAATTAAAATTTTAGCTATTCCATCTAAAATATCATAATAGGTAAACCCAAAATATAGTGTTAAACCAATAACTATCAAATAAGGGACACTTAATAAGAATTTTATAATGGTTTTTCCTAAACTTTTAAAAATTTTTGCAACTAAACTTTTAAAGAACGAAAGTTTTGTTTTACTACTCATGTTA
The DNA here is from genome assembly GCA_934754445.1 of uncultured Clostridia bacterium. GTDB lineage: Bacteria > Bacillota > Clostridia > Christensenellales > UBA1242 > UBA7868. The sequence continues at coordinate 57,476 of CAKVHZ010000003.1, read as the reverse complement.
GAATTTAAACAATCTAAAACACTAAGTTCACATAAATCGCCAATTAAGCCATAAATTAAAACAAAAACCGAAATAGATATAATTGCATTGATTAATAAAGTTTTATCTAAAGATGAAAATATTTCTATTATTTTTATAAAAATATCTTTAAATGTGATAAAAATATTGCCTAAATTTATATTTTCAAATAAGTTTGAAATACTACTAACTAAAAAGCCAAAAAAATCTATATCCGCTAAGTGCATAATAACAGGAGCACCAATCGTTCCTGCTACACCTAAAGCCAATAATAAAACTATAAGTTTATAAATTAAAACTTTATAAGTTAAGTTAAAATTAGTAAATAATAACTTAAAAGTATTTTTAAAAATCATAAATTTTCCTACTTTATATTGTAATATTTTCTTTCATCATAACGAGTTAAGCCTAATAAATCGAAATAGGCGGTCATTGTAAAAGATGAGTAATACATTATAGAAATTATTAAACATATAACATTAATTATATGAAGCGCTACACTACTAAAATTAAATATAGAAACAAGTGGAATAATTATGGCAAAAGGAAGAATACAAGCCAAAATTAAACCAAAATAATTTTTAGAAACTAAGTTAATAGAATTAGACACACTTTGTTTTAAGTTATATCCGTTAAAAGACATATTAGGTATGTTTAATAAAACAATTAACCCAACCATAACAATTAAACAGAAATAAATTGCACCTAAAATAATGCTTATAATAATTAATGCAACATTAGCATGTGTATTTAAACCTGCTATTAAAATATGAAACAAATAAACAATCGTTCCATATAAAAACGATAGTATAAAATTAATTACACAAAAAATAACAAGATTTAAAATAACAACCATAATATTGTTATTAATATAATTTTTATAGCCCTTATAATTTTTCTTACCACTTCTAAAATGGTTTTCAATTTCGCCTATAACAAAACTTACACATATTGCAAGTAATGCTAAAGCAATAACATAAAATAATATTTTTAACCAACTAATATCTATAATAGAGTAAAAAATATCTGCAAAACCTGTAATGGTCAATTTAGGATAATTATTAATAAACTCTAAAAATTTAAAAGGACTAAGCAAACTGCCTATAAATATGGCAGGCACTAAACTTAATAAAAACAAAAATAAAATGTTTTTAATTAAATATTTAAAACTTAGTTTTATATAACGCATTTCTAACTTCCTTTATTTATTATACAATAAAAATATAAACTTTACAATAATTTTTGATAAATTTTATAAAGTTTATAATTTTTTTATTAAATTGTTTTGTTAAATTAAGTCGATTCTTCTCTTAATTTCATCTTTTTTTAATAATCTACAAATTTCATACAAATCTGGGGTATTTGTTTCTTTAGTTAAAGCAATTCTAATAATTCCTGCAATATCAGCATAACTTCCCATGTAGTTATCTTTATTTGCTTTGTATTCTTTCATATCACTAGCAAACCCTAAATCTTCTGCTAGGAATTTAATTTTGTTAAACCAAACATCTTTTTCATCATTTTCATCATAACTACTTAAATATCTTCTTAAAATTTCTTTAATAGTTTCTTTTTTTAATCTTTCATCAAAAGGATAATCTTTATCACATTTATCAAACAATTCATTAAAGAAATAGTAGTATAAAGTTTTAATTTCACTATAGCAAGAAATATCTTTTCTGGGTTTATTTGTTCCCCTTTCAATAGAAAACATTTTTGTTACATATTCTTGTCTATCTTTAATTAAGTTATAAAGTTCTTCGTCATAATTTTTTGCATAATTTAAAACATCACTATATACTTTTTCTGCCGTAAATCTACTGATAACATTTTTAGAAATAAAAGTAAGTTTTTCGTGGTCAAATTGTGCCCCACTTTTATTCATATTTTTAATACTAAATTTATATTCATTCATATCTTTAGTAGGATTTTGCAACCTAAATGTTTCAAAGTTAGAATTTAATAAAATCATCAAATATTCTCTAATTGCTTCATTAGGAATACCTTTTTTTATAAATTCTCTACTATCTGCCCATGGGTCATAACGCTTGCTAACTTTTCTCGCATTACCTGTTTTTTCATCTATAGTTAAAATTTGTGGAGTATGCAAATATTTAGGACTAGGAAGCCCAGCAAACTCAAATAATTGTTTATGAAGTGGAAATGAAGGCAACCAACTTTCATCTCTAACAACTAAAGTGGTTCTCATTAAAGTATCATCAACTAAATGTCCTAAGTGATAAACTGCTTGACCATTTTCTTTTAAAATTACATAGTCGATAAAGTTTTTAGGCATAGAAATTTTGCCACGAAGTTCATCTTCTACAATAATTCTACTTTCTCCATCGCCGTCTGCTTTAATTCTTATTTTAAAAGGTTTGTGTTGTTTTAGATTTTCTTCAACTTCTTCTAAACTTAAATTTCTACATTTTGCCCATTCGCCATAATAACCTGTTTGCAAGCCAAGTCTTTTTTGTTCTTTTCTATAATCGCATTCATCATCGTCATCATCACCACTGCAAAAACAAGGGTATGCTTTCCCCTTTTTAACTAATTCTTTACAAAATGCTTGATATATTTCTTTTCTTTCGCTTTGTTTATAAGGGCCATAATTCCCAATTTGTAAATCGTTACTTACATAACCTTCAATCGGTTCTACACCAAACTCTTTTAAGCAAGGATACATTATATCCGCTGCCCCTTTAACTTCTCTTTTTTCATCAGTATCTTCTATTCTTAAAATAAAAACACCGTCGTTTTGAACTGCTAAAGTTTTATTAAGCAAAGCCTGATAAACTGTTCCTATATGTAAATATCCTGTAGGACTAGGCGCTACTCTAGTAACTTCCGCCCCTTCTTTCAAATCTCTTTTAGGGTATTTTTTTAAATAATATTCAATATCTTTATCTATATTTGGAAATAATAATTCTGCTAATTTTTCGTAATCCATAAACTCTCCTTGATTATATAATACATCAAAAATTATTTTTTGACAACAAAAAAAGATTAACAAACTAAAATAATTTAATTTGATAATCTCTAATTTATAATTTATATTTCATTTAAGAATTTAATTAATTTATTTGCATAACTTATTAAATTCTGTTTATAGGTCTCAATAAATTCTATTCTACCTGCATTATTATCTTCTTTAATGTTTTCTTTAGTTAAGCCATTAATCGCATTATTAAAACTTATTTCACCTTTATTTAAACTTTCTTCCATCGTTCTAATAATTTTATAATCATTTAAACTTGTTTCATTCGTTATTAATTTATCTTCTAAAGAAAATTGAATATTTAATAATTTAGTCAACATTGTAATAATTTCAGCATCTTGATTAACATTAGAGCAAACATCAACATTATAATATAAAACAAATTCACTCATTAATAAGTTTGCGTTATTTATTAATTGATTAATATCTTCTTTAGAAATTGAACTAATAGATTTATTATAAAGCAAATCATTTATAGACATTGGTTTCGTAAAATTATAAATAATGGCATTATAATAATTTTTATTAAATTTTAATAAATCCTTTAAACATTTATTTAAGTTATTAACATAATTGTTTAAACTATATAAAGTTAAATCTTGATTTGCAACAACTTCGGCATCTCTATTATCTGTTTCAAAAATGCTTTCTAAATCATTTTTTGTCTTATTTAAATTCTTAATATCTTTTTCTAAATCTTCAAGGCCTTCATACATTGAAACTCTATATTTTTTAGAAATTTTTTTATTGTTTGCTGTAACTGTTAATGCATTACTTTTTAGTTTAGTAGAGTTAATTGCTTGCATTAAAATGCCATAAGCCCCACGAGAACTGTAATCAGTTAAATTATTATCTGTTTTTAAAACATTATACTTTTCATTAGATGAGTTTATAACTAATGTCAAATCATTATTTTCATAAGTTGGATTAAACATTCCACCATTAAATATTTTTTCATTATCTGTGCTTATTTTTTCATATTTATTAGAAATATCTATTAAACTTGCCTTTTCGGCATTACTGCAACCAGCAAAACTAAAACACATTACTAATAAACATAAAAAACTTAAAATAATTCCACTAAATTTTTTCATAAAAATCTCCACCCGTTAAAAAATTTATTAGAAAATTATCATCAATATTTTGATCTAACAAATATTTCGTAAAAACATCTTCAGCATCTTTATAATCTTTGTTATAACTAATTGCGAACTTTACAGCATCCTCAGTAACATTATAATTATTTGCTTTTAAATCGCTAACTTTTTTAATTACACCACTAACTGTTGCATATTTTGTTTTGTTGTTTAAATAACATTTAATTAATAAATTTTTACCAGAAGTTATTGCAAAGGTTGCATCTAAATATTTTTTATCAAAAACTTTATTAAAAACAATTTTTTCAACTACTATATTTACCGAAACAAAACTCTTATTTAAGTTTTCAAAGTCTAAAACAACTTTTTCTTTTCTACCATTAAGTTCGGTTTCATTTTGATTTGTTTCATTTAAATAACTTTCTAACGAATTTAAAGAAGTTTTTAGTTCGCTATAACATTTATCAAAATTTTCATATTGTTTTCTAATGTTGTTTCTATCTCTTTGATTTAAGTTAATATTTGTTAAATAATCGCTATAATATTTTACACTTTCATTTAAACTATCATAAATAGTTTTATTATTTAAAAAGTCATTATTCACTTTATCACTTAAAGAAATTATTTTATTATAAGTATCTTCGTTCTTTTTAGTTTCTTCTCTTACAAAAACATCTACATTAAATGTTGTGTTGTCTCTTGTTACAAAATAAACAGTAAGCCCAACACTTAAAGCAATAACTATAACAATTACAAGTCTTAAAATATGTTGTTTCATTTAATTCTCCTCATTTAATTTTTCTAAAACCAAGTCTATATCAATATTGTGAACTTCACATGCTTCCCCAATTGTTTCTTTAATAGAATGTGGGCAATGCAGGCAATGCATACCAAATCCAAGAAGTATGGGTTCAGCATTTTTAACATTTTTTAATATATCTTCAATAACTGTATTTTTATCTACTTTAAAACTTCTCATATCCCTTTCCTTTTATTCAAGTATAAAGATATTTTAATAAAAAGTCAAGACCTAATTAGAATTAAAAAGCAAAAAGTCCTAAACTTTTTGTTAGGACTTCTATCTATTTTTGCATATAAAATTTATTTAATCAGTATGCCATAAAAACCAATAATTTAAATTGACAAACACTGAATTTAAGTGAAAATTCAATATTTTTAAGCAGTTTTTACTAAAAATGGAATAAAACAAACCATATTACCAGTTAAAATTCTACTTTAACATTTTAAATTATACATAAAATCTTTAATGCGAAAACTTTATTAATTCACGAGTTTTATTAAGCAATCTTGCTTTATTAATAATATCAGTTGTGATTTTTGTATTTTTTCTAGCAATTAATTCTAGATTTTGTGAATATAAATTTCTATCAAGTTTTCTACCAATTAAAAATTCATAATTAGTTGTAACAAGCATAGGATTAGATGGTAATTCGGTTAATTTATATTTAATTTTTGGTGTTTCTTTAACAGGGTTTTCTTCCATCTGTTTTACACCTTCTTCAACATTAGCAGTTTCTTCTTTAACTTCTGCTTCTTCAAACTTTTCTTGTGGATTTAATATATAAACTTTTTGAGAATTGTCTAATTTTATATCTTGAAGTTGAACACATTTTTTCTTTTTCCTTTTTAAATTAGTAACATTAATTTTTACTTCTTTATCTTGAACAATTACAGTATCTTCCCCAGTATTTATTATATCATTTATTTCAATAGTAGTTTGTCCTACAACCAAGCCTTTAACATAATATTTTTCATCTAATAAAATATCTGTTACTTTACCCAGAAATTTTCCTAAATATGTATAACAACTACAATTAATTACATTAGATTTATCACAAGTTTGCATATTAGATACAACTAAAGATAAATCTTCATCATCTTTAACAACAATTGCATTTTCGCCATAGCTATAAATAGAATTAATATTCAAAGATTTGTCATCTAAATGTTCATCGTTATCAAATAGAATTAAAAATTTAAGCCTTTTAAAATTTCTATCAAACACAGCATCTCTAACAATACCTTCAGTTTTGCAATTACTTAAACTTATTATGGGTTTAGATAATATTTCGGTTAATTTAATCATGAATCCTCCTAAAAATTATTATATCTTATTCTAAAGAAGTGAAAAATATCATAAAAATTTTTATAAAAAACTATCTAAAACAAGTTATTTTTGTGATATAATTAGTTGTATGGGTATATTCTCAAAATTTTTTAAAAGAAAATCAAAATTATTTCAGTTATCTAATGTTTGTTTAGATTATCTTGTTTGCTTGCTTCCAGTAAGTAGCGAAATAAACTTAAATTCAAAAATTATAGTCCCTGAAAATTTTTGTGCAGTTTTGCTTAGTAAAGAAAAATTACTTGATATTATTCCTAGTGGAGAATACGAATTAACAGGATTAACTATTCCTAAAACTTGCAAAATTAACAAACTAGACAAGCCAACTAAAAATGGTTATAAAACAAAATTTGATGCTGATTTTTATTATGTAAATAAAAAAACATTTAACATACATAACAATTTTATTGTAAAAAAACTAAAACAAGATATTAAGTTCAACCTAAATATTACTATAGAAAACCCAATCAAATTCTTAAAATTTTTATTTCAAGAAAAAATAGTCTTTGATAATGATTTTGCTTTAAATGAACTAACCTTTTATACAAGTCAATTAATTTATTACTTTTTATTAGATAATAAAACATTGTCACAAGAAAGTTTAGAAAATTATTTAACTAAAATGCTTAGCGATATAGGTGTAAAATCTTCTAATTTAAAAATAAACAACTTTAATAACTTTCCTTCAAATAACTCAACTACAAAATTAAATGGTTTAAATACAAACAATGATATTAATTCGTCTTATCAAATAGAACAAATTAATACTAATGAAAATAACAACACTAACACTAACACTAACACTAACACTAACACTATAAACTTCTCAACAAAATCTACCTTGGTTAGTTTAGATGATATAATAAATGAAAACATTTCTTACTTTACTTGTGATAATTGCGGAGTAAAACTTCCCCAAAATGCAAAATATTGTTTTAATTGTAAAAAAAGTTTTCTAGAAAAAAATTTGTGTGAAAATTGTGGAAGAGTTATACCAAATGGAGTATATGTTTGTCCTTATTGTAATAGTGTCACATTAAAATAAAATAAATTAAAAAATAGGGCTAAGGTTTAACACCTAGCCCTATTTTATTCATCGTTCTTGTTATTGTTTTCCTTAATAGTTTCCTTATCTTTTTTTTCTATATTCGCATCATCTTTTTTTGTATTTTCTTCTTCAGTTTTTTCACCGACTTTTTCGTCGGTTTCTTCATCTTGAATTAAATCTTTTAAATCTTCTTTAGTCTTAATTGTTTTATCTCCTTTTTTCTTTTCAACAACACCAATCGTCATTAATACGCCAACTATAGCACCAGTAATACTAATAACAGCTTCAATATTAATATTCAATTTAAAAAATTTAACTAAAACTTCAAGTAGAACAACAACACTAGCAAGAATAGACATTAAAAATTTATAATCTAAAAATTTTTTCATAACTTATCCTTTATGCTTTAGTTTCTTTTTTTGCTCTTTTAGGTTTTTCGGTTATTTTTTGCTTAATATCTTCAACATTTTTTTCAATATCTTCTACAATATCTAGATGTTTATTTAAACTCTCAATAGTTTGTTGATATTTTTTCTCTCGTTTATTACTATCTTTTAATACAAAAATTAATAATCCTAAAAAGAGAACAGCAAATAAACCATTTTGTATAGCCAAATTTACAATTTCTTCCCACATACTCTAATCATTGTTAATTAGTATCGGTCAAAAATATTAAATAATAATCAAACTAATTTTTATCTTTTTTGTTTAACTTTACTAAATTAAATTTGTTTAAAATTTTAATACTATCTTTTTTTAAATCCATAAATTCGTCCTTTAAATTTTCTTTAAATTTATTTTCAAAACTTTTTTTTAAATTATTAACACTTTGTAAAACCATAGTCTAATAAATCTACATTCAATTTGATGTTGCTAATATAAGCCTTGGCAGTAAAACTTTCAATTTTAAGACCAATTTGTTTTCCTTTTAAATTAACTCTTAATCTATTCAAAGTATTACTACCTAAAACATTATATTCTTTGCTTTCTTTTTCAGTGAAAACTGTTATTTTGCAATCATATTTAGAAAGTAAACTTATATTCCTAATAAACTTAATTTTATCACTATATCCTAAATCGGATAATGGTGAAACCCATTCTTTTTTCATAATAGTATTGTAAAAACAACCACTATCATTAAACTCAATTACTTTTGTTCGCTCTAGGTTATTCATAATCATAACAATTTTATCCATTTTGTTAAGTTTAATAGATTCCATACTAATAACATCAACGCCTCTTATTATGTCATACTCATTTGTTTCAGTATCTAAAACTATAATTGCATTATTTTTATAGCCACTAACATCTTCGCACATAACTTTTTCATTATCTTTAAAATTAACTCTGCACGAAAGATAGTATTTCCCGCTATGAAAAACCGCCACAGCATTGTCGTTAGCAACATTAAACAAAAGTTCGTTAATTCCTAAGTCTAATACTTTTGTAGTAACACCATTAAAAGTTGTTATACCTTCTTTTGTTAGCATTATCATTTTATCGCCACATATTCTAACTGTATTTTCATAAATTTTGTTGCCTTGCAAACTCAAATGAGTTATATCAAATTTAGTTCGGTTTTCTTGATGATAGATTTTGCTTATTCCATAATCTCTTATGGCAAATAAATAGCCTAAAAAAGGAATTAGTTTGTTAATTTTTCCCCTATCATCATTCATAACTATTTTACCACTAAAATCATCTACTTCACTGGTCCATTGTGTTATATCTGTGCCAACATGATATAGTATGTAATTTTTCTCATCAATTCCAGTTGCAAATAATTTCCCTTTATCTTCACACAAACTAGAAATTGAAGGACAATTAGTTAATATTTCAGGTCCATTGTCACCATCGTATTTATAAACACCCATGTTTTCACTGCCAAACAGATTGTAGTCAACACCATTAATTTTAATATTATAATTAAAAGTAGGTTTTTCATCTAATGTCTGGTCATAAACTTGAAAAATAGCAGGGCCAATAGTTATAATTCTATTATAATATAGCCCTTTATCTTCACAGTAGTATAATAGTTTGTCAACTCTTCCACCTAAACTTTTATCGTAAACTTTAAAAACCCACACCATTAAAAAATTTAATGGAAGATTAACATCTGGAGCGAACATTATTTCAGTTAAATTGTCATTTTTATAATTAGGACATTTTAAAGTTTCAAAGCCATAGCCATCAGTTAAAACACCTTTTTTATATATAAAGTTATAACTATTAACGCTGTAGTTCGTTTTCAAAATATTTTCATCTTTGTTGAAATTTAGCCCTTTAGAAAAATCGGTAATATTTATTTCTAAACTTTCCTTTTTAGGCGATATTGATTTTTTATTGTTAAACACTATTGCCACCTTCTTTTAGGAAGAATAATATTCTTTTTATTAGAATTTAATGCTTTTAAACTTTCTTCAAACTTAACTTTAAAACTTTCTGCTTCATCATATAAGCCACTAATATAACAATATTCTTTGCATAAACCGTAGGCAAAAACTCTATCAACAATTTTACCATTAAAATCTTCTACATCACTATTTAGCGATGCAAAACTAGGTAAATAACAGTAAATTATGTTATATTCTCCATCTTTTGCAACCAAAGTATTATTATATATGGTATATTTAACATCAAAAGAATTCTTGTCTTCTAATTTAATTAACTTAAAAAACTTTTTATTTAATTTAGTTAAATCAAAATTTTTATTAGTTACTTCTATCGTTTCATAATTAATTAATGGTAAATAATCAGTTGCAATTTCACCATAAGATAAATTAAAACATCTAATTAACAAATTAAATGTTTTATCTAATTCATCTTCTCCAGTCAGTGTTGTTTGTTCGCTAGTTATATCAAAAGTTTCATCATAAAGTTTACTAGATGATAAAACATCATCTAAGTTAAGCATAATGCTCGAAAGTTTAATAATTTCTCTTAATTTCATACATATCCCCCAATTTTTTCGTTGTGCTTATCTATTTCTTCAAATAATTTATCCGCATTTTCCACTTTTGTTTTATTTAATAAGTTAATAATTCTATAATCAAGTTCATCGTAAGGAACGACTATTTCTAAATTTAAATTTAAACCTTTTTGATAATATATTTCATATCTATGTTTTTGAATGTTTCTAAAAACACGATAGTTGTTATCTATTGACTTTATTTTTTTAACAATGTCAAAAATATCTAAAAAAATTTCATTCATAAATTCTCCAAAAACTAACGCTCAATGCGTTAGTTTTTTTAAACTGCAGTAATGCCAGTAATTTTGGCTTGACCATTAGGTCTAGAGCAAATTAAATCTGCATACTTAACTAAAGTAGCAGTATAAGCAGGATAGCCAGCTTTTTGACGAATAATTCTTCCGCCTTCGTCTTCTAACCATCTCCAATCGCATAATTGATGCAAAGCAAAGTCTTTAGTGTTTAATAAGAACATATTTCCATCTTCAACAAATCTATCTGATATTACAGGTATGCCGTTATAAGAAATTGCTTTAAATCCACCTTGTAAATCCATAATATCAATATTCATTTTATTTTTAGTTAATAGTTGTTGATATAATCTTTTAACACTAGAACTACAAGTAATGTAATCAACTTCACTACCTGAATTTTCGTATAATTCATCAATACAACTTTGAATTAAATCTTCGCTTATTTTATTAGAAGAAGCAGTTTTAGTAACTGGGTTCATCCATTTGTAATTTGCTTTAGTAACACCATATAAAGTAGTTCTATTACTATCAAATATAGCACCTAAACCAGTAAGTTCTAAGTCTTTACTATTTTGAACAGTTAAATAATAACTATTAGTAGTATCAGCAACCATAGTTGAATCTAAAGTAATATCAAAATAAACTTTTTTATCTGCTCTATCAATTTGAGTTATTCTAGCTCCCGCCATATTAGTTACTTTACTAGTTCCTGCTGTTGCAACTTTATAGAAATCAACTTTAAGTCCTTCAATTAAGTTTTTAACGCTATCTACTACAACATAACCTTGTGCCATACTAGAAATTGTAGCAATTTTACCAGTGCCATCACCGAATAACATTCTGCCAAAATTGTAATTAGAAGCTTTAATTAAACCTTCCATTTCTGCGTTTAATAAATTAACAAAAGCACCAGCATTAGTTTCACTTGCTCTTATTGCTTTATCACTAATTTCTATTGTTCCATATAAGTTTTTTAAAGTAGAAGTAAATTTAACATAGTTATTGCCTGCACTTGCTGGTAAATCACCAGTTTCTGTTCCAGCACCAACGCCGCCATTTACTCCATAAGTTGTAAGTTTAATAATTTCTTTTCCCCAAACATCGTTTGTAGTTTGATTAATTTTTGCTAGTAAAGGATTAGCGTTTACATTTAAAGCTTCACTAACAACGCCTAAATATGCTTCTTTTAAAGCATCTTGAGCATTTTGAATTGTAACCATAATTTCTCCTTATTATTTTTTTAATATGTTTTCAGCATATCTGCCCGCATCTTTTAAATTTTTAGGTAAAAATTTAGGGCTAGATATACTACTACTTCCCCTAACCGAACTGATTAGTGGAATAGTTTTGTTATCTTCAAGTTTTAATAAATATTCTTGAAGAATTTTATTTTTAATATTGTCGTTAGTATAAATATAATCATTTAAAAATTCATCATCGCTTGCCAATTCTTCTTTCGTTTTAAAGTTTTGTTTTAAAATTTTAGAGTAAGCAAGTTCTAACGCATCATCTTTTTTTGCAAGATTCTCATCTTGTAATAATATATTTGTAATTTCACTAACATACTTTTTGGCATTTTCGTTTTCACTTAAAAAACTACTCATTTTATTAAGCCAACTTTCTTTTTGTTCTTGCGGTAATACATCATCACCATTTAGGTCTTTTGCATTATTTTCGCATTCCATACTTTTAAGTTTTTGACACTTTTTAGTAAACTCTTTTTCTAAATTTTCATAAGCCTTACAAAGAGCATCAACTGTTTTAAACTTATTTAAAAGTGAAGAGCTTTCTAACGAATTTTTGTCCATTTCTTTATTTATTTGCTCCACTGCATCTAGGTTAACATCATCGTTAATATTTAGTTGTTCTTCAATTTTTTCTTCCATATTATTCTCCTTTATCTTCTAACTTCTCTTTTTTTAGCATTTCTTTATGTTTTGATATATGATTAAGCATTATATTTTCAATATTTTTATTATCTTTACTTACTTTATAAAATTCTTCCGAAAGCATAAATGCAATATGTTCATCAATATGAAGTGAGTGATTATCAATAATTAAAGGGTCATCTATTTTTAAATTTTTTATAACACTTAAATTTTCTTTTCCCGCTTTTTTCATGTGTAATTCTTCTAGGTCATATTGACTATCCCACATACCAAATCCTAACATTTCTAAAGTTTTTGCTTTAATTCTAGTAGTCATTTTGCCATCTTCGTTAGAAAGCAAATCAGCCTTTAAAAGTTCAAATATTAAACTTCTTTTTTGAGCCTTTGATTCCCCTATTTCATTTTCAGTTTGAAAAACAATATCATCACTACTAATATCACTACCTTCAAAATAAAACATTTCAATAGAACCATCTTTCCCTATAACTTTTGCTATTCTATTAGAATTAACAAATTGTTTGTAAAGTCTTAAAATTTGCGACGCGATACTTTTAATTGCAAATTTAATTTGGTCGGAACTAACATTTAATCTATTGTTATCTTGTTCAAGCAATAATTCTAAAGTTACACCTGATAAATTATTTAAATTGCTACTTTTACTAAAGAACATATCCGAAACACCGCTTATTGTGTTAAATTCTTCTAAAAGTTTATCTTCTTCTTCCTTAAAATCACTAGGAATTGTTCCGTTGTCCATAATTTTAGGAGCATTACTACCTTGCCTGTAAACTAAAACTTTTCCTGGACATAAACCCTCTTCTTCTAAATTATCAAAATCAACTGACCCATCTTCAACAGTCAAAATCCCCATAGAAAGTCTATTTAAATATTCATGTTTTCGATTTTTTACTGCATTATAACTTCTTTGAACTGGAATAATTCTTTCAATAACACTTGTTCCAAAAAAAGAATTAGGTTGTTTTAAACTAACTTGTTTAATAAACGGAAAACATCGTTTTTTATCTTCGCCATTTTCATAAGGTAGTTCACCGTCATAAACAAGAGTATTACCAGCAACAATAATTAATCTTCCGTTAGGAAAATCAGTAGTTGGTGCGACATATTTTTCAATAACTAAAACTTGGTCATGTTTTATAGTCGACCTAATTTTAGTAGATACAGCACTATAACCAAACCCGCCCATATTAGAAATGTTGTCCAAACTAAATACATCAATATCTTCTCCTAGTTCTTCAATACCCCAAATTTGTTTAACAGCTTCTCTTGAATAACTTTTTGCATGAATAATGCTACTACAGTCATTAACATTTTCATAACTTGTGCTATCTGGGAAAATTTCAAACGGAGAAACAACTTCAACACAAACTTCTCCTTCATAAACATCTTTACCATCAATAGTCGCAACTTTTTTGCCTTTATTACTATCCCAATAAACTTTGTAAAATCCCGTTCCACAAATTTCACTAAAATGAGTGCAACTAACAATTTTGTCACTAATGTTTAATTTATGATAAACACTATTTATCAAATTTTTAGAAACTTTCGCTGTTGAAATATCTTCATCACTGTTTGTAGCAGGCACAACACTCATCATCGGTCTAATTTGACTTAATTTTGCAATTCTACTTTCAATTATAGGAGAAATATGATTATAAACTTCTCTTTCTTGCCAATAATATTGTTTAGAGTTATCTTCAACATCATTGTTTACAATATTACAATACTGATTACCATATAAATAGTTCAAATTAAGTAACCACTGAGCCTCGATAGGTTTTCGTTCAAATTGTCTTTGTTTAAAATCATTAATAACTTCTCTAACTAAATTTTCTTTATATCTTTCTTGCCTTTTTTGTTTTAAATCTTTTCTCATTTTTACTCCTTATTTTCTTTTAACTTCTCTAGTAATTTATCTCTCTCAAGTAGTAGTTCTTCATCTGTCATATTACTTACATCTAAATCTTGGTCGCTATAAATATCAAGCAATACCTTTACAGCCGTAATATCTGGTGGAACTTTCTTTTTTGTTATTTTCTTCTTAATTAATTTCATTTTTCCATTATCACTACTAAATTCTTCTGTAATCTCCCTATTCATATAACCAAGCGCTCTTTTAATCAATGCTTTATTCAGTTTTTTATTATAAATTTCATTTCCTTCCATATCGTTCATTTTTTATTTTATTAAATAACCTTTCCTTATCTTTTTGTATTTCATTTTTTATAATCTTTTTATTGTTTTCTGACTTACTCATAACATAATATCTAAGTTCATCTAAACTATGGTCATCTTTTTTTATAGGAACATCTGCCTTTCCCCAAAAATACCCCTTAATTTCCCTAATCATATTCACACAAGTAGAAAAAATATATAGTTTTCGCTCACCCTTATTATTGCAAATTAAACTTTTTACTCTTTGTATTCCGCTAAATAAATCTTTATTTACATTTGGGTTGACACTTATATCATAGTCATAAAATAAGTCTACAACACTCTTACTACTAGCCAGCGTTCTTTGAGTTGCAGCACTATCAATTAAAGCTTCAAGTTTTCCATTAAATCCTCGTGGCCAATCAAGTTTATTAGCAATACTTAAAATGCAATTACTATGATATTCAATATCTTTATCTTTATCATAATGCTCTGCAATAACATAAATATTTCCATCATAATCAACAGCATAAAAATGGCAAGATAACGGATTTCGCAGTCCTGGGTCAATACTAATATTGTCATACCAATCTTTAGGAACATTAAAAGGCTCTATTACATTTAGTTCTTCTTTAAAGTTATTGTAAACTAATCCACCAGAATAACTAAAATTACCATAGCATCTGCTTTCAAGTTCATCACTACTCATAGTTTTTTCTAATGCTTTTATTTCGTTTTCGTTTAAAAACGGATTATCTTTCCACGATAAATTGATATGCCATACTTCATCATCATTATTTTCGTTTAAATAAATAGTGTTATAAACCCAAGTCAAACCTTTAAGTGGAGTCATCGTTCCAAAAATTTCTCCACACCTATCTATAACTCTCATTTTGCATTCAATATAAATATCATAAGGCGGTTCTTCATCAAACCACACATAATCTAAACTGGCCCCTTGAAATTTCTCTCTACCTTGGTCACAACTTTTAAAACCTATTGTGCTAATTCCACCAAAAACATTTTTAATTAAAATTTTATCAATTATTGCGTTTTCTAAACTATCTTTCCTTCCACTTAAAACTACAATATCTTCTATCCAATCAGGATTTAAGTAATGTAATATTTTACTTTGTGCTACATCACGCTGAACCTGAGTGCTTAAACTAACCACCCAGCCCATAGTATTATTTTTGTTTTCTTTATATGGATGGATTCCTCTTGCTATATAAATAACTTCAACCGCACCGCACTCAGTTTTACCTGTTCTATTCCCACCAAACACCCACCTATTTTTCTTTTTACACTTATGAAATTCAACTTGCTTTTTATGGATTTTTTCTCCAGTATTGTATTTTTTTAAAAAGTTAAAATTTTCTCGCCTTTCAAGTTCATTATCTATAATTTTTAATTTTTTAATAATTTCTTTCATAATCTTTCCAGTTTTAAAAAATATTTTATTGTATAAAATAAATTTAAAAATAATATAATTTTTATGAGGTAAATTTGAAAAAGCATTTAATCGTTCTATCGCTAGTTATATATGTAGTAATATCGTGTTTTCTATTAAATAATTTAAATAAAACAACACCCGTGAGTTCAAATTCCACATTGTATGGTCGAGTAGTTACAAATAACGCAATGTTACTTAAAATGCCCACCAAAGCAGAAGACTCCCTTAACTGTTATTTTATTTTAGAAGAAACTTATTTTGTGATAATCATTAATGAAGAAAACAATGATTTTTACTATGTAAGTTATCAAGATATTAAAGGATATGTCAAAAAAAATGACATTCAACTCGTAAACGAACAAATATCATTTCCATTTCTCACAAATATAACTTTTGATATAATTAAACCTTGTTTTATTACAAATACACCTAAAAACAATATATCTTCGCAAATAATTTCATTAAGCCCACAAACAAATATTGTTTTTTATGGTAAAATCTATGGTGATGAAATATATAAAAATAGTGGCAACTTATGGTATTACTGTAAAATACAAAATGATGACAATTCCATTTTCGGTTATATACATTCAAGTTATACAAACAATTTATCACCCATTACACAAAATTTCGAAGTAACTACAAAATTTCTTTCATCTAACCAAACATCTAATTTACTAAATTTAAACTTAACATCTCAAACTACATTAATAATAGTCGTAAGTTTACCTATATTATTTATACTATTTTTATTGCTTAAAGGATTTAAAAAAGTTTAAGCCATATAGTTATTTTTTCTAATTAGTTTATAATCTTTAACAGCCATATTTAAAATACTAATTTTAGAAACTTCGCCTTCATTTTGTTTGCTAAGTTCTTTTTTCAAAATGTCATTATAAACATCAATAATCCAACTCTCTTCTCCTAAAAAATTTAAAGCCGTATCTTTGTTGAAGCCATTAACTATTAATAAATTTGAAAAACTATTTATTGCCTGAGTTAATTTTCTAAAATAAGTTCTTCTACTTAAATTTAAAACTTTAATGATTGTTTCATTTGGCATTTTATCTATATACTTAAGTATTAAAATTTTACATAAAACATCATTCATTTTAACTAAAATTTTGTTAATTAAAACTTTCAAATTAATTAAAGTAACCTTTCTATCAGTAAGCTCAATAATTTTTTGTGTATCGTTAAAAGTTTTGTCAAATCCATAATATCTTCCGCTATTTAAGCCGAATTCTAACACAAGTTTATCAATAGCATTAGTTAGTTTATATAAACAACCATACACATTTAATAATGTTTTACTCCAAATTTTTAATTCCATAAATCCTCCAAGGTTTTAATTATTTGTGAAGCCAATTCGAATACCCACGCAATAATTATAAAAGAGAAATTTATTAACTGTCAAAGGTTTGTGCCATAATTTTGTAAAATATTACATTTTTTTACAAAATTTTACAAAATTCGCTTTTCCCGAAAATTTAATAAAATTATATACAATTATAAATAAATATGTTATAATATAGGTGATATGAAAAAATATTGTTTAGGTTTAATTTTATTTGTATTGTCACTTATGTTTTTACCTTTTAATGGTATACTTTTTGCTGAAGAAAAAGACTTAATCAACTATAATTTAACCGAATACAAACAATTTAATATAATAAGTGAAACAGAATTTTATTGTGTAAACACCACCACAAAAAAAATCGAGCATTATAATAATGGACAAGTTACAAATCATGGTGAATACGGAATAAACGAAGGTCAATTTACCGATGTTAAATTTTTCAAAAAATTGCAAAATGGTGATTTTTGTTTACTTGATAGTTTAAATAAACTACATTATTTTGATATCAATTTTAATTATATAAAAACAATACAAACAACATTAGATAATAATTCTTACTACCCTTTAGGAACTGTAACGCAAATTATTACCGACTTATATTCTAATGTTTATTTACTTGACACAACTAATAACTACATTTTAAAATCAAACACTAATTCAAATTATTTTAAAATTTTAACAAAAACCGATTTAGCAAATATAAAAGCAACAATATTAAATAATTCAAATAACTTTGTTTTTCTTCAAAATGAAAAATTAAAATATCAAAATCTAGAAATAAGCCTATCTTCTACCCCATCTCATATATTTTCTGATGCTTTAGAATTCATTTATTTAGTTTACGATAACAAAATTGAGAAATACAATAGCAATTTAACGTTAATCGATAGTTTAGACATCACTTTTAGTTCAGAATTTAGTTTGAACCTAGAAAGCGGAACGATTTATTACTTTATAGATGGCAAAATTTTAAAAATAGAAAATTTTGCTAGTAATATAGAAAATTATAACCCCCCAATAGATTACACTGAAAAGTCATCTCTAACTAATGAAGCGACATTTGTTAAAATTAAAAGCGATGCCAATTTGTTAAAAACTCCTTATTCTAGCACAAGTTTAATTAAATTAAATAAAGATGATATTTTACTAAAACTATCAATAACAACTGAAATGTCGTCAAATTTTGCTTATGTCTTATATGAAAAAGAAAATGACATCTTTATTGGTTATATAGAAGAAAGTTTTTTATCTCCAAAATCTTTTGATGAAACCAACATCTCCGTTTCCCCTGTTCGAGATGACATAAATGTTTATAAATATCCAATAAGTAATTTAAAAGAAAATATAAAACTATCAACATTAAACGAAAAATCTAATTACAAGCAAACTCGAATTATAACAATTAATAATTGCAATTTTGCAGAACTTAAAATAAATGATAGTTACTATTATGCTAAAGAATGTGAACTTATAGACTCATCGCTATGTTATATAAACACTTATTTAACAACACCTAATGCAAGTTTAAATTTTTACAATACAAATTCTATAAATGTTTATGACAATTTAAACAAAGAATTAATTGTTCATACCTTTAATAAAAATCAAAATATTAAAGTAATTGAAACTCATGATAAAATGGTAGAAATAGAATTTATAGCAGAAAATCGTATCATTCATGGATATATTGAATCAAAATATATCGCTAACAATAATTCTTTTATTTTGCCATTAACAATTATTTTAACCTTAGTTTCATTATTAGTTTTAACAATTATATTATTGAAATTTAAAAAAGATAAAAATAAAAAAATCAATATTTAGAATTAAAATTAAAAAAAATCTTAATTCGCTAAAATTATATTATTATTTTAAATAAAAATAAAGATAAAGTGCCATTTTATTTGATAAATTAAAAAATTTATAGTAATATATTTAAACGGAGAAAACATGATTAAAGTAAAAAATTTATATTTAAATTATATAAAAGAATATTCTGCATTAAACAACATTAATTTAACAGTTGAAGATAAAGAAAAAATTGCATTAGTTGGAGATTTAGATAGCGGTAAAACTAGTTTAATTCGTTGTATTTGCGGTTTAGAAAAATTTAATAAAGGCGACATTTATTTAAACAATATCAATCTTACAAAAGCAGATTTTAAAACCGATATCAATTTAATCTATTTATCATCAAATCCAGTATTTTTTAATAATAAATCAGTTTATTATAACTTGGCTTACCCTTTAAAAATAAGAAATTTCTCAGATGATGTAATAAATCAAAAAATCAACCGAGCCTTAGATAATTTGGGAATAGAAGGACTAAAAGAAAAAAAAGTTAAGCAATTAAACAAAGATGAAAAACAAATAGTAAATATCGCTCGTTCTCTACTTAGAGATGCCGACATTTATTTAATAGATGATATTTTTGCTTTTGACCCACAAACCAACGAAAAAATAGCAAAAATATTAATAGAAAACTTTAATCAAAATGCTTCCATGATTTTTGCATTAAACAATGCTAACACATATTTAACAAATGCACTTAATATATCTCGCATTATAAAATTAAATTATGGTTCAATTGTAGATTAAGTTCTACACCATTCCTAAATATATTAATATCTTACAACTGGCAAAAAAATAAAAATAAAAATAAAAATAAAAAAGGCTTAGTCAATGCTGTTTGAAACTAGCAGTATTTTCTAAGAAATAAAGAGCATATTTTAGGGGTTTTCCTAGAGTATGCTCTTTTTCTATGTTTGTTGTTATGTGGTATATTTGTTTAATTGAATATTTTGTTCGTTGGAATAATTGGGTAATTTTTAGATTACTAAGTAAACTTCATATACTTTGTTTGTTGTTTTAATTGTTCCGCCTTTGAATTTACGAGTTGATGTAAAGGTTTCAGTGAAAAGTTTTTTAGATGTGGTTTCGGTTTTGGAGATGTTGGTGTTAAGTGAGTAGTTTAGAGATATTTCTATTTTACTCTCATAGATATTTACTTTTTGAATAAATAGTTCAATGGCTCTATCAGGGCATTGTTTCATAGTAAACTTAAAGTAGTTTTGTATATCTTCTTTTGTGAGTTCAAATTGTTGTTTAGATTGTTCAATTATTAGTTTTTCTTGCAAGTCTTTCTTTTGGTATTCTAGTTCTTCAAGTCGTTGCTTTGTGGTGTCGGTAAGTATTCCTTTTTCAATAGCAGACATAATGTTTGAAATGGAAGTGTTAGTTTTTTGTAAATCATTTTTTAGTGAGTTAAGAGAGTTTTTGTTTCCTACTCTTTTTTTATGTATTTCAAATATCTTTTCTGAAATTTCATTTAAGTTTTTTGGAATGTTGAATTGAGATATTAAGAATTTATCTATGATACTTTCAATAAAGTTTTTGTCTATTATTCCAGTTAGGCAATTTTTCTTTTTAGTGGTTATACATTTGTAATATCTAATAGTATTTCCATTTGAAGATATTGCAGACACTGGATACATTTTTCGATTACAATTGCCACAATATATCTTGTCTTTAAGTCTAAATATTTCGTGGTTATCTTTTCGGCAACCATATTTGTTAGAATCTAATTTGATTTTCACTTTTTCAAATAGTTCTTGAGATATTATTGGTGGATAGATTTTATCGTAAACTTTGCTATTGATTCTACAAATGCCTGTATAATACTCGTTTTTGAGATAATATCTTATTGTTTCTGGAATAAACTTTTTACCCTTATTAGTAATATTCTCTTTTTCAAAATCTCTTGAGATTTGCAAAATTGTTTTACCACTTGCATAATCTTCAAACATTCTAGTTAGAATTTGTTTTTCTTCTTCGTTTACTTTTAACATTTTATTTTCTTTAATGTAACCATAAGGAACTGAACCGATTATATGTCCTTTCATTCGAGATTCGTGTAAGCCACGACTAACTTTTTGAGCAAGTTCTTCACTAAAATATTGGTTCATTCCTTCAAGTAAAGATTCAAGTAATACTCCTTCTGGTGTTTCTGGAATGTTTTCCATAGCAGAGAGTAGTTTTATTCCATTATCTTTCAAATGTTTTCTATGAATTGCAGACTCAAACTTGTTTCTTGCAAATCTATCTAGCTTATACACCAAAACATAGTCCCACTTTTTATTGTTGCTATCTTTTAACATTTTTTGAAAAGACTCTCTGTTATCTGTTGTTCCAGAAATTGCTCTATCAATGTAACTATCTACGATTATTATATCGTGCTTTTTAGCATAGTCTTCGCAAACATGAACTTGACCTTCGATAGACTGCTCAGTTTGGTTAGCACTGGAATATCTTGCATATATTACTGCTGTTTTCACTTTATTTTTTCTCCTTTTATTAAGTTTTATTTTTTTGTCTTTCGACAGAGCGGAAAGAAACGAAAAGGGATTAAAAATTTTTATTTATTATTTTCCTTTTCTTGTCAAGGGTTGTAAAACAATACATTTTACCCTTGACAAGAAAGAGTTTTCGTTTATGCCCTGTAACCGAAAGACAATCAATAAGCTTTGGGTAGTTTATCTATAAGAGATTTATCTTTATTCGGTTGTCCTAAAACTTCGCCAGTTTCAAAATCTAGGCATTTGAAGTCGTCAAAAAGTAAAATTTTTCTATCTTCTTGACCTATTTTGCAAACAACGTCATCATCTAAAATATCTGCAACAAAATATGTTTGTAAGTGCTTTGAATAGATAACTTTTTCACCAGATTTGCGAATGTATTTCATAATGTAATTAACTGCATCATTAACACCAACATTATTGATTATTTCTTTGAAATCGTTCCTACCAAATCTCTCTAAAAAGAATGTGTTTTGATGGGCAATTTGCATTTGGTGTGATTTAGTGGAGTAATCTTTTGTTTCAATAATCTCGCCAACAATTTCAGCAATTACAAATATCCCATGAAAATGTAATCTTTCTAGTTTTGGACTTCGTTCAAACACTCCAATATATTTCCAGTTTTTTCTATGAGATAGATGTCTTAAACAAGTAAGTAATTTCTTTCTAAATTCTTCTTCGTTTAGTTTGTTGCTGTCATAGGTAAAAGTGCAAAAATGTGTCCATTGTTGTAAGCCAATCTTTCTATACAATCTCGTTAATCTAACTATTCTATTTCTCTCTTCCTTTTCTAAAGTTGCTTTTACAATCTCTTTCGCTTTTTCTTCATCTTTAATTTCTTCATTTATCTTTTCAATAACTTTTTCAGTTTTTTCTTTCTTTGTTCCAGTTTCAGATTTGTATAACTCTTTAACTTTTTCTTCGGTTTCGTTTTTAACTCGCTTTTTGCCATTTTGTCGTTTCTTCCATATTTGTTTTTCAGGTGGTATTCCAATAAAATGACTACCATCAAAATACACTTTAGTTTTGGGATAGTCCATATTGCACCTCGCATTTTTTGAACAACATAATCTGATTCAACATTGCAACAAAAAATTCATTGTCTAGTAAAGTTAAATCCAGTTCGTTTTCAAATTCAATTTTTAGTTTTTGCATAATTTTTAACTCCTTTTTGTAAATTTGGAATTAAAAAGGACATAGAAAAAATTTAATTCTCCTACGCCCATAAAATGCAACCACTGGCTTTTAATTTTGGCTAAAAGCAAACCAATAAACAATCACTCGGTCGTGTCATTTTTGCGTTGTCTTTTTATTTCCGTTTTTACTTTAGCACAAGTTATTAACAAAATGTAATGACATAACTTGTACTTTACCTATACAAAAAACAACTTTACTTAACATTTATCCAAACTAAACCTGTCATTACTTGATATTTCTTAAACAAAAAAGAGTATGCTTTACACACTCTATTTGTTTGTTATATGCAATATGCTAAATATCTATCTTTGAATTTTCTTCTGCGTTTGTAAACAATCTCAGTACTCACTCCTAAAAATTCTGCAATAAGTTTTACTTCAACACCATTGTAGTAATATTCTAAAATCTGACTTTCTAATTTGTTGGTTACAAGTTTCTTTATTATTTCGTTAACCTTTGTATAGTTAGGCTTTTCATCTTCAAAACAATCTTTTACTGGTAAAAATTCTAATATTTCTTCATTTTCTGAATTTCCATTTTTCATTTCTTTTCTTAGGTATGCAAACAATGTCTTAAAACAAGCCATTCTAATAGATATTGTTTGTGGTGCTTTTGCAGTAGGTTTAATAAAAGTGCAAGTATTTCCAAGTTTACGCCCTACAAAGTTTAATAAAAACAAACTTGCTTCTTGAACTAAATCATAAGCATCTGAATATGTGTCTAATTCACTGTGAATATAAATGTCTTTTTGTAATTGTTTCTGTAAAACTTCAATTCTTTTTGTGTTAGAGTAAGCATACTTTTCAAAGTAACTTAGACTAGCCAGTGCAATAACTTTTGAGATTTTTTCAATGTTGTCTAAACTAATTACAATATTATCTTCTAGTATTTCATTTTTTCTTTTGTTCATATATTTTCTCCTTTATCCGCCTTTTGGCAAGTGGCGTTGGAGCAGAGTTTGGATACAAAATATAACCCTTAAATTTCTAATACAAGAAGTCAAGGAAGAAGAAAGAAATATTGTGTTGGAATATTTTTGCAATAAAAAAATACCAGGCTGAAAATTCAATCTAGTAGATTGCATAAACAATATTTATTTCCCTTGACTTAGGGGAAGACTATGCTACAAAAGACACCAAAAGCGAGTAAAGGAGGTAAAATAAAGAAAATATACTTTAATGATTTTGGAATAACTAGAACATTAACATTGCTCATAGTTATGTATTTGAAAAATGTCTTGATACAACAATATTGAAATTTGAGAACAAATTACAATACAATTTGCCGAGTGGTAAAAAAAAGAGGTTTTGCGGATAGCTTCGCGCGCAAACCTCTTTTTCACTCGGCAATGTTTATCTATGCCTTTTTGTTTAATTGTTTTTGTGTTCGTGTGCTTGTCTTCGGTGGAGCGAAGCGACACCGACTTGTATCAAGACAAGCACACGTTTAAATGCCAAAAAGATATTAATCGCATCTTTTTTTAGATAAACGCCAATCCTGATACTTTTCATCAAATGATATTATCTTTGCATTAAAAGAATCTCCTACATTGTAATTGGTTCGATAGTATTCTTCATCAATAAATTTATTTTCGAGTTCAGAAATATGTATTGTGCCTGTATAATTTATATAGTTATCATTAAAAGAAACCATTAAAAATTTTCCCATTTTTTTTGTTATAGTAACTTCAAATACTTCTCCTATTTTTACTTCTCTTTTGTTTGCAAATAAAAACTTTTTAAAATTGGTCTTAGTATTAACAGACAATGCTTTAAAAAGTCCTCTATGAACAAAGAATAACCATTCATCATCAAAAACAGGGTCATCATTTCCTCTATGTTTCCATAAATAATTTTGTGTTATTTTAGAATAGTTGCCTAGAACCCCAACTCGATAAAGTCCTTTAATTACATCTATAATGCAATCTTTAAGAGATGATTTTGGGAAATATTTATTAACTCTTTCTTCTAATTCTTTGACTGTAAAAATTGTTCTAAACCCATTTAACCAAATAAACATTTCATCTATTTCATTTTTATTATATGAAGCATTTAATTCTTCTTTTAATTCCTCTAAACTTCTTTTTGAATATTCTTCCATAGAATCAATAAAAGATTGTTTGTTAAATTTTTCTGAATTAGCACTCAATGAAGATTGTATGGACAATAAAAATCGGACAACATCTCTTGGTTTATTCCATGTTTGATTCAAGAAAACATCTATTACTGAATTCCCATCTATTTCCGCATCAAACCATTTATCAAATATTTCTTTATCAGATAATTCGATGCCATTTGCTTTTAATTCTGTGTATTTAATTCTCTTTAGCAATATTTGAAAAATAGGATGATTTATATTATTATTGTTGTAATTCCACAAAAGAGGAAATTCAAAACCATTAGTAATTTTATTTATTTCATAAGTAGGAATATATTTGTTTATTGCTGACACTATTTCAGTTCTTATACAACATATTAATTTTGTTTTACTAAAGCCTGATTGATTAAATATTAGGTTGAAATCTTTAACAGTAAAAATCAAGTCCCTTAACAAGAATAAATCCCTTTTAAATATTTCTTCTTTTTGATAGAAAGCCTCTAATTCGTCCAAAAGTATATAATAAGGAATATCCGTCCTTTTGCATTTAGAAAGAGCAGTCAGAGAATCATCAACAACATTTTTAAAAATTTCAAATATCTTTTTATTTCTATTAAAACTGCCAAAAGAAAGTTTCATTTCAGGTTTTATGGTTACGTCATATGGAGGAATGTTAACACCACAAGCAAAAGTAATTGATGCAGGAAATTTAAATGGTTGTTTGTACACTCTGTCATAAGATATTATTTTTAATGTTTTAACAAATTTATCATAATCTGCATTTTCAACAAACAATCCGTCATTATTTTCTTCATTATCTCTTAAAACTTGCTCAAGTAGTATCCATTTCCAAATATAGATATAACCATCTGCACTAATATCATAATCATTAGGAACTTCCAAACTAAATTCTTTGGGCTTATTAATGCTTGTTGCAATATTCTCAATCTTTTCTTTTTGTGATGTATCAAAGTTCTTGAATAATATAAAAGATATACAAGAATTTGGATCTATTTCTAACATGTGGTTTGCTATATAATACAATAACGCAGTTTTTCCTGTCCCTTTATAGCCTCTAATAAAACATTTCTTTCCTTCTATTATCTCGTCAATATCAAAATTAGGGGGCGAAACAAAACACTTTTTTATAGTATCGAAACTTTCATACGCATATTCATCTTTTGCATCAGGTAATCCTGAATAAATATCTTTTAGTTTTAACATCTTTTTCTCCTTTGTCTACTTTTTAAATATAAAAATATACTCATGTGCTAATAGCAAAAAGTTGTATTTTTCACTATTCGTTTTCCAAAAACCAGTGGCTTTGCAGTTGTGTTGTTCTTTTATAATTATTTCTTTTTGTTTGAATCCTGCATTTATAAATCTTTGCATAACTTCAAAGCCAAGTGGTTGAACCATTCCGTTTTTGCGAGTATCGCCCATAACAATAGCACAAAATTTATCTTTCTTTAGAACTCTATAACACTCGCTAGCAACTTTTTCAATTGCCACAAGAAAATCTTTATATTTTAAATGAGATAAATCTTCATCAATATCTTCGCTGTATTTTATAATATCTGCATAAGGTGGGTGGGTACAAATTAGATCGATACTCTCAGTTCGAATATTGTTTAAATCACAAGCATTACCAAGTTCAACTTTTATTTCATTGTTGAATTCGCAATCAAAATCAAGTTTGTTCTTTGTAATCTCAACAGCCTTTGGGTTTATGTCAATACCAATTGCTTTGCGATTGTTTAATTTACATTCAATTAGTGTTGTTCCACCACCAACAAATTGATCGAGCACCAAATCGTTTGGTTTTGAATATCTCAAAATGATATTTTTAGCCACATAAGGCGAAAAGTTTCCACGATATTTTGCATCATGAGTTGCCCATTTGCCACGATTTGGAAACGACCAAATAGTGTTGGTTTCTAATTCAAATTTTTCTTCCATCTATTTTAAAATTTCCTTCAACTTGCCGTTAGATAAATCTTTAATGTTATAAAGATTGTCCATTACATCAAAAGTTTCTTCAAGGTTGTTTCTAGCATCAACCCAACCTAAACCATCTGTAATCCAAACAAAAGCAAATCCTTTAATATTTTTGCTTTCTTCTGCAATCATTTTGTAACTTCTCGCAGTTTCGTTAAGTTTTGAACCTGAACTAGAGTAAAAGTTCGTTTCAAAAGCATAAATACAATTATCAGTTTTTACAACGTAATCAAATCTTTTTGCAACTTTACCAAGATTGGATAAAGAAGATAAATCAATGTTCCATTTGTTTTCAATGTCTTTCAAATACATTTCTTTAAAATAAGTTTGATTTAAAACAAAACCTTCTTTTTCAATGAAACCTTGCAAAACATCTTCCATGAGATGTCCACCACGATTTTTCCTTCCATTAGAGCCAAGACCAACTTCAACACCAGTAGCATAATCTACAAGATTGTTTACTAAATGATTCGAGATTAAGTCAAACAAACCAGTCTTTCTCATAAACTTTTTCAAAAGTTCAACATCATCAATATTTGTAAAGTTGTATTTTAATTTTTCGCCATCATCGACAACTTTAATTTCTTTCTCTCTAACAGCAATTAAAAGTGGTAAACATTTTCTAATTTCTGGATATTTTTTGAATAGGTTGTCAAAATCTTTTTCAATATTTTTAGAACCAACAAGTGAATTCATTATATTTAATTCAACTTTTATTTTATCTATGTTTTTATAGACTGTATTAAAATCTGTATAGTATTCATAAGTCGCAATGCTGTCAGTAAAGGTGTTAAACCATTCTTTAAAATTTCTTTTCATTAGTCGTTTACTCCTTTTATTTCTATAACAATATTATCGGGTGAAGAATAATACCAAGTAGCAATTTTGGGTATTAATATATTATTTTCTTTAATAAGACCTTCATTTTTATATAATTGAGTTACTCCTCCCAAATAAGATCTATCTGAATTAATATTTAATTTATATTCCTTTCTATTTATAAGAATTTGTAAAGACTCAACTTCTGAAGGAATTTCTTTTTCTATTTCGGTAGGCAATCTTAAAATCCTTGCACGTATATCATTCAAAGTTATTTTTTTACTTAAAATTAGCTTCGTTTTATTTATATCGCTTTGAATACTTTGTGGAGTTTGAATAATAGAATTGTTTTTTAAAGTTAAATTTTCTAATGCTTTTGCATCAAAAATGGGTTTTAAATTAAATCCTAGTCCAATGGATATGCATTGTTGTATAAGCGATTTTCCATCTATAAGAATTATTTGTCTAGATTTATCTTCTTCTGCAAATTCTTTTGCTCCCGATGGGAATTTTGCTGTTGTTACAAAGATTCCTTTATAATTTAAAGGCATTATACCTCGTAATTCTCTTAAATCCTTGATTGAAATAGTTGATGATGGCTTGTAGCGTTTTGCCTGAACATAATATTTTACTTCATCTAAATTTGATAAACCATTAAGACCAGATTTCACACAAGTCAAATCTATTCCACCATCTCTAGATCTCTGAGTTACAGTTACTTCGTCTAGTCCAAGTTTCTCTAGAAAGAATTTTAAGAATTCTTCAAATTCATACCCATTATCAAAAGAATTATATAATTTTTCAACACTTTCTTTTAATTCTGTTTCATTTAACTCAATAATATTGCTCATTATTTTCTCCTTTTGTAATTCATTACAACAATTTCTGTTATATCTCCACGCTTGCTTGCCTGACAGTTAATCATTCGTTTTGCATAAACTCTTTCAATTTCAAAACTGTTATATAAGTCATCAAAAAAGTTATCATTTTCATTTGTGTTTTTAGGGTCAGAATTTGAAAGCATAAGTAAACAGTCTTTTTTATCTAAATTTTTAAATTTTTCAGCAAGTTCAATTTGGTCATTATCATCAAAACCAGATTTATCATAACTTACAAATGAATTATTTTCAACAAGTGGACGATAAGGTGGGTCAAAATAAACGAAAGTGTTTTTATCTGCATTGCTTAAAACTTGCTCGTAACTACCAAAACTAATCTCAACTTTTTGCAATAATTTTGAGCAAAGCAACAAATTTTCTTTATCACAAATTAAAGGATTTTTATATTTGCCATGTGGCACATTAAATTTACCACTTTTATTAACTCTATAAAGTCCATTAAAACATGTGTGATTTAGGAATATGAAATCTGCACACTTTTCAAAATCGTAGTATCCATTTAAATGGATGGAGTTATATCTGTCCCGAACATTATAAAAATAGTTTGTCCTATCATCACAAGATAAATATTCTTTTTCAAGCACTTCAAGTTGCTTTATAACCTCATTTACATCCGCTTTTATGCAACGATAACAATTTATAAGTTCTTTATTTATGTCGTTTATGTAGGCTTTTTCAATGTCGTAATTTTGTAAAATATGGAAAAGGACTGAGCCACCACCAACGAAAGGTTCAATATATGTTTTTATTTTACCTTCTTTAAGCTCGCTTGGGAACATTTCATCAAATGTATTTATAAGTTGTCCTTTACCGCCAGCCCATTTCAAAAATGGTTTTGCAATACCTTTACACATTTTTTGACTCCTTTGTTAATTCCATAATATCTGCAATATCACAATCAAGAGTTTTGCAAATACGCAAAAGAACATCCATACTTACTTGTTCATTTTTCCCAAGTTTTGCAAGAGTCGATGTTCCTATATCTGCTTTTAATCTCAATTCTGTCTTTGTCATGCCATTATCAATAAGTTTTTTCCATAATTTGTTATATGAAATGCTCAAACTATACCTCTGAATTTATTTATAAATGTATTATACTATAAATGTTAGAAAATTACAACAAAATATTTGACTAATGAAATATTTTATCTCATATAATACTGCTTATTTGTTTTTTACTACCTTAATGGAATTTACTAGTTTAATAAATAAGTCTTGAATAAAATTGTTTATATTTTTAACATTTATAAATTTGGGTTTATCATTATATAAGTTTCCTTTGTTATCTTTTGAATATCTTGAATGGGAGCCATCACAATCGAGCTCTTCCAACACACATATAAAAATCCTAATATCATCTAAATTATCATTTTGTATACAATCGTATTCATTAAATTTTTCAACGATTTTATCCCATAATGTAATTAAACCATGTCTTGGTTTGTATTCAATATTCAATAATCTGCAGATATATTTCAAAGTAAGTTCAACTGTATGTCTTGCAAGAAATATAAATGGAATTGTTAAAGAATTAGTGCGGAGTGTTATGATTACTACAGGCGAATGATTTTGTTTTAATAATGAATCTGCTATACAATTTAAAGCATTTGCATATCCTAATATGACTTCTTTTTCAGCTTCATCAGGTTTAAATTCTTCCTTAAAAATAGAGGCAGATGTAACAATATCCCATTCGTTTGTAATATATTTATCAAACCCATCTCTAACAAACATTTCTCTAGTATATTTCGCCATTTTAATCTCCTTGGAATTATGACTACATTATAACACAAAATTGATTGTATAGCGTCAAAAATAAGCAAAATAACAAAAAAGACTAAACCGATTAGTTCGATTTAGTCCATTAAATTATTTCGCTAGTTCCTAAATTGCTAGCCCTTTCGCCTTTTTTTATTTTATAAATTATTTTTTACTACTTCTACTTTTAGATTTTTTCTTTCGATTATTATTTTTCTTTTCAATTTTAGCATTATCTTGTTGCATTTTTTCCTCAGCAGCTTTAGCAAGTTTATTTAATGTGTCTTGAATACCTTTATAACCCTCTTCATCGTTACCAATTCCAAAAGTATCATCTGTTTTAGTTTCTTCATCACTAGATTCACCTTCTTCATTAGTTGTCATTTCACTTTTTTCTCTAGGTAACTCTTGTTCTTCAATCAAAGGACTTTCTTCGTTTGATGGTTGAGTTTCAGTTTCTTCCAAGTTTTCTTCTAAAGTTTCTGGTTCTTTATCCTTTTTGCTTTTTCTAGATTTTTTAGTTTTCTTTTTTGTTTTATTTTCAGTTTCTTTTACTTCTGCCGCAGCATTTTCACCATTTGTAACTTCTTCATTTATTTCGGCACTATTTTTTTCATCTTCTTCATTAAAGGTGTTTTCTTGGTTTATATCATCATTTACTTCCTCACTAGTTGGCTCATTAAAATATACCGCATTGCCTTCTTCGTCTAAATAATAAGGGTTATTATTGTCATCATAATAGAATTCATTACCATTAGCATCAAAATATCTATAAATTTCTACAGCTTTCTTTTTCTTGTAGTTAGCAATAATTTCGTTTTTCTTTAATAATTCTTTATCTCTATTTTCAAGTTGTTGTCTTATTTCAAAAATTTCTTGGTCTTTATCTTCTACATTTCTATTTAAGTCAGAAACCTTGTCTTTTAATTCATTGATAACATTTTTATTTTCGGTAACTTCGGCTTCTAAACTATCATAGTTTTGAACTTTATCTTCATAAAGACTAAGTTTTTCAGCAACCATTTTATCTTTTTCTTCTAAGGTTAATTCAAGGTTATTCTTTTCTTCAGTTAAATTTTCAACTTCTTGTTTAACTTCACTTTCAGCAACTTTTCTTAAATCTTTATAAGCCTTATCACTAAAATGTTTAAACTCATCAGTTAAAGATTTTTCAGCAATTAATTTGCTATCGTCAATTTCTTTTCGTTTTTTGTCAATTTCAGCATTTAATTTAGCAATTCTATCATTATATTTATTAGTTGCTTTTTCAATTTCTTTTTCTATATTTTGTTCTTTTTCAACTTCAGCAGATTGTTGTCGTCTTAATGAACTACGAGTAATTTCGTTTGTAACAACTTCAATTTTGCTTTTAATGCTAGAAATTTCTTCTCTAATATCTCTTAAATTTCTTTGATAATTTTTATTTTCTTCATCAAAATCTTTTTGAACACTACTTTTTTCTGTTTGAATTGTTTCAATCTCTGCAAGCAATCTTCTTCTGTTACCTAAGTATAGTTCGCTTTCTTTTAAAGCCCTTTGCATAACTAAACTACCATCAACACCTAATGCATCAAAGTTATATGTTTCATGTTCAACTTCACTTTCTTTTGCTTTCTTAAGTTGTTCTTGGTCATATAAAGCTCTTTGTTCCAAAAATTCTTGTAAGGCAGGAATACCATTTTGAATTTCTTTAGGAGTAAATATAATTTCATAGTCAATAGCCTCAGGCATTGTAGTAACTGCCCTATCTATATTTTTTTCAAAGTTAGAATAACTATAATACAAATCTGTCATAATTGCATTATATAATATATTACCAAACATCATATAAATAATGCTTAAAAATAGTGATATACCTGGTGTAACTAAACTTAAAAGAATAGAGCCAGCAACACTGTCAACATTTACATTATGGAATGCAATCATTAAAAATGCACTAAATAAACTTAACGCAACAGAACTAAACAAAAACGTATTTAGACCTTGCTTATAACTATTTGTTCTTAAAGGACGAGTAATACAATTTTCTTCGTTCATAAAATCGCTAGGTTTTTTATCTCTATTGATAATATATCTTTGCCATTGAAAACGCAAAGTTTTAGGTGCGTTCATCATAAGCCTATTAAATTCAACAAGATTTTCTTCTGTAATAAAAGGATTTTTAGCCAAATATTCATTTATTTTATTTATAGCTTTATAAGTAGTCACTTCTGTAGTGAAACGGTTTCTAATAGTTCTATAAACAATTAAAACAACCAAAATAGCCAATGTTAAAATACTTATAATAAGGTTATTGCTAATTGCAACCCCAATACCGCTAAAAATGGAAGAAAAAGTGTTATATACTGTATCCCAAAATTTTATACCTAATAATAAATTCATAACAACCTCTTTTTATTTTTTAGTTTTATATAGTGATTATAAAATTTTCTAAAAATTTTGTCAAACATTTAAACAACATTAATTAACTTATCTAAAAAAATTGAATAAATATATTTTTTAACTTTTTTATTTTTAAATTCATCTTTCAATGCTTTTTCATACAAGCCTAATTGTAAAGCATACTTTTTAATAAGATTATAATCGTTTAACCTACTAGTCTTATAATCAACCAAAATAAGTTCATCATCTTTTTCAATAATTAAATCTATAATACCTTGAATTAAAATTTTATCTTTAATATTACTATTATTAAATATTTTGTTATAATTTATATATAACATAAATACTTTTTCTTTATAAATTTTATCTCCAGCATCTACAAGTTTGTTCATGCTTTTAATCGCACTTAATAATTTATTTTCATCAATCACGCTTAAAATATTAGTTGGAAGTTTTTTATTTTCAATTAAATTTATAATTTTATTATGTAGTTCTTGCTTACTTTCAATATTAAAAGGTAATTTTTCAAGTGCGTAGTGATAGCAGTTCCCTATCATAGCAAAATCTTCTTTATCGTTATCAGTTACCTTAAAGTTAGAAATATTATAAATGGTCTTATCTTCTTCAACCAAACTTGTAACACTATTTTTAAGTTGGATTAAATTAGAATTTTCATATCCATATTGTTTTTCAAAAAAATTATCAAATACTGAAAAATCTAATTTATCTTCTTTATGATTTTCAACTGCATCTGGCGTTTTTTCAAAAATGTCACTGCTTGTATTAAAAACTATAGCATCAACATTTTCATCTTTGAAATCACAAGAAAAGATTAAAGATAAATAACTATTAAAATCTAAAAATTTAATAGTGCTATTTTCTTTTTGCATTTTTGTTAAATCTTCTGTTCCAATTATTGTTAAAAAATATTTGGCACGAGTAAATGCTACATAACTTAATCTTACTTCTTCATTAAACTCTTCTTGTTTATTTAAAATTTTTATAAGGTTAAAAATAAAATCTCTCTCTTTAATTTTATCTTCTTCATTAAATTTATAAATTCCAATTCCTAAACTAGCATTATAAATCAAATTACTTCTAGTTGTGCTAAAAATTTTATCCCCGGCCGAATAAATAATCACTGCATTATACTCTAACCCTTTTGTTGAATGAAAAGTGTCTATAGTAATACTATTTTCGCCACCATTTTTTAATATTTCAAATTTACAGTCTTTAGTTTTTTCAACAAAACTTAAAAAATCAACCAAACTAAATAAATTATCACTAATGCTATGAATAAATATTTTTAATTTTTCCGCCACTATTTTCCCTGAATTTTTCATTAAAATAATATCAAGAGATTTTTTATTAATTATTTGTTTAATTAATTCTTTAACTGATATTTCACCCACTAAAGTCTTAAAATAATAGTAATCTTCATTAAAAATATCAATTTTTTCTTTTATTTCATCGCTGTTACCATATAAACCAATATCTTTAATTAAATTATCTTTCTTTATTTTTAACAGTTCATTATCATTAAAATTATAGGTATTTTTTAAGACCGAAACTAAACTAATTTCATCATTAAAGTTGTTTAAAAGTTTTAAGTATGCCACTATTAAATTTATTTCAAAACTCTTATAAATCTGTTCATAATATTTAACCGAATAAGGAATGTTAAATTCATCTAAAAATTTACACAAGTTTTTTATTTTTTCACTTCGCTTTCGAGATATTATTGCAATATCTTTATAAGTTAAATTTCTAATATTTCCGTTATCATCTATTTTTTGATTTAATAAATTATTAATTGTATTAACAGTTAAAATATTTTCATTTTCTTCAAAATCAACATCTTCACTTTTTTTATTAACAGCGATTATATTTATCGGTTTAAGACTATTGTTTAAAATAGGTTTTTCTTGTTTTCCGCAAATAAACATTCCGTCTAATTTGTAGTCATAATTAGAATTTTCCTTTTGCATCAAATTAGAAAAAACATTATTAGAAAAATTTAAAATTGGTTCAATACTTCTAAAATTTTTATTAAGTTTTACAACTTTTCCTAAATCTTCATTAAAATTATAATTTAGCATTTTATCATTAAAAATTTTAGGGTTACATTCTCTAAAAGCATAAATACTTTGCTTTAAATCTCCCACCATAATCCTTTTAGAATTTGTGCTAAGTTTACTTAAAATTTCTTCTTGAATACTATTAGTGTCTTGATATTCATCAACAAAAATAAATTTAAACTTATTTGTAATTTCATCTTTTATTTCATCATTGTCTAATAATATTAGTGTTAATGTTTCTAAATCATTAAAATCTAAAATATTTTCTTCTCTTTTTAAGGTCGTAAAATTTTGCTCAAATAGTTTTATGATTTCTACGAATTTAAAAAGTAATTTTTTACTATTTAAAAAGTCATCTTTTAAACTTTCTTTATTAAATAAAATTATATCTTTAACTCCATCAAAAAATTTCTTTACTTGTTTTTTAAAACTTTGAAGTTCTTCTTTAACCAAAACTTCTTCAATTTCTGCATTTTTAGAAATTCTAACATCGGGTAATTCAAGTTTTGTAGAAAACTTTTTAATTAAATCGTTAAAATCTTTTATTACAACATTTAATTCATTAAAAATAATGCTACTAAGTTCAACTAATTTAATAGAATTAACTTGCTCAGCTTTTAATTTTATGTCAATTAATTTCTCCGCAAAACACTTTAAATTTTTATTAATAAAACTAATATATTTATTTATTAAAATATTTTTATCAAAATTTTCTTCATAACTAGCCGAAATTAATTTTTCAATAAAATTATATTTATCGGGCTTACTTATTAAAAAATCGTAAAAACTTAATATTTCATTTTTAAATAAAGAATAATCTCTTTTATAAACAAATAAATTAGATAATTTTATAAAATCTGCATCATTACTATCAAAATAATAATCAAAAGTTTGTTTTAATGCTTCATTTTTCAAAATATTAATATAATTTTCTTCTTTTATTTCAAAATTAGGTTCTATTTTTAAAACATAATAATATTCTTTAACCAACTTTTGACAAAAACTATGAATAGTAGAAATATTAGCACAATTAATATTTTTTAAAGCATCAAAAAACCTTTCGTCACCAGTTTCATTAAACTTTAACGAAAGCAAATTTTCCAATTTACTTTTCATTTCATTTGATGCAAGGTTAGTAAATGTTACAAGCAAAATATTATTAAGGTCATAACCTTTTTCAATCAAATAAATAACTTTTTCAAGTAATACTTGTGTTTTTCCACTTCCTGCCGACGCCGAAATCAACAAGTTATTATCTAAAAAATTTATTGCTTCTAATTGCTCTTTGGTATAATTAATCATCTAAAATTTCCTTTAATTTTTCTTTGTCAAATTTCAATATTGTTTCTTGTTTGTTTTTACAAATTTCTAAAAACTCACAATATTCGCAACAACTTTTTCCATCAATATTTGTAGGGTTTTCTTTTATTTCTCCTTTTTTAATTTTGCTAACTGCTTCTATAATATTGTTAAAAACATACTCTTTTAAATTTTCAAACTCTTTAAAAGACAAAATATATTTGTCGTCTATATTAAATAAACCACTATTTATTCCTAATTTCTCTAAGTTATTATTACTATTAACTACAATTCCATTAAAATTTATATTTTTATTTTCTTTTGAAGAATAGTCATCATTAATAGTTAAATAGAATACACCAGCACATTTTTTGTTTATTAATTTTTCTAAAATTTTTGCATACAAAATTAATTGTATTTTTTTATTCAAAATAATTTCTTCATAATTTATTGTCGTTTTACCAGTTTTGTAATCAATAATAATAAACTCATCATCAGTTTCATCAATTCTATCTATAAAACCTTTAAAATTAATTCCATTTATATTAGTTTTAAATAAATGCTCTACTTTAGAAATTTTAAACTCACTTTCATTTTGCTGATTTATTATAAAATCAAAAAGTTTAAAAATCTCATTTTTTAAGTTATAAAGTATATATTTTTTATCTTTATAAATTTGTAAAAACTCGTATTCACTTTTCTTTAAAACGCTAGCATAAATTTGTTCTTTAATTTCTTTAGTAATTTGTTTATTTTCTATCAAATATTTTCCAAGCACAAAGCAACAATTATGAACTATATTTCCTATAACTCTACTATCTAAGTTTAATGGTTCTTGTTTTTTTAGTTTTAAAATATTTTTATAAAAATATCTATAACTACAAGCAAAATAATCTTCTAAACTTGAAGAAGAATAAACCCTGTCTTGAAAATACTCTAAATCAACAACATTTTCTGCTTTATCATAACTAAAAACTAAATTTTTGTGTTTTAAAATATCTTCCAATACTTCTTTTGTTTTTCCAGTTGACACTAAGCATTCTCTTTCTATGTTTTGAATACTACTAAATTTAAAAGGAATTATATTTAAAATTTCATCTTTTTTTAATAAATTTAATGTTTCGTTATTAATTTTTAGTGGTTTTAAATCTTTTTCGTTATTTTTAAATCTATTACAAAAATTTTTAATAAATATTGAAGGGAAATTTTTGCTACCATCTTCACTACTACTAGAATAACTTAACACTAAATTATTTTCACTAGAAAGTAAAATCAATAAACTTTTATAATAATTTAACCTATTTATATCTTCAATTTTAGGTGAAATCTCAGTTGTTTCTAGTTCCTTTAATTCTTCATCTTTAAGCAAGCCATTACTATTTTGAACTAATGGAAATTTCTTGCTATCCATTCCAAGCACATAAATCTTTTTATAAGTTTTAAAATAAGAATTTATGTTGTCACCAACAAAGATGCAATCAACTGTTGTGCTTGCTAAACTAATCGTAGTATTTTCTAAACAAATATTAAAGAAATATATAAATCTACTTAAATCAAAATTTTCCGTATAAAATTCAGTTAATTTTTGTTTAATATCATCTAGTTTTTCTTTTATTTGACTATACTGTTTAAATTTCTTTATGTCTACATCTCTATAATATTCAATTTTATCTTCCAATTTCGCTTCACTATTAAATTGTTTTATTAAATCATCTAAAATATTAAAAAAATCATATACATTTTCTATATTTTTATTGCGAACTTCTACAATTTTATCTATAACAAAATTTTTAACAAATAAAAAGTCTTCATAATTTTCATCAACACTAAACATTTTATATTCATCTAATTTATTAACATCTATTATGTTATATTTAAATAAAAAGTTTTTAAAGTTATTCTTTTTTTCAATTGAAATATCAACATAAAAATCATCAACTAAATTTATTACATTATTTAGATTAAATTTGTTTAAAAAACTAAATAGTTTAACTAAAAATCTAGGATAACTAAAATTACTTAAAACTTCGGTTTCATCACAAAAATAATTAAACTTAAATTCATCAAAATTTGTTTTTATTTTTTCTTTATAAACATCTAAACTGCTTGAGCATACACAAATATCTTTAAATCTTAAATTATCAACTAAAATATCTTTTTTTATTTGATAGCATAAATTAGATATTTCATCATCAATAGTTTCAGCTTCAAAAATTTTTATTTCATCATTTTTAAATGTAAATTTATTATCATTTCTTGTAAAGAATTCATCATTTATAAATTTAGAGTAACCATATAATGAATTATTAAATTTAATCTCTAAATTTTTATCAATTTTTTTAAAAAACTCAAAAATTTCGTTATTATTAACCCTATTTTTACTATAACCACAACTAAAAGAACAAGATTTCGAAAATTTATAAATTTCTTTAATTATTTTTTTTACTTGTGGAGTTAAATTGTTAAACATTCCAAAATAAAAATTTGTTTTTCTAATCAAATCACTATTTTTTATTTCACTTAAAAATAAATCAAATTTAAAACTGCTATCAACTAAATTTTTGCTATAATTTTGCTTATATAAATTTAAAATTAATTTTATATCATCAAATTTATTTTTTAAATTTATAGGTAATTCTTCTTTTTCTTTTTCAAAATCCGAACTTAATAATTGACTTAAACTATTAAAAATATCTTCCGTAAAACTATTAATATCTTTTATATTTTTAAAATATTTAAAATTGTATATGTTATCTTTAATAATGCTAGACAAAATTAATAAAGACTGACTTTTGTCTATGATTTTTTTATCAAGTAATATTTCTTCTAAGATGTTACTAGCAAACTTAGTCAAACTAAAAATTCTTGTGTTAAAGTTAACAGAAATATTTTTTTCTTCAAAAAAGAGTTGTTCAGCATTTAAACTAAATTTATCTGGAACAATTATTATATTGCTTTCACTATCATCAATATTTTTTAACATATTTTTAAAAGCAAAAATATTTATATCATCTACAAAAATCGCATTTTTCATTACATACATTTTATCAAATTTTCTTGTTTTTTACAATAAAAAAGTGGTCAAAATTAAATTGACCACAATTTTAATTAATCTTTATTTCTCCTTGCAAAAACTAAAACAAATCTTAAAAAGTTTAATAAACTATAAATAAACCCAGCCACATAAGTTAGTGCCGCACTTTTTAAAACTGCTTTTGCTCCCACTAGTTCATCTTTATTTAATATTGTAGATTCTTCTAAAATTTTAATAGCCCTATTACTTGCATTAAATTCAACGGGAAGTGTTATTAAATTAAACAGCATTGTTAACCCATAAACAATTATTCCAGAAATAATTATAATATTTGCTACTTTGGGAATTAAAAATAGAAAATCAAACATAAATCCTATAATTAAAATTGGAACTAAAAGTTTAGAAGATATGTTATAAATATGAACTATAACATTACGAATTTTATTTGGAGTATATCCTTGCTTATCTTGAATTGCATGACCACATTCATGACTTGCTACCCCAATACTTGCAATAGAAGTTGAATTTGCATTTTCCTTACTTAATGCCAATACTTTTTTCTTACTATCATAGTAATCTGTAAGTTCGCCATCAATTTCTATTATTTCCACATCTTTAATGTCGCTAGCATCTAAAATCATTTTAGCCACTTCTTTTCCTGTTAAATTTTTTTCACTAGCACAACCTGAATATTTTTTATAATTAGACTGCACTTTTATTTGTGCATAAATAGACAATATAATAGCTGGAACTAAAATAATTCCAAGTAAATAATAACTTAAATACATATTTTAAAATCCTTTTAAAACTTTTCTAATAAACTCAATGTAAATGTTAAAAAATCCGCCAATATAGGTAAAACAAGCCAAATTTAATAACCTGTTTGCCATTTTTAATTCATTTACATCAAATATATTATACTCTTTTAATAAATTAATTGCAAGTTTACTAGCATTCTTTTCTAGTGGAATAATAATTATTCTAGCAAGCAAATTAATTAAATAAAAAACAAAAATTAAAATTAGTGCTAAATGAAAGTATTGAATTTCTAAAAACATACTTACAATTAAAAATATAATTAATGGTAATAGCAAAAAAGATGTTATTTTATTCAAAAAACTTATAAAAACATAAAGTTTAAATAAAAAACTTTTATTTTTGTGTTGAACGGCATGACCTAATTCGTGCATAGAAACCGCTAGTGCTCCAACGCTTTTATTATCAAACACATCGTTAGATAATATTATTAATTTTTTGTTAACATTATAACTATTATCTAAATAATTAGAATATCTTGTAACTTTTATATCTAAATTCAAAGTAACTATAAAAAATACTAAAAGTTCAAAAGCCGTAGTATTACAACTTGCATTAATTTTTTTCACTTTCTC
Source organism: uncultured Clostridia bacterium (assembly GCA_934754445.1). GTDB lineage: Bacteria > Bacillota > Clostridia > Christensenellales > UBA1242 > UBA7868. The sequence continues at coordinate 16,763 of CAKVHZ010000003.1, read as the reverse complement.
ATAATAGTCTACTAAAAATTTTGTGCTTAAACTAGACAGCACCATACCAAGTAGTAAGGCTCCTATAATAACTAAAGCATAAATCATAATTTTATTATATCATAATTCCATATTAAACTATATTATTTTTTTAATGTTTTTTACTATAAAATAAGCATCAATTAACATCTATGTGATAAATTTTGTTATTATTAGTCTTAAAAGTGTATGTTTTGTGTGTATATTTTTCATTTTCTTTATAAAATAAAACCAACCTAGAATTATCTAATTCAATCTTTTTATAATCACCGAAAAAAGATTTTAGTGTATTTAAATTTGCTATATCTTTTAAATTGCCACTCAAATAATGTTTACAAAGTTTTTCATTGTCTACTTTTAAAGCCTGTAAAAATGCGATAGGAATTAAATAAGGTGAATTTACAAGTTTTGGTTCGTTATATTTATAAACGGTTGATTTGGTTATATTTTTGCCTTCAATTTTAGTAATTAAACAATGTTTTGCAATATCATCAAGTTCTGTTAAAACTTCTATATTTTTATTATTATATTTTATTTCACTATAATAATCATTAAAAATAACTTCGCCATTAAATAAAATAACACAAAATTTTCTATTATTATCAAAGGTTAAAATAGTATGATTATTATACTTTTCTGTGCTTACACTATTAAATAGCATGGGTAGTTTTATTGTTCCTTCGCTCGTCGTTATATTCGTTGTGTAAGTATTAAAAACTGAGTAGTTACTTTCACTTAATAATACTCTCATATCTTTTACCGCTTCTAAGCATAACAAATCTAACACATAAACATTTTTATAATTTAAAACTTCTATATTAGGGCTTTCAAAAATTAATTTCCCCAAATCACAAGTTACATAAATGTTATAAGGAAATAATAGTTTATCTTTTTGCGAGATTGGCTCTACATTAATAATAAAACTTTCGTTTTCATTAATGTTGAGTTTTATTGTTTGAAAACAGTCTTTTTCAATTTTTCTTTTTAAATTATTTATACTATAAATTAAATTAAACTTAGGTTTTAGTTTTAAAATAAATTCCATAAACTATTTTATTAAAAATATTTTAATATTATGTATAAACATTTTTTTTAGGTTCATAATTTTATAGGAGAAATTATGGAAAACATTATCAATTTCAATGATTATAATAAAAAAAAACCATTAAGCGATGACGATATAAAAAGTTTATTTTTAGGATTGGTTAATTTAATAAAAACTAATGCAGTTGAAACAATAAACTATAAGTTAAAAGAAGAATTTAAAGAAAATTCTATACAGTTAAATAATGCTAAAATTGAACTAAAAATAAAAGATGAAATAATTTGCGACTTAAAAAAAGAAAATGAGATACTATATAGTAAAATGAACGCACTTTCGCAAAAATTAAAATCTTTAACTAAAAATAATAATATTTTAAATGATTAAAAAAGAGAAGCTCTACTTCTCTTTTTTAGTAAGTTTTCTATTAATCTTAATTTTGTTAATGAAAGAACAAACAACTTGTATAAAACCAACAAATAAATATATATAGCAAGATAATGTTCTCCACATAAGCATGGCCCAAGGAAGAACAGCAATGGGAAACCAATTCCTAAATAATGCATCAAAACTAATTTCAGCAAGCCCTGTTCCGCCAGGTAATGGCATAATAGATGCACACAAATCACAAATAGTAATACAGCAAACTATGTCAAGATACGACCAAATTTGACTACCAGCAGGCATAAGTGGTAAAAATGCCAGATATATAAAATAAATAATTAAATAATAACAAACATACATACAAAAAGTTAATATCAATTGAAGAATAAAGGTCAACATATTTTTAGAAAGTTCTTTCATACTTTTTTGATATTTCAAAACAAATCTATTAACCTTAAAAAAAGTCTTTTTATAGTCTTTTATAAAATGTAGCTTATTAAGTAATTTTAAAATTTTAATAACCAACCCTGCACCAAGCCTACGATTGATTGAAAATAAAAGCATTAAAAATACTAACGCACCGCTTACAAATAAGCCAATAATAGCAATTATAATTATTAATGGACTTCTTGTTACTGGATGAAAAATATTTGAAATTAAAACAAAAGTTCCAATTATACAAACAGTAATTTTAGTATAAATGTCTTTTGCAAAAGGAATACTGGTTGCCACTTCTCCCTTTATACCATTTTTACTTAAATAATAAATTTGAAAGGGTTCTCCGCCAAGAGATAAAGGAGTTATAGTATCGTAATATCTACCATACATGTGGGTTTTAAAACTAAGCCATGGTCTAAACTTGCCCGTTCCTTTTTTTATTAAAATTGATATTCTTATAGTTTCAAAAATTATTACACCTAAAACCATTACAACTGCTAGTATTAAAAACTGATATTTTATATCTAAATAAATTAACTCTCTAAAACTAACTATTCCACTAGTTAATGCATAATAGGTTATAAAACCCGCAACGATTAAAATGTTAACACATAATAAAACAATATTAAGTATTTTTTTCTTTTTTGAAGACTGGTCTTTTACTTTTTTTTCTGCTTGTTTTATTTCATCAGCCGCATATCTTTTTCTTAAAGAACAACTAAAAGTGGTTTGAAAATCTGCACAAAAAGAGTCTGCCTTTTTAATCAACTCGACTCTTTTAAGTATTCCTTTTTTTAGTTTTCTTTTTTCCAATTTCACCATATTATTATAAACTTAAAAACTTTTTTTGTCAATGAAAAACTTTGTATAAAACCGACATATTTGTTTTTTTGTGCATTTTTTTATTAATTAAAAAAAAGAAAAGCCTAAACTTTTCTCTTTTTATTAATTATTATTTATATAATCTTTGATAAGCAGTTTTATTATATGTTATAGTTAAACCTTCTCTTAAGCCAGATATTAAACCTGTTTGGAATTCAGTATATTTACTAGAATCTACAAGTTCAACCATTTTATCAAATAATGATTTATTTGTTCCTTTCATCGCTTCGGTATTATATAAATAATCTATAGAAACATTTTCTATATTATTTAAACTGATATCGTTTTTAATAGTTCCTAAACTAAATATAATATGATACCCATATTCAGTTAAAACTGGAGTAGCATATAATGTGTAATCTTTGCTACCATCACTAGCATACATTTTTCTACTTGCATCAGCAAATTCTTTTACCATAGTATCAGTTACATTTGTGTCTAAGTTAATAGCATAATATTGTGTTTGACTATTAATGCTAGTAAGCATTCCGGGGTCTGTGTTATATTTTTCAATAAAACTAATAAAAGTTTTTACTCTTTTTTCTTCATCATTTCCGCAAGCATTTAAACTTGTAGCAATTTCGTTATAAACTTCTTCTACTGTTTTTTCTTCGGCATTTTCATCTAAATTATTTTTTACTTTAATATCATTAGCAAGTCTTTTGATTCTTGCATCGTAATCAGTTTTGTCAATATAACCCTTACTCAAGTCTGATTTTAACTCTTTAAGAGTTGCTGTTTGTTCATCACTATAACCAAGTAAAACATGTGCAACTTCAATATATTTTTCGCCATATGGTTGATAGTAAACTTCATTTGAACTTGATTGCATTTTTGAGTTATAACTACTTTCATTTAAAGTGTAAGTGAAAGCACTGTTTTTAACTAATTCAATATATTTTTCTCTAATGCTAACTAAATCAATTTCTTGTTGATTTTCAATTTTTGATTGATATAAAGTTAAATATTTATTTTTTTCATAAATTTTATATATTCTTTCAAACTCTTTGTTGAAAAGTTCTTCGTTTGATAATGTTTTATATTCTTCTCTACTTTTTTTAACAGAGTTTAAATATTTAGAATATGCTCTCTTTGCTAAACCTTCAATTCCATATTCATTTAAAACAAATTCATTTAAAACAGTATCTTCATTTTTTCTTTCTTCAAATACTCTTTTATATCCGCCATCTTCTTTAACTACTTTTTTCTCATAAGGAGTAAATTTAGTAACATCTGTTTTTTTATCTTCACTTTCTGTAGGAACAACTAAATCTTCACTTTTAATTATTTCATCAGCATAAGTTTTAACTTGTGAATTAATATAATCAAAAACTTCTTTTCTTACTTCGTTTTGTTCGCTTATTGTTAAATTACCTAGTTCAGTTTTTGCTTTATTAAATAGTAATTCTCTATCTATTAAATCTTCTAAAGTTTTTTTAACCGCCTGCTCGGTAGTATAACTATTATTTTTAACATAACTATAACCAAAACTATTATATCCTAAAATTAAGTCTTCCATAGTAATTGTTACATCTGTTGTTTGCGCAACAACCTGAGATAAATATTTTTGATTATTTAAAGTTATTAAAGAACATGCACTTAATAAACAATTAAATCCAACTAAAACTATTAGTAATAATGCTGTTAGTATTTTTTTCTTCACTTTCTTTCTCCTATAATTGATTAAATAATTATCAACAAATTTACTATTAATTATAATATATAAAAACGAAAAATGCAATTATTTTTTATTGAATATTTAAAATATTAATTAAACTATCTAGTTTTTTACTCACTTCGTTTGTTAATTTAAATATAACTTTTGGACTATTTGTTAAATCTATCGTTATAGTCTTTTTGTTTTCTTTTAAAATTTTGTCCATTTTTTCACTTACTATATCATTTTTATCATAAAATTCCACAAAGCAAGTATTTTCATTTAAAACAAGTCGTTTAGCATCTAAGTTAACTAATAAATTTTTAACAAAGGCAATATTAATTAAATTTAACACATTTTCAGGTAATTCTAAATATTTGTCTTTTAATTTTCTAATAATTTCTTCTTTTTCTTCACTTGTTTTAATGTTAGAAATTTCTTCATATGTTTTAATTCTACTTTCATCACTTTCAATATAATCTTTAGGAATAAAACAATTTAAACTTACATCTATTTTGCAATCTTTTTTCTCTTTAATAGTCTTCCCTTTTAGTTCATCAACAGCTTCTTTTAAAAGTTTAGTATACATATCATAACCAACTTTTTCAATATGTCCGCTTTGCTCTTTTCCAAGTATTGAACCCGCACCCCTAATTTCTAAATCTCTCATAGCAATTTTAAAACCACTACCAAACCCAGAAAACTCACTTAGTGCCGAAAGTCTTTTATATCCTTCTTCTGTCAACTGACTATTTGATGCATAAGTAAAATAAGCATAAGCATCAACATTACTTCTACCTACTCTACCCCTTAATTGATATAACTGACTTAGACCTAATTTATCGGCATTGACAATAATAATTGTGTTCGCCTTAGGTAAATCTATACCATTTTCAATTAAAACGGTAGAAATTAAAATTTGCACTTCTTCTTCATAAACTTGATTTATTATTTTTTCTAGTTGTCGTTTATCCATTTGCCCATGTGCAACACTAATATTAACATCAGGAAAATAATTTCTAATAGAATTAGCATACTGCATAATATTTTCTATTCTATTATAAACAATTAAAACTTGCCCGCCACGATTAAGTTCTTTATTAATTGCATCTTTAATAACACTAGGAGAATACTCTAAAACAAAACTTTGAATAGGTATTCGGTTTTTAGGTGGAGTATCAATTATCGAAATATCTCTAACTCCAATTAAACTCATATTAAGTGTTCGTGGAATTGGTGTAGCAGATAAGGTTAAAACATCAATATTTTCTTTTAAATTTTTAATCTTTTCTTTATCTTCAACTCCAAATCGTTGTTCTTCATCTAAAACTAATAATCCTAAATCTTTAAATTTTACATCTTTAGAAAGTAATCTGTGTGTTCCGCAAATAAGTTCTACTTTCCCTTCTTCTAAATCTTTCAAAATCTCTTTCGTTTCTTTAGTAGACTTAAATCTATTTAAGCATTTTATGTTAACCATAAAACTACTCATTCTTGCCATGCAAGTTTTATAGTGTTGCTCAGATAGTATTGTTGTAGGGCATAAAAATGCCACTTGTTTTCCTGATAGTATTGCCTTAAAAATCGCTCTCATTGCAACTTCGGTTTTTCCATAACCAACATCGCCACAAACTAACCTATCCATAGTTTTTTCACTTTCCATATCTTTTTTTATATCGTCAACTGCTTTTTGTTGGTCGTCTGTTAACGAATAAGGAAAAGCACTTTCAAACTCTTTCTGTAATTCATCATCTTCATTAAACTTAAAACCTTTAGTTTTTTCTCTTTTAGCATATAAAGTTAATAAATCAAAAGCAAGTTCTTTAACCTTGTTTTTAACTTTAATTTTTTCTTTTAAAAACTCTGTTGTTCCTAGCTTATTTAATTTAGGATTTTCGTTGTCGCCTATATATTTTGTAATTAAATCTGCTTTTTCGCTAGGAAGAAAAAGTGTATCTCCGCCAAAAAATTCTAAAACTATATAATCTTTTTCGGTGTTGTTAAATGCAACCTTTTCAAGTTTTACACACTTACAAATTCCAAATACTTCATGAACGCAATAATCCCCAAGTTTAGGTGTAAAAAATACTTTTTTAATTTTTTGATTTGTGTTTTCTACCTTTTTAGTGCCATAAATATTATAGTTACCTAAAATTAACAATTTGTCTTCTACAAAGTTGGCACCTTGATAAATTTTAGATACTAATATATAAACACCTTTTTCTTTAACTTGATTAACACTTGTAATAACACTAGCAAAAATCGTTTTATCTTTTAAAAATTCTTGTAATTTTAAGGCTTTTTCATTATTTTCACTACATAAAATTATGCAATAATTTTTATTATAACTTAACAAATCATCAACTAAAAAATTTTGATTATAATTATAATTTTTTATAAAACTAGATAAAAAACTATAAACTTTATCACTGTTAAAAATTTTATTAGAAGTGTTTAAATTTAAAAAAGCAAGATTATTATTTTTTGTTTTAAAAACATCGTTCTTATTTAAATAAATGTTTTTGTGCTGATTAGTAAGTCTCCCTTCATAAATTTGTTCATTTAAACTGGATAAAAAATTTATATAACTCGTTTGAATACTATCAATGATAAGTTTAGGTTCGGTATAAACTACTACGCCGTCTAAATAATCAAAAATGCTTGCATTATAACACGCTAAAAAAGGTAAAATAAAACATGAATTTATATTTTTACTAGGTCTATTTATAATTTCATTTTTTATACTTTTTAATTTGTCTGTTTTTTCATTGTTGTCGCTTTCTTTAATGTTTTTATCTAAACAATTTAACAAATTAATATAATCTTCTTCAGTATAAAAACAAATAGTGTTAGGGCAAATATTAATGTTATCTAAACTATCAAAAACTTCATAAGTTTCTAGCGAAAAACTTTTTATATATTCTATTTCATCATCAAAAAAACTTATTCTTATAGGAAAATCTAAATTGATAGGGAAAATAGATAAAATGTCACCTTTATAGTAAAACTCACCTTTACCCAAAATTTCATCAACATTTTTATAACCATTATTGATTAAATTATTAGTTAAATCGGTAAAATTATAACTAGTTCCAACTTTTAAATTAATTATGTGTTTATTAAACTCTAATGGCGAAATATATTTTTGCATTAACACTGAGTTTAAAACGATTAAAACATCAATTTCTTTTGCTAAAAGTTTATAGCAAGCAAGTATTAAATTTGTTACATTTTCATCGCTAGAAAAATAACTATAACTAAAGTTTTCAACTTTGTTTAGTAAAATAAAAGTTTTTAATCCTAAACTATTTAATTGTTCTTCATATTTGTAGGCTTCGTTTACACTATTTACTACTAGTATTTTTTGTTTTTCTATAAACTTTAAAATAAAACTAATTTCGTTAAAATTTAAACCAAAACAAGAGCAGTTTTTCTGCTCTTTTAAATTGTTTATTAAATTAACATATTTTGATTCACTATTTAGTTTTTCTAACAAATTAATCATAAACTTTGATTTTCTATTTTACCTTTATTTTTTATAAAGTCTTCTAAAAAGATATTTGTTTTTTCAAAAACTTCATCATAAGCTTTTCTATTTTTAATTTTACTTAAAACATAGTTAATTAGCGGTCTTTTATCATTTTCATCTTTAATGCCTAGCCTTAACCGTTTAAAGTTTTCAGTTCCTAGTTTTTCCACTATATCTCTCATTCCATTATGAGTGCCACTACTACCACTATTTCTATATCTTATTTCTCCAATTTTTAAATCATAATCATCATAAATTACTAATATATCTTCTGGCGTTACTTTAAATTTATGAATAAAGTTTTTTACGCATTCGCCACTATTGTTCATAAATGTAGTAGGTTTTATAAACAAAACTTTTTCGTTAAACAAATTTGTTTCTAAAAACTGACCAAAATATTTTTGCTTGTTTAGTTTTAAGTTGTTTTTATTTAAAAAACTATCTAAACACATAAATCCTAAATTATGAAAAGTATTATTATACTCTATTCCTATATTCCCTAATCCAAAAATTAATAACATAATTCTCCTAATTTAATTTTTCATTTGAAAGCACTGAATTTTCTTTTACATTTGCATTTTTAATTATAGAAAAATCTTTTATTTTTGCCCCCATTCCTATAACAGAACTTTCAATTATAGAATTTTCTACTATTGCATCTTTTTCTATTATAACTCTTTTTAAACTAGAGTTAACTAATTTGCAATTTTCTCTAATAATGCTTTTACCAAGAATAGTAACATTATTTTTTATTATAACATTTTTTTCTATGTTAACTGTAGCATCTATAAACACACTACTACTATTTTCAAAAATTACACCGTTTTGTTGATGATAACTTATAATTCGATTTTTTAAAACATCTAATGCTAAACTAAAACTTTTACTACTATCAACTTTGATAAAATCTTCTTCATCAAAATTTTGAGTTTGTGGATTATAAATTTTATCAACACTTTTTAAATAACTAGTTTCAAAACAGTAGCCCCTATCAAAACTTAATGCACAAAGTTTTTTAATTAAAAAATAATCAATAATGTTTGTTATTGTTTGTTTTTTTATAAGTGGAGTATCCGCAAATAAAACTAAAACATATTTTTTATCATTCATATTTTGTTTTATTGTGTAAATAACATCATCTTCAAGGTTATAATCTACCTTTTTTATTTCAAAATCTTGCACTGCGTTTATTATATAATCTATACCTTTAATTCCATACATTTCAAGGTTTGAATAATCTACACTATAGTTAGGTTTTAATAATAAAACTAAAAAATCTGTATAATCATCTTTTAGGTTTAATAAAAGTGATTTCGCTAAATTTTCACTCTTAATTTCATTGCCATATTTTTCTTCAATACTTTTTTCTATTTCTAAAATTTCCATAATATTATTATAAAATAAAATAAAAAAAAGTCAAACTTAAATAGTTTAACTTTTCATATTTTTAATATTCTATTGTTATTCGATAAAATCTTTACTAAATTCTTCAATTTTATTGTCAATAATTTTTAATGCATCATAACTTATTTTCAATGTCTTTTCATAGTTATTTTCATTATATTTAATTTCCGAACTCAATACTAAATCTTTATGATTAGTCATTTCTTTTGCAAAATTGTTCCAATTTATAGTGCCAGATAAACAATAGTTATGTAAATCTTTTATACCATCATTGTCATGTAAATGCAAACATGAAACATATTGACCATACTCTTTTAAAACATCAAAATTTGGTGTTAAAAAATTACGATGACCACTATCAAAACAAATTTTTAACTTTTCGTGTTTTATATTTTTAAAAATATAAGGAATTTCTTTATTTGAATATAAATTTTCTATGCAAAGATTAACATCTATTTTTTTACATTCAATTAGCAATTTATTAATTCTAATTAGTCCAATTTTTGTTATAGGACAATCTTTACTATTATTTAAATGCACTACAAAATTTTTTGTTAGGTTTTTACAATTTTTTAATTGGTTTAAATAATCATTAAAAATCGTTTCACCTATCTCGTTATCTAACCAAAAATTATGTAATATACTTTCGTCATATTCGCAATGAATCATAGTGCAATTTAAACCTAAAGTTTTAGCATATTTAACTTGTTCAACTAAATTTAAAGTTTCATTAGAACAATTAATTCCAGTAAAAAATTCATCATATCCTATTAATTTTATAGTTCGTAATTTAAGCTTTGTGTCAACATTTTTAGTAAAATATAAATTTACCGATTTTTTCATTTGTTCTCCTATTTATGATAACTTTTATTATTAAGTATTGTAAACGCTCTATAAATTTGTTCTAAAAAAATTACTCGCATTAACTGATGAGGAAAAGTTAGTTTTGAAAAAGATATTTTCTCTTGAATCTCTTTTTCAACTTCTCCGCTTACGCCATAACTTCCACCAATAACAAAAGTTAGTTCACTAAGACCATTTGTTTGCTTGTTTGAAATAAAATTCGCCAGTTCTTCACTAGAATATTCTTTTCCTTTAAGAGAAAGCAAGACATTATTCTTTTTTAAATTTGATATAATTTCTTTTCCTTCTAACTCTTTAATTTTTTCTATTTCACTATTTGATACTTTACTAAAGTTTATTTCTTTAAGTTCTATAATGTTAAATTTACAAAAAGAAGATAATCTTTTTTTGTATTCATTAATAGCATCAGTAAAATATTTTTCTTTAATACTTCCTACGCAAATTAAATTTATTGTCATCATAAAATTCCCCAAATAAATGTCGCTAATGTTATAAATGTTCCTAAAAATAACCCCGCTATTAAAAATATTTTATCTTTTAGTTGCAATTTTTCTTTAGGATATATATCTTGAAAGAATAAATCAGCGGTTGATTTCGGTTCAACTATATTTTCTATTATTATAGGTTCAATATCTTCTATATAATGAATTTCACTAACTTCTTCCTTTGTTGAATAATTAACAACATTTTTATTTAAGGAATTTTTTAAATTATAAATAACATTTTTAAAACTTTCATAACTTGTTATTTTTAATAAGTCCATAATCAATTTAATTAATAAACCGATTAAAACAATTAAAGTAATAATAATTAAAATTAATGCGAAAAACCAATTTGTAGAAATAAAATTATTGATAGTTTCATAGAAATCGCCAAATACCCAACCATTATTTTGAGCAAACGATAAATAAACATTAACAAAGTTATTTACAAAGTGAATTATAATACTAGGCCAAATACTTTTACCAACAATTCCAACAAAGCCAATTAACAACCCTAAAATGCTTGCATAAAATACTTGAACGATGTTTAAGTGCATAAGTCCAAAACAAATAGAACTAATAATTAAAGCATGCTTTACACTAACCGAATTAAATAACCCACGCATTAAAATTCCACGATGCAAAAACTCTTCACAAATAGCAGGTAAAATTGCCACACATAACACATTAATAAAAAAACTTAATGTAGAGTAATCTCCACTTCCACCGCTTGAATGACTTTCGTATCCTAGACTATTAATTAATCCGTTAAAAATCGAACTTACTACTATATTTAAAATAAAAGCGATTAAACCAATACAAATACAAATGAATACTGCTTTTCTAGAAATCTTTTTAAATCCAACATCTTCAAAAGTTTGTTTAGGTTTTTTCCTAAAAAGTAACATATAAAGTAGTAACGGAATTAAAAACATTATTACTAACTGTATTAAACCTGTAGATAAAATATCTTGTAAATATTCATTAACATTCCTTAAAAATCCAAGTTGAAAAATTATCCTTACCCCAACAAAAAGCGATAAAGATATAAAATATATTAATGTTATTTTGAAAAAATTTGATGTTTTTTGCATGCTTCTCCTAAATTAAACTTACTACAGATATTATCCACATTAAAACTCCAAAAATTAAACTTATGGGTAAATATAAAGATTTTGTTCTTGCTTGATTAGTTGTTTGATTTTTTGCTTGATTATTTGTTTCTATTACTTTATTTGTAAACCCACTATTTTTATATTTATTCTCATTTTTATGTTTTAAAACTCTTAATAGATTATAAATAATAATTACCCCAACAACAAATAAAACTAGCGCTAAAATAATATAATTTACAGTTAAAAATCTATAATCAAAAAATGATGGACTAAAATAGTTTATTAACAAAACAAAAGTATTATTAATAAAATGCACTAAAATTGATGCAAAAATATTTTGAGTATAATAATAAATCATTGCTAAAACTATTCCTAGCAAAAATTGATAAATAGTTTGATGTAAACTCAAATGCATTAACATAAATAGTAAACTAGAAATCAAAACTGCATTTTTTAATCCCTTTTCTTTTAAACCACTAAATATTATTCCCCTAAAAACAAATTCTTCGCTAATCGGTGCTAAAATTCCTAAAGAAAATATTAAATAAATTAGTTTTAATGGACTATCTAAACTAATTGGCAAAGTTTGTTCTTTTACCCCAATACTTGTTAAAAAACTATCATAAACATTTATTATAGGACTAATTAAAAATAAACAAGCAAAACTAATTACAATAATTGTTAAAACAGAAACAAAATTCATCTTCTCAGTTTTAACTGCTTTAATATTAACTTTACTTTTTAGACTTATAAATAAAAAAACTAAAATAAAACTTATTGGACTTAAAATAGTAGTAAAAATTTTATAAAATGTTGTAGTCTCAAGAATTTTTAAATCAATAAAATTACCTACTATCATAAAAATAATAAGTGCTAAAATATTTGGAAGAACAATTGCTAATATAAATGCAAGTGAACTATCTTTTATGCTAAATTCATTTTTTTGCATAGTTAATTATATAATATTTTAAACAAAAATCAAACAAATTTTCATTTAAACAAAATCTTCTAAATTATTTGCTTAACCTTAATAAAAAATGAGATAAAATTTATCTCATTTTTTATGATAGTCAGGTTTTATAATAAGTTCTAAGTTTGATATAACAAATTGATTATTATCTATGTTTTTATAAATGTTTAGCCCAGAATATATATAGTTATTATCGCCAATAATAACTGGAGAAATTATATTAACATTACTACCTATAAAACAATTTTCACCTATAATAGTTTTTAAATTTTTGTTGCCATTAAAATTACAAATAACACTTCCTGAATTTATAAAAGTATTATTATTTATTTCACAATTATTTATATTACAAGAACTTAAAATATTAACATCATTAAATAATTTACAATTTTTAATATCTACAAACGAACCTACAAAAGAGTTGTCGCCAATTTGCGTGTTTTTTATTATTGAGTAGTTTTCAATAGTTGTATTTTCACCAATAGTGCTATCTTCTAAATAACTTAAAGTTAATTGAGTGTTATCGCCTATTTTAGAAGAAAAAATATAGTTGCCGTTTTTTATTATAGAATTTTCACCTATTGTGCTATTTTCTATATAATTATTTGGGTAAATTATGGTGTTTTTGCCTATTTTAGAATTTTTAGAAATATAAGTAGTTTTAAAATCTATTATATGCACGCCATTATCTAATAATTCCTTTAAAAATTGTTTTTCTATCATATCTTTTAATATGAAGATACCGCCATTATTGTTCTTTATCATATAAAATAAATAAAAGAATATAAATAATTAATAATGAGAAACTAAATATAAAGGTTTAATATGACAAACAAAGAAAAAGAAACATTAAAAAAGCAAGAAAAGGTTTTAGACAAAGAATTTAAAAATTTAAACAAATTAGAAGTAAGCAATATAAAAGAACTTGAAACTTTTTCTAAACTTAACGAAACAAAAAGTAAACAAGGTCAAAAAATTGAAACCGAAGAACTAAAAATTTTAGATAATTCCACCAAAAAAGGAAAAGTATTAAGATTTTTTTTAGTTCTATTATTTTTTACTGCCTTGATATTAGGTGGATATTTTATTTTAAAAAATACAGGGTTACTTGAAAAGTTTAACAACTTAGAAGATATTAAAAATTTTATATTAAGTGGCGGAAATTTTAGTGTATTTATTTTTGTTTTAATTCAATTTTTGCAAGTAACTATACTCCCACTACCTACATTTTTAACAACTATTGCTGGAGCATTAATTTTTGGGCCTTTAAAAACCTTTATTTTAAGCTTTGTTTCTATTATGCTTGGTAGTTTTTTTGCATTTTGGCTTGGTAGAAAATTTGGCAAAAAAATTTTAGTTTGGATAGCAGGCAAACGTGATGCAGAAAAATGGACACAAAAATTAACCAACGGAAAATACGCATATTTTTTAATGATGTTATTCCCTGCGTTTCCCGATGATATTTTATGCATTGCAGCGGGAGTAACAAACATGACCTTAAAGTTTTTTACCATAACAAATTTAATAACACGGCCACTAGGATTATTTTGTCTTTGCTATATAGGTAGTGGTAATTTAATACCTTATCATGGCTGGGGATTAATTGTTTGGGGAATTATTATCGTTTTTGTTATTGCTTCGTTTATAATCAGCATTAAATATCAAGATAAAATAGAAAATTTTATAAATAAACTAACAAAAAAGAAAAAATGATTTATAACAAATCTACAATTCCTTTTAAACATTTTAAAATATCAAAACAAATAAAATTAAATTTGTATATTAATTTAAGATTTATAAATAACATTTGTAAAAAATGCAAAAATTTTATATACTAAAAATATGAAAACATATTTAGTAACTGGTGGGCTAGGTTTTATTGGTTTAAATTATATTTTAAAAGGTTTAGAAAATAAAGATAATTTTATAATAAATTTAGATAAAAAAACTTATGCGAGTAATAACATTAACATAAAAAACAAAAACTATAAATTTTATAAGGGCGACATTTGTAGTAAAACTCTTGTAGAAAAAATTTTTAAAACTCATAAAATAGATTATGTAATTAATTTTGCAGCAGAAAGTCATGTTGACCGAAGTTTTGAAGATAGTGAAAAATTTTTTAAAACGAATGTTTTAGGAGTATTAAACTTACTTAATATTTGTAAAAAATATTGGAAAAATGATTTAAAAAATCATAGATTTATTCAAATTTCAACTGATGAAGTTTATGGCGATAGTAAGGAAGAAAAATTTGAAGATTCTAACCTTTCCCCTAACTCCCCATATGCAAGTAGTAAAGCAAGTGCTGACTTATTAGTTTTATCTTTTATAAAAAGTTTTTCATTCCCTGCTTTAATTACCCGAAGCACAAACAATTATGGGAAATACCAATACCCTGAAAAATTAATACCTAAAATATTTATAGAATCTAGTTTAAATAAAAAATTACCGCTATACAATAAAAATCATGTTCGAGATTGGCTTTATGTTGAAGATAACATTAAAGCAATTAATTTAGTGTTAAATAAAGGCAAAATTGGTGAAATTTATAACATAAGTGCCAAAAATCAAAAAACAAATTTAGGAATTTGCGAAAAAATTATTGATTATGTTAAACAAAATATTAACCCAAGTGCTAATAAAAATTTAATCACTAACGAAGTAAATAGATTAAAAGATGATAAAATATATAACATTAATTCCGACAAAATAAAGTCTTTAGGCTTTACCATAACAGATTTTGAAACAAACTTTACATCTACGCTAAATTTCTATAAACAAAATTATAATTACCTATTAAATCAATATAAATATTTAAAATAAAAATTAAAAAACCTAGTAAACACTTTTGCTAGGTTTTTATATATTTTAAAATTCTAAGAAAATTTTAAGCACTTATTATGCCCCACTAACTGAACCAACTTCTAATTGAACTTGAGTATCAAGACCAGTATATTGTTTTAATTGTGAATTGGTAGTTAATTGGTTTTGCCCTACTATAATAGAATTAGAACTCATTTTTAATTTGCTTCCTGAAGGATTATTACTGAATGTCCCTTTAAACATATCGCTAACACTGCCACCACTAATCCAGAAATTGCTAATATCTAAATAAGTTAATGAAGAGCATCCTTCAAACATACCACTTGCACCGCTACTGCTTCTACTTGTTAAATTTACATTTCCTCCATTGACAATTAAACTAGTTAACCCTGAACAGCCAGAAAACATACGACCCATACCTTTTACTTTACTTCTATTCCAACTACTAATGTCTAAACTTGTTAAAGATGAACAATTATAAAACATAGACCCCATTTCGGTTACATTATCTGTAATAAAGCCATCCATATTCAAATTTTTTAATGATGAACATCCACTAAACATTCGGCTCATATCGGTTACTTTACTTGTATCAAACCCTGACAAATCTATATTATCCAAACTTGAACAGCCTTCAAACATAGCCATGAAATTATACACATTACTTGTATCAAAATTATTAAAGACTATAGTTGATAAAGAAGAACACTTATAAAACATAAACTGGCAATCATTAGAAACCAATGTTGTTTTAGGAGGTAAGATTTTATCATTACTAGCAAAAGCAATTTCTGTATCACTTTTTTTGTAAATTTTCAATAGTCCTTTGCTATCTGCATCTAACTTGGCATCCAAACCAGATGTTAAGTCTGCATTTAAACTATAGCCACTAGGAACATTTTTTGTATAATAAAAACCAATACTTGTTAATTTTTCCCAGTTTGTTATAACACTTTTAACATCCGCATTTTTAGGCAAAAGAACCTTTTTAGGTTCCATATTTTTAGTTAAAATATGATAAGCACTTTTTGATGTATCTGTTGCGTTGTATTTTTCTAAGTTCGCTTTTTGAACAGCATATACCTTTACACTTACTGTTGTTTTTACTCCTCGTCTTGTTTCATCTGTTGGCACTTGTTTTGATATATTAAA
>CAKVHZ010000002.1 GCA_934754445.1 uncultured Clostridia bacterium | reverse complement strand
GAAGGGGATATAATTTCTATTGACTGTGGTGCTATTAAAGGGGGATACAACGGCGATGCTGCACGAACTTTTCCTGTTGGCAAAATTAGTAAAGAAAAACAAAAATTAATTGATGTAACAAGAGAATGCTTTTTTAAGGGTATAGAAAACATAAAAATTGGGGATAGACTTGGAACAATAGGCTATCAAATTCAACAATATGCCGAAAGTCATGGATTTTCGGTTGTTCGAGAAATGGTAGGTCATGGAATTGGTAAACAAATGCATGAAGACCCAGAAGTTCCAAACTATGGTAGAAAGGGAACTGGAATTGTAATTGAAGAAGGTTTAACTATTGCCATAGAGCCTATGATAAACATGGGCAAAAAAGATATTTTTATCGATTATGATGGCTGGACTTGTCGAACTGAAGATGGAAGTCCTAGTGCCCATTATGAAAATACCATTGCTTTTACAAAAAATGGTATAAGAATTTTAAGTTTGTAGGAGATTATGAACGATTTAATTGGAAAACTGGCTCGGTCTAGTAAAGGGCGAGATGCTGGTAACATTTATTTAATTTATTCTTCTAGTATAAACAAAGTCGTTTTAGTTGATGGAAATGCTAGAAAATTTATTAATCCAAAAACAAAAAATATAAAACATATTACTGTTTTAGATGCAGAAAGTGCATCAATTAAAGAAAAAATTGAAAAAAATCTAAAAATTTTTGATTCAGAGGTCTATAGTTTTATAAAAAATTATAAAAACTCTTGAAATTTTTAAAATTATATGCTATAATAATCAAGTTAAGGGGGATTTTATGCCAAAAAGTGATGTTATTGAACTAGAAGGCGAAGTAATTGATATTACAAGAAGTGATATAAAAGTTAAATTGTCTAACGGACATGTTATTACTGCGTATGTTTCTGGTAAACTAAAACAAAATTTTATTAAGATAATTATTGGCGATAGAGTCCGTTGCGAACTTTCTCCTTACGATTTAACTAAAGGTAGAATTACTTATAGATTGAAGAAAGAAGGCAATTAAAAATTTTAACTAAAGAATTCATTAGAAAGGAGAGATTGTATGAAAGTTAGACCATCTGTTAAACCTATTTGTGATAAATGCAAAGTTATTAGAAGAGAAGGTAAAGTTCTAGTAATTTGCAAAGATAAAAAACACAAACAAAGACAAGGTTAATTTGCTTGCCTTTTGTTTGTTTTTAATTTAAATTTGAAAACAACCTGTTTGTAGCGGCTGAAAATTACAAACAGTTTAAATAAATTATATTATTTGGAGGAAAATATGGCTCGTATTGCTGGAATAGATTTGCCTAAAGATAAAAGGGTTGAAATTGGTTTAACCTATATTTACGGAATAGGCAGAAATCAAGCTACTAAAATTTGTAAGGAAACTGGAATTAACCCAGATATTAGAGTTAAAGATTTAAGTGAAGATGATCAAAATAAAATCAGAACTTATATTGATAAAAACTTAGTAGTAGAAGGCGACTTAAGAAGAGATGTTGCTTTAAATATTAAAAGACTTACAGAAATTGGTTCATATCGTGGCGTTCGTCATCGTAAAAACATTACTTTAAGAGGTCAAAGAACTCATAGTAATGCAAGAACTGCTCGTGGTATGAGTAAGAAAAATGCTGGAAAAAATAAAAAATAAATTTTATAGGAGATAAAAAATGGCTGGTGTTAAAAACAATGCTAAAACTAAAAAAAGAAAATTAGCTAAAGGCGTTACTAGAGGTTGCGCTCACCTTCCAGCAACTAATAATAACACTATAGGTACAATTACTGATGAACAAGGTAATGCAATATCATGGGCAAGTGCCGGTGGTTTAGGATTTAGAGGTTCAAGAAAAAACACTCCATTCGCTGCTAGTCAAGCTGCAGAAACTGCTGCAAAACAAGCAAAAGATATGGGACTTGAAAGTGTTGAAGTTTATGTTAAAGGCCCAGGTAATGGTAGAGAATCTGCTATTAGAGCGCTACAAACTGCTGAACTAAATATTACAAAAATTCAAGATGTATCACCTATTGCACACAATGGTTGCAGACCACCTAAAAAGAGAAGAGTTTAAAAAAGGAGTTAAAAAATTATGGCTAGATATACAGAAGCCGATTGTCGTTTATGCAGAAGAGAAGGTTGCAAACTTTTCTTAAAAGGCGACAGATGCGTTTCAAACAAATGTGCGTTCGATAGACGTCCAACAGTTCCAGGTGTTCATGCAGATGCTAAAAAGAAAGTTTCTGAATACCAAAAACAACTTCGTGAAAAACAAAAAGTTAAAAGAGCATATGGCGTTTTAGAAAAACAATTTAGAAAATATTACGACGAAGCAGAAAGACAAAAAGGAAAAACTGGTGAAATTATGTTATCACTTTTAGAAAGAAGATTAGATAACGTTATTTATCGTTTAGGCTTTGCTGGTTCTCGTGATCAAGCAAAACAAATGGTTACTCATTCTATGTTTTTACTAAATGGTAAAAAAGCTAATATCCCTAGTATGCAAGTTAAAGTTGGAGACGTTATTAGCGTTAAGGAAAATAAAAAAGATATAGAACTATTTAAAGAATTAAAAGATGTAAAACTTGTTACACCAAAATGGCTTGAAGTTGATATTGAAAAATTAACAGGAAAAGTTGTTGCTTTACCAGAAAGAGATGATATTGACTTAACTATTAGAGAACACTTAATTATCGAATTATATTCTAAATAGTATTTAAAGGAGTTAACTTATATATGATGGAAATCGAAAAACCAAAAATTACTTGTGAAGAAGCCGATAATGGAACATTTGCAAGATTTATAGTTGAACCACTAGATCGTGGTTTTGGTCTAACTATTGGTAACGCTTTAAGAAGAACACTTTTAGGTGCTCTACCAGGCGCAGCCCCTATAGCTATTAGAATTAATGGTGTTCAACACGAATTTTCAACAATAAAAGGTGTTGTTGAAGATGTTATTGATATTGTTTTAAATATTAAATGCTTAGCAGTTAAAACAAATAATTTAGATAAAGATTTTAAAACTACATTAAGAATTAACAAATATGAAGCAGGCGAAGTTACTGCTAGTGATATTGAACCTAATGACCAAGTTGAAATTTTAAATCCAGATTTACACATTGCCACTTTAGATGATGGTGCTAAATTTGAAATGGAAATTATTATTGGTCGTGGTAGAGGATATGTTTCTGCAGACTTAAATAAAGATGAAACTCAAGAAATCGGTTTTATTGCAGTAGATTCTATCTTTACACCTGTTAAAAAAGTAAACTACAATGTAGAATCAGCTCGTGTTGGTCAAAACATGAACTATGATAAACTTACTTTAGAAGTTGAAACAAACGGAACTTTAACAGCAAGAGAAGTTGTAAGTTTAAGTGCAAAAATTATTCAAGACCATACTAATTTATTTGTTGAACTTGTTGAAAGCATGAAAGATTTAAGCATTTTACAAGCAAGAGAAGATGAAAAACAACATAAAGTTTTAGAAATGACTATTGAAGATATGGATTTAAGCGTTAGAAGTTATAACTGCTTAAAAAGAGCAAATATCAATACAGTTGCAGATTTAGCTAAAAAATCTAAAGACGATATGTTAAAAGTTAGAAACTTAGGATTAAAATCTTTAGAAGAAGTTATTAAAAAACTAGAAGATTTAGGCTTAGGTCTTCGTAACGATGAAGAATAATAAGGAGAAATAAAATGGCACAAATTAAGAAATTAGGCTTACCAACTAAAGAAAGAAAAGCATTGCTTCGTAATCAAGCATCTCAACTTCTTTGGAATGGTAAATTAGAAACAACTCTTGCTAGTGGTAAAAGTGTTCAAAGTTATGCTGAAAAAATCTTAACTTTAGCAATTAATACTTATCAAGATACTGTTAAAACCACTAAAGAAGTTGTTAATAAAAAAGGCGAAAAAGTTTCTAAAGAAGTTATTGTTGATGGTGCTAAAAAATTAGCAGCAAGAAGAAAAATCCTTGCTTTAACATACAATATTCCAGAAACTAAACAACCTAAAGAAAGTAAAACTGCATTTACTGAAAGAACTAAAGATGTTAAAAATCCTTTAGTAGAAAAAATTTTCAATGTTTATGCTCCTAAATATGATGCTCGTAGCCAAGAAAAAGGTCAAAAAGGTGGATATACTAGAGCAATTAAATTAGGTAAACGTTTAGGTGATAACGCCGAAATGGTTAGAGTAGAATTAGTATAATAAAAAGTAGCATTTGCTACTTTTTTTATTATTTTCAGCATTAATTGTGTAATAAATAAAACAAATAATTATATTTATAATTATAATTATATTTATATTTATATTTATATTTTTAAAAAAGTAGGTTCTATACCTACTTTTTAATATTAATCTAATTGTTTTAAAGCATCAACAAGTTTGTCAATATCTCGTTTTTTGTTAAAATAACTAAAACTAACTCTTATCATTCCACAATCTAAGGTGTTATAAAATTTATGCACTAGGGGAGCACAATGAAGTCCTGTTCGCACACAAATATTTTTATCGCTTAAATAATTGCCTACTTCGTTAGATGGTTTATTTTTTATATTAAAAGCAATAACTCCCGCTTTTGTGTTATTATTAGGGTAAATTATAATATCTTTAATTTCTTTTAATCTTTCTAGTAAATATGTTGTTAAATTATTTATATGTTTAGTTATTTTATCAAGATTTTTTTGCACAAATTTTAAACCTTCGCCTAAACTTAATATACCAGTCGTATTAGGTGTTCCTGCTTCAAATCCGTCAGGGAAGTCAGTCGGCTGAATTGGTTTATCACTTTGTGTGCCAGTTCCACCAAATTTGATAGGTTTTAAATATTTTTTACCTTTATCGCTAGTAATTAACGCACCTATTCCAGTAGTAGCGTAAAATCCTTTATGACCAGCAATAGTAGCATAGTCGATATTTTGTTCTGTCATATCTATTTTTTCGTGACCTGCACTTTGAGCACAATCAACTAAAAATAACAGATTATGTTTTTTGCAAATTTTACCTATGCTTTTAATGTCATTTGTGTAACCCGTTACATTTGATGTATAAATAGTTGCTATTAAATATGTATTATTTTTTATTTCTTTTTCTATACTTTCGGGTTTTATTTCACCGTTTTTATCAGGGTAGACTATAGTTAAGTCTATTTTGCCTTCTTTTTTAAGTTGATATAATGGTCTTAAGCATGAATTGTGTTCGTAACATGTAGCAATAACATGACCGCCTAAAACATAGGTTGAGTTTATTGCTAAATTTAATGCTTCGGTGCAACCACTTGTAAAAATACAATTTTCGGCATTTGTTATGCCAAATAAATTTGCAAGATTTTCTCTTATATTATAAACCTTGCTTGCTAGATTATTACTTAAACTATAACCTGCTCTGTGAGGGTTGGCGGATAGTTTTCTAAAAACAGATTTTAAAACCATGAGTTTAACTCCAAATGGTTTTTTATTGGTTGTTGCACCATTATCTAAATAAATCATAATGCTCCTAGTAACTTATAAAAAGTTAATATAATAATATATTATGTAACTAATCTATGTGTTACAAAGGAGAAATTTATGAATTATGTTTTAGCAGTTTTTAATTCACGCAGTCAAACAATGGCTTTTTATAATAGACTTAAAGGAAGAAAAATTGCGTGTTCTATAATAAATAATCCCAAAGCGACTGGTGTTACTTGTGGAATTTGTGTAAAGTTTTTCTTAAAAAATCTAAATGATGCTCGTGCAATTTTAAATAATAATTCCACAGGATTTGCAGGATTTTATCATTATACCGATTACTACGGGAAACCAACTGTAAAACCTTTTTAGTTAAATGGTTGATTTTATTATAAAAATTATTTATAATTAAGTTATGGCTAAATTTTATAATAGTGAAAAAGAAAAAGATAGAGCAGTTATGTGCTATGCTTGTTTTGACAGTAGAATAGATATTGAAATGAAAATGAGCGAACTTAAAAGTTTAATTAAAGCAAATAATATTGAAGTTGTAGGCAGTTTAGTTCAAAACATAAAAAAACCAGATTTATCTTATTTAATCGGAATAGGAAAGTTAGAAGAATTAAAGCAAATTGTTAAAGAAAATAATGCTACTTTAGTAGTTTTTCAAAACGAATTAACAGGTAGCAAAATTAGCAACTTAGAAGAATATCTTGATTGCAAAGTTATTGATAGAACAATGTTAATTTTAGACATATTTGCTCAAAGGGCTAAAAGCAACGAAGGGAAACTTCAAGTTGAACTTGCACAATTAAAATATACTCTTCCAAGAATAAAAGGTTTAAATAGTTCGGCTAATCGTTATGGTGGGAGCGGGGTAGGAATGAGAGGCCCAGGTGAAACGAAACTTGAACTTGATAGAAGGAAAATAGAACTACAAATTCAAGCGAAGCAAAAAGAACTTAAAACACTTAAAGAAAATAGAGATTTAAGAAGAAAACAAAGAATAGAAACAAATCAAAAAACTGTTGCGTTAGTGGGTTATACAAACTCTGGGAAATCAACTTTAATGAACACTATAACAAAGAGTGATGTTTTTATTAAAGATATGCTTTTTGCAACCTTAGATACCACGACAAGAAAAGTATTTTTAAGTGACAAATTGACCATATTATTAACCGATACTGTAGGTTTTGTTAGCGACTTAAACCATGAGTTAATAGATGCATTTAATTCTACTTTAGAAGAAAGCATACAAGCCGACTTATTAATTAATGTTGTGGATATTTCAGACCCTGAATTTAAAAAGAAAGAACAAATTACTTTAGATGTTTTAAAAGAACTTGGTGTAAATTTAGATAAGGTTATAACTATTTACAATAAAATTGATAAAATTCATCTTTTAGAAACTGATAAACTTTGTATATCCGCAAAAAATAATATTAATATAGATAAATTAAAAAATATTATAATAGAGTATTTTGACAATATAAATAAATAATTATATATTTAATAATATTATATATTACTAAACAAATAAAAATAGGCGTGAAAAAATTTCCGCTTATTTTTTGTTTTTTATTCACACTTTTTTTAAGTTTTAAATACTATGAAATATATACAGAAGAGAAAAAGAGAAGTACAAAAGAAAAAACTACATATTTTTTAAAATTTTAAAAAAGGAGGGATACATATATGTTATTCAACGGATTTGGTGGTTGTGGTCAAAGAGATTGTGGCTGTGGCGACAACGGTATGTGGCTAATTTTATTGTTATTACTAGGCAACTGTGGTTGTGGTATTAACTTAAATGGTTGCGTAGACATCTGCACTTTAATTTTCTTACTATTAATTTTATCTATGTGCGATAACAATAATGGTTGCAAATAACAACCCAAAAAATTAAAAGTTCGCTAAAGTCCTAATTTGGCGGACTTTTTTTTATGTAGTTTTTATTATATATTCAAATTTTATAAAATAATGTTAAAAAAATTAGAAAATTTTAACAATTTTGGAATAATTTTCCATTTTCTATAAAAACTAAAGTAAATTAAATAAATAAAATATTTTAAATAAATGCGTTAATTTGTTGACAAAATTCTTTATTTTATTTAAAATGTATTTGTTTTACTTAATTAATAGATATTTCAAGGAGAAATTATGAAAAATTGCATTAAAAAAATTACAAATTTAACTATTAAAAGTTTAGCAGTTTTAGCAATTGCAGTTGTTGCTTTATTAGGAGTTATTTGTCCTCCTTTAATGAAAGTAGCAAATGTTATGGCTGCTGGATATGAAAATAATATTGCTTCTGGCTTAAAACTTTCAAAAATGCCAAGCAAAGCAAAATTAAATGAAACAGATGGCGTAAAAGTTCCAGTTGGTGAAACAGATGAAGCTGGTGCTACTGTTAATTGTAAAATTTTAAATCCTAAAGGAACAGTTATTTTTGATAGCACTAATGCTTCAGCATACAGTGATGTTAGACTAGATGGTGGTAAATATGTATTTACCGCAAAAAATGTAGGAACATATAAAGTTCAATACACTATAGCAAGCGTTGCTAAAAGAAATTTAACTACTCAAGAATACAAAATTGTTGTTAGTGGAGAAAAAGCAACTTTAACTTTTGCTGAAAATTCAAAACAAATCATACCAAGTGTAACAAACGGTAAATATGATATTGTTTTACCTTATCCTACAGTTAAAGATAGTGAAGGTAACGAAGTTGAAGATGTTAAACCAAATCTAACAATTAATGTTTTAGAAACTTACACTAACTCTTCAGTTACTATTGAAAAAAATGCAGAAGGTTATTATCACTTTACACCAAGTAGCGAAGCAGATTGCTATTATGTTGTAACTTACACTTATGTAGATGCTATTTCTAACTTAGAAACGACTGAAGTTTTTGAAATTAAATATGAAAAAGAATTTAAAGACGAAGATATCAAACTTGGTTACAAATTCAATGGTTCTATTCCAGAAAGTATGGAATTAGGTAAAGAAACAACACTACCTACAGTAAGTATTTATGATGAAAATGACGCAGATTTAACTTTATCTGCTTATGCTGATATTGAAGTAGTATTTACTCCAAATTCTGCAAGTAAATCTAAATATGAAACTTTATTAGAAGATGGCACTGATTATGTTAAAATTGCTATTAAAGATAACAAAATCACTCCAATGTATCCATCTAGTGAAGGAACATATAAAATCACTTATAAAATTGCCGATTTCTATAATGTAAGTCAAAATAAAGTAAACAAAACTTTAATTTATTCAGTAAATGATGTTAAAGATTCTACTGCTCCTACAACTTATGCGGTTGCAGATTATAAAGATTATATTAACTTAAATGCTGAAAACAAATTTGAAAGTTTAAAAGATAATTATGAATATAAAGATGTAAGTTACAAAATTCCATCTAAAGTTGCAACAAACACAGAAGTTTATTTCCCAGCAATTTATGCAACTGATAATTATTCTAGTTACGAAGATATGTATACCACTCTTGCTAGGGTAGTAGTTCCTGAAAAAGGTTCAAATAAAACTTTAACAACTTGCTATAAAGAAGTTGATGGCGAAATGAAAACTGTAGATGTAGAAGCTTATGAAACTGCATCATATAAATTTACAGAAGCAGGAACTTATACAATTCGTTATGAAGCAACTGATAAGGCAAATAAACGTAATTATACAGGAACAACTTTTACAATTGTTGTAGAAGATGGATTTGTAGATAATGTTGAACCTAAAGTAACATTAAGTGGTGTTCCAGCAAGCGTAAGAGCAGGCGAAACAATCAATTTAAATAAAGCCGAAGTAGTAGACTACGCAACTGATTCTGCTACAGAAACTGAAATAGTAGATAAAAATGTAGAAACTCATTATTATTACTATACAACAGATTATACTAAAGAAGATTTAGTAAATGCATTCAAAACTGGTGTTCCAGCTGGATTTACTGAAATTGTTGAAAATAAAGACGGAGAATTAAAATTTGATGCTCCAGATTCAGCAAGTGTAAATGTTGTTTGCGTTGCTTATGATGACAATAGTAATGTTGGTGTTGCATTCCAAAAAATTAATATTATTAATGTAAACGATAGTGTTATACCAACAGTTGAGACTAATGATGAAACATATGTAAAAAGTTTAATCGGTGAAACTCCTTATAAAGATGGTTTAACTAATAAATTAGACCAAGATAATATTATTTATTTGCCAGAATATTCATTTAAAGATGGCGATAATACAAAATATTTATCTTCAAAAATTAAAGTATTAGATAAAGATAATAAAGAAGTAAGTGTTATTGGTGCTCAATATAACTTTAACTCTAGCAAATTAACAATTTCAAATGCTCGTTTTGTAGCAACAAAATCAGGCGAATATACAATTATTTATACAGTAACTGACTTAGGTGGTAACTATTTAGTAAAAAGTTATATGGTAAGTATTAACGATACTAAAGCCCCAGTTATTGATATTGAAGGTAAAATGTCAACAGTAGAAGTTGGTGAAACAGTAAAACTTCCAACATTCAAAGTTAGTGATGAAAGCACAATTGTTTCTCAAGGTATAAGATTTATTGGCGATAATAACCCAAGCTTCAGTTATATCGAAGGAACAAACGAATTTATTGCTTATGAAACAGGTATATTCACTTACGAATATTATGCTGAAGATAATAATGGTAACAAAACAATAAGTGGTCCTTACACAATTGAAGCAAAAGATACTCAAAAACCAGTAATCACTTTAGATTACGATTTAAATAGTCAAAGAACATTCCCACTAGAAAAAGATGCAGATGACAAAATTAAACCTATTTATCTTCCTGATTTCACTGCAGAAGATGTATTAAATGATATTAAAGAAAAGAAAGTTATCGTTAAATCTCCTAGTGAAAAAGAATTAACTGTTACTTTAGATGAAACTGAAGGTAAATGGAAATTTACTCCAACGGTAGATGGTATTTATACTGTTGTTTATAGTGCAACAGATAATGCTAATAACACTACTGAACAAACTTATACACTTAAAATTGGTGATAACACAGCTCCTTCAATCAAAATTGAAAATGAAAGTGCTAATGCTCCAAAAGATATGAAAGTTAATAGTTCTAACTTAAAATTATCTTTAACTGATATTAAAGTTAGTGATAATGGCGAAACAAAACTTGCTAGCGAACTAGTTAGTGAATACACTAATAATGGTTACAAAATGTTCACAATAACTGTAACTGGTCCAGATGGTTCTACTATCTCTAGAGTTGATGACAGTGGCAATGAATACGAATACAAATTAACTCAAACTGGTAAATATACAATAACTTATACTGCTCGTGATAAAGCAGGTAACGAAAAAATTGTTAAAAAGACAGTTGAAGTTTATGCTAACGAAAATAAATCTGTTATAACTACAGAAACTTGGAGTATCGTATTAATCGTTTTAAGTTTAGCAATCTTAGCAGGTGTTGTAATCTACTTTGTTAAAACAAGAGATAAAAAACCAAGCAAAAAAGATGTTGCAAAATTAACAAAAGACGATAAAAAAGATGACAAAAAAGACTAATTAATAAATAAAAATCTCACATTTTTGTGAGATTTTTTTATGGGTTTTTAAATTGCTTGATTAATTTTACTTTATTTGTTAAAATATAGTTATGTTAGATAATTTTACTGAACTTTTATTAAAATATTTATATTCTTTAAATAATAAAGGAGAATTTGAATTAATTAGTTTAAATGAAATTGAAACGAATATAAAGACTAAAGATTTTAGTCGAAACAAATTGATTTCATCACTAAATTATTTAAGAGATAAAGATTATATTAAACTTAGATATGCCGAAGATGATGAAATTTGTTATGCAATTCTAACTAACGCAAATATTTATATAGAAAGTTTAAATCAGTCAAAAAACATTAATAAACGAAACAACAAAAAGTTTATTTTAAGAATTATCTTTACATTCCTTTCTGCCTTTTTAGGTGGTTTATGTGGAGCATTACTCGTGCATTTTATTTTTTAGGAGAAGAAAATGTTAAACAAAGTAGAAAAACAAATAATGAAGTATTTTTATAATAGATGTTTTAATAAAGAAAGTTGCTTAATAAAGCCCGAAGATATAAAAATTAGTTTAATACCCGATTTGGAAATTAACGATACACAATTAGATAGGGCAATAAACAACCTAATTTATGATGGATATATAGACTTAGTTGCTACTGAAAATAAAGGTTATCCAGTTTATTCAGTTAGTTTAAAAAGCAAAGGTCAAGCA
Source organism: uncultured Clostridia bacterium (assembly GCA_934754445.1). Lineage (GTDB taxonomy): Bacteria > Bacillota > Clostridia > Christensenellales > UBA1242 > UBA7868. The sequence goes on along the minus strand of CAKVHZ010000002.1, from coordinate 61,340 downwards.
TTTTTGCGAGAAATGGAGAATACTAAAAAAGAAAATAGATATTTAATAATAAGGTCTATAGCACTAGCATTACTTGGTGTTTGCGTTACATGGCTTATAAAGTTAATATTTCATATTTAAGTGCTTTTAGCACTTTTTTATTTAATTTAAAAGATTAATTCCTAATTTTTTTTATATGTGGTATAATTAATATATGGATTATTCACATAAGTTTGAAGTTGTTAGTAAATATTCACCAAGTGGCGACCAACCAAAAGCAATAGAAAGTTTAGTGGAAGGCATTGAAGATGGTTTAAAAAGTCAAGTATTATTAGGGGTTACCGGTAGTGGCAAAACATATACTATGGCTAAAGTAATTGAAAAATTAAACCGTCCTGTTTTAGTGCTTGCTCATAATAAAACACTAGCGGCACAACTTTGCAACGAATTTCGTGAGTTTTTTCCTAATAATAGGGTTGAATTTTTTGTTTCTTATTACGATTATTATCAACCAGAAGCATATATAGTTTCTAGCGATACTTATATTGAAAAAGATATGAGTATAAACGATGATATAGATAAATTACGCCATAGTGCAACTTGTTCACTTTTAGAGCGTAATGACACAATAGTTGTTGCTTCGGTTTCGTGCATATATGGTTTAGGTAGTCCAGAAGAATATTCAGGTTTGCAAATTTCTATGCGACCAGGGGACAAAATGGATAGAGATGAACTTGTAAAACGGCTTGTTAATATTCAATATGAGCGAAATGATATAGATTTTACTCGTGCAACCTTTAGAGTTCGTGGCGATATTGTTGAAGTTATTCCAGCATTTTCTAGCGATACCGCTTATAGAATTGAGTTTTTTGGCGATGAAATTGAGCAAATAAGCGAAATAGACTATGTAACTGGCAAGGTTATTTCAAGATTAAACCATGTTGCAATTTATCCCGCAAGTCACTATGCTGTTGGTAGTGAAAAATTATTAAATGTATTAAAAACTATTGAACATGATGCCGAAATAGAAGTGGAAGACATGATGAAAAAAGGGAAACTACTTGAGGCTGAAAGACTTAAACAACGAACGAGTTATGATATTGAAATGATGCGTGAAATGGGTTATTGCAACGGAATAGAAAACTATTCACGATATTTTGATGGCAGAAATGTTGGTGAACCGCCATACACTTTACTTGATTATTTTAACAAAAATTTTGTGCTTTTTATAGATGAAAGTCATATAACAATTCCGCAAATTAGGGCGATGTATAACGGAGATAGAAGTAGAAAAGTTAATCTAGTTGAATATGGCTTTAGATTGAAATCTAGTTATGATAACAGACCACTTACTTTTGACGAATTTAACGATAAACTTGGGCAAGTAATTTATGTTTCAGCAACTCCGGGGGAATACGAATTGAAACAAGCGGGTAATGTCGCTGAGCAAATTATAAGACCAACTGGCTTGCTTGACCCAGAAGTTGAAGTTAGAAAAATTGAAGGTCAAATTGATGATTTGATTTCGGAAATTAACAAAGTTAAAGAAAAAGGTGGCAGAGTTTTAGTTACTACTTTAACTAAAAAAATGAGTGAAGCACTTACTGGATATCTCTTAGACTATGGCATAAAAGTTAAATATTTGCATAGCGAAATTGATACATTAGAGAGAATAGATATAATAAATTCTCTTCGTTTAGGCGAAATTGAAGTTATTGTAGGAATCAACCTTCTTCGTGAAGGCTTAGATATTCCTGAAGTAATGCTAGTTGCTATTTTAGATGCTGATAAAGAAGGCTTTTTAAGAAGTGAAACATCACTTATTCAAACCATAGGTAGGGCAGCGAGAAATAGCGAAGCAAAAGTTATTATGTATGCCGATGTTATAACAAAAAGCATGAAAAAAGCAATAGATGAGACCGAGAGAAGACGAAAAATTCAAATGGAATACAATAAAGAGCATCATATTGTTCCTAAAACAATTATAAAACAAGTAAAAAATACACTAGAAATTGCTAAAAAAGTAGACACAAATGTTGAGAAAATTGATTTAAAAGAAATCCCTAAAAAGATAGAATTAATTAAAGGTTTAATGAGAACGGCAAGCAAAGAACTTGATTTTGAAAAGGCTATTAAATATAGAGAAGAAATTAAAGAACTTAAAAAACTAATAGGAGAAAAATAGTGGAAGAATTTATTAAAATTAATGGAGCTAGAGAAAACAATTTAAAAAATATTAATTTAACTTTACCTAGAAACAAATTAATTGTTTTTACAGGTGTTAGTGGTAGTGGTAAAAGCACACTCGCTTTTGACACGATTTTTGCTGAAGGTCAACGAAAATTTATGGAAAGTTTATCTTCTTATGCCCGACAATTTTTAGGGCAAATGCAAAAACCAGATGTAGATTCTATTGAAGGTTTATCTCCAGCAATTGCAATAGACCAAAAAAGCACAAGCAATAACCCTCGGTCAACTGTTGGAACAATAACCGAAATTTATGATTATTTAAGATTATTTTATGCTCATATTGGCACACCTTATTGTGTAAATTGTCATAAACCTATAAAAAGACAAACAGTTGACCAAATTGTAGACAAAATTAAAGAAATTGGAATTGGCGAAAAGATTTTAATAGAAGCACCGCTAGTAAACCGAGAAAAAGGCACATTTAGTAAACTATTTGAAAGTTTAAATAAAAGCGGTTATGCTCGTGTTAAAGTAGATGGAAATGTTTACACTTTAGATGAAGAAATTAGTTTAGATAAAAACATAAAACACACTATTAATGTTATTATTGATAGAATAATAATTAAAGATGATAATTTGGGTCGTATTGAAGAGAGCGTGGAAAATGCGATTAAGTTATCAAAAGGCAAAGTAATCATTACTCAGGGCGAAAATGAAACGCTATATTCAACAAATTTTGCTTGTCCAACCTGCGGATTTAGTTATGATGAAATATCTCCAAGACTTTTTAGTTTTAATAACCCATTTGGTGCGTGCAAAGAGTGTTCTGGACTTGGTTTTAAAAGCAAGGTAAGTAAAGATTTAATTTTATGTAAACCAAACTTATCCATTAATGAAGGAGCATTAACAATTAGTGGTTGGAACATGGATATGGGTAGTATATCTTCTAGCCAATTTAAAGCATTAAGCAAAAAATATGGGTTTAGTTTAGATGAGCCTATTAAAAATTTGCCAGAAAATATAATTAATTTATTATTATATGGAACAGGCGATGAAATAGATGTAACGATTAAAACAAAAAAATGGGAAACAACCTATACATCTAAATATGAAGGAATTATTCCAAATTTAGAGCGAAGATTTAGAGAAACAACGAGTGATTATATTAAAGGCGAAATTCAAAAATATATGGTTGAAACACCTTGCCCTGTCTGCAAAGGACAAAGATTAAATAGTCAAGCATTAAATGTTTTAATTGATGGTAAAAATATTATGGATTTTTGTAATATGAGCATTGATGATGCCGATAATTTTATAGATAACTTAAAATTAACGGAAACCGAAAAAACAATCAGTGAACATATAGTAAAAGAAATTAAGGCGAGATTTGGTTTTTTAAAAAATGTAGGATTAGGCTATTTAACATTATCTCGAAGTAGTGGAACATTAAGTGGGGGCGAAAGTCAAAGAATAAGACTTGCTTCTCAAATAGGTAGTGGACTTGTAGGAGTTTTATATATTTTAGATGAACCATCAATTGGACTTCATCAAAAAGATAACGATAAACTTATTGAAACCTTAAAACACTTAAGAGATTTAGGTAATACTATTATAGTGGTAGAGCATGATGAAGATACTATAAGAAGTGCCGATTATATAGTAGATATTGGGAAATTTGCTGGAGTGCATGGCGGAGAAGTTGTGGCACAAGGAACTTTACAAGACATATTGAATAGTAAAGAAAGTTTAACAGGTCAGTTTTTAAGAAAAGAACAACAAATTGAGATTCCAACTATTAGAAGAAAACCAAGTAAAGGTTATATTGAAATAAAAGGTGCAAATTTAAATAATCTAAAAAACATAAATGTTAAAATTCCACTAGGGGTTTTAACTGTTGTTACTGGGGTTAGCGGAAGTGGAAAATCAACACTAGTTAATAATACTTTGCTTCCAAATGCTAGTAATATTACTAATAAAAAACCTTTTAATTCTTTTATAGGTTGTAAAAATGTTATAGGTATTGAAGAAAATATAGATAAAGTAATCAATATAGACCAAACACCTATAGGTAGAACACCACGAAGTAATCCAGCAACATATACTGGCTTGTTTACGCATATAAGAGAATTATTTGCTCAAACTGAACTTAGTAAAATGCGTGGATATACTCAAGGAAGATTTAGTTTTAATGTTGCAGGTGGAAGATGTGAAGCATGTAGCGGAGATGGTATTAAAAAAATAGAAATGTATTTTTTACCCGATGTTTATGTTCCTTGTGAAGTTTGTAAAGGTAAAAGATATAATAGAGAAACACTAGAAGTTAAATATAAAGGAAAGAGCATAAGTGACGTTTTAGATATGACAATAGAAGATGCTTTAAACTTTTTTGATGCTTATCCTATTATTAAAAATAAACTTCAAACATTATATGATGTAGGACTAGGATATATAAAACTTGGTCAAAGTGCAACAACACTTAGTGGCGGAGAAGCACAAAGGGTTAAACTTGCAACTGAATTATGTAAAAAATCTACTGGTAAAACATTATATATTTTAGATGAACCAACAACAGGACTACACATGTATGATGTTAAAAAATTATCACAAATTTTACAAAGACTTGTTGAAGGTGGAAACACTTGCGTAGTTATTGAGCACAATTTAGATATAATAAAAACTGCCGATTATATTATAGATTTAGGTAAAGACGGCGGTAAAAATGGTGGCGAAGTAATTGACTGTGGCACACCAGAAAAAATTGCTAAAAATAAAGAAAGTTATACAGGTATATATTTGAATAAAATATTAAATGAAAATAAATAAATTTTATTAAAATTTTAATATGTAAATACATTTTAACTATTTGACAAAATTATTAATATTTTTATAATATATATCTATAGGAGTTTTATGAAAATTTATAATAGTTTAACAAGAACTAAAGAAGAATTTAAACCATTAAAAGATGGCGAAGTTAAAATGTATGCTTGCGGAATTACGGTTAGTGGCGAAGCACATATTGGTCATGCAATTCAAGCGATGGTTTTTGACATAATAAGAAAGTATTTAGAAAAAAAAGGTTATAAAGTAACTTATGCAAGAAATTACACTGATGTTGATGACAAGATTATTGCAAACGCTTTAAAATTAGGCGTTAATCCACTAGATTTTGCTAAAGCAAACATTATTAAGATTGATGAAGAAATGGATAAACTTGGCGTAGAAAAAGCAACACTTACTTTAAAAGCCACCGAAACAATACCACAAATTATTGAATTTATTTCTAAATTAATAGAAAAAGGGTATGCATACACAACAAAAGAGGGTGATGTATATTATGATGTTGAAAAGTTTAAAGGTTATGGCAAATTAAGTAATCGTAACTTAGAAGATGCAAAAAATGGTGTTAGGGTAGAATTACTTGAAAATAAACATAGCCCGTTAGATTTTGCATTATGGAAAAGTGCGAAACCAGAAGAAATTTATTGGGAAAGTCCTTGGGGTAAAGGTAGACCCGGTTGGCATATAGAATGTAGTGCTATGAACTATTATAATTTAGGTGAACAAATAGATATTCATGGCGGTGGTAGAGATTTGATTTTCCCACATCATGAAAATGAAATTGCACAAACCGAAGCATTAACTGGTAAACAATTTGCTAAATATTGGATTCATAATGGACTAGTAAAAATTAATGGTCAAAAAATGAGTAAATCTTTAGGAAATGGAATAACACTAAAAGATTTATTAAATAAATATGATAACGAAGTTATAAGATTTGCTTTACTTCAAACAAATTATAAAAACGACATAAATATTGTAGATGGACTATTTGATGAAGCAGAAAAACAACTTTATAATTTTTATGTAACCATTAAAAATGTAGAAAAGACCTATAAAAGCGATAAAGTTAATAGTAACATAGATAAAGAATTTAACGAATGCATGGATGATGATTTTAACACATCTAAAGCGATTTCTAACCTATTTGGTTATTTTAAACAAATAAATAACAAATTAAAAAATGATGATGAAACTTGTATAGAAGATGTTAATGCAATAAAACAAACTTATAGTTTATTAGGTTTATTTAAACATAATGCTGATGATTTCATTTGTGAAATTGATAATAAAAACAATAGCAAAATACCTGATGAAGTAATAAACCTAGCACAAGAAAGATGGTTAGCAAAACAGAGTAAAGATTTTTCAAAGGCAGATGAGTTAAGAAATAAAATAACCGAACTTGGCTACACAATAAAAGATAGCAAAGAAGGTTATAATATAATAAAAAATTAAAACATTAAAATTTATTAAAGGAAGAACGATATGAACTACGATAATGAAAGCAAAATTAATTCAGTTTTAACAAATATTAAAGATGTTGAAGAAATAAAATTAGAAGATTGTAAAGTATATGATGAGTATTCAGTTATTGTTTTATATAAAAATGATTCAGATATAATATTATGTGATGATAGCGAAGAAGCAAATAATATTTATAATCGTCTAATGTCGGCATTTAATGATTATAAAGCGACTGAACAAAAATAGAATAAATATTTTGCATAAAAAAGGTGCTAATGTTAAATAACACTAGCACCTTTTTTATTGTTCAAAACTTTCATAAATAGACATTTTTTCTTTTATTAATTTTGCTTTATTTTGTTTGTTTCTAGTTTTATCTAAAAAGTCAAGTGCTGTTTTGCCTCTAGAATTTTTCTTATAAGGGTCAGCATAGTTTTCAAGCAAAATTTTCACAAAATCAATATTAGTATATAATTTACAAGCAATCATTAATGGTGTGTTTTTTTGTTTGTCGATAATATCCACTTTAGCACCATTTTCAATCATAAATTTAAATAACTCAATATTATCTCTTATAATAGGGTAAAAAAGGAAAGGAACATTATTATCATCATATCCATTTACATCTGCACCATCATTTAAAATTAAAGATTTTACACTTTCTAAATCATTATTTTTTAATGCTTGTTCAAGTTTAATATCTAGAATTTTTTGTTTTTTAATCTTTTCTTCAATGTGTTTTATTTCGGCATTTAATAAATCTATTTTACTAAAAATTTTTTGTTTCATAATTTCTCCTTAAATTTTTAATATTATAAAATAGATTTTTAAGTTTGTCAATACCTTTATTTTATAAAATGTTTTGGATATGCGGAACAATGATATGTTCATAACTTTTAGCATAATAAATTAATAAATTTATCTCTACAATTAATTCGTCTTTTTTATTTAATTCGCTTAAAGTCACAATTTTAGAAATTTGTTCGCCTGCTTCTTCCATACTAATATGATTTACAACTAGGCAAAAATAACCTTCAGTTTTATTCCAAAATTTATTTAAGTCTTCTATTTTTGTTTTTATTTCGGTAGTGTTTACATTTTCACTATTTTCAACTAATGTGAGTAAATCATTACTACTATTATAAAGTTTAACTAAATTTTGTTTTAAATAAACATCTTCTAATACACACAAGCCTATTAAAATAACAAATAGACTTATAATTACAAATCCTCTTTTCACCAGTTATTACCACCTTCAAAAGTTGTTTTTAATGTTACATAGGGCTTATTTTTAGGTTGAATATACATATTTCCGTCGTTATCTAAAGTAAAAATTAAAATATCTTTTATATTTCTTTCGCCTATTTTTTTAATTTGTCTTAAAATAAAATTTTCATCAATTTTTGCTATTTCTAAATTTTCTTTTACAAGTTTTCCATCGGAAATTAAAATCATTATTAAGTGATTTTCGGGTTTATTTATTTGTAAATCTTCGCAAGTTGGGGGAGTAGATGCTACTTTTGGTATTACGGTAATCTTGCCATTTGTTTCTACTATGGCATATTCAATATCATCAAAATTATAATAATTTAGTGTTCTTAAACTTTCTTGAATATCGTTTAAATTTAGGTTTAGTTTTTTTAAATTTTCATATTCTATTCCTTGTGGAGAGATGATTATAACTGGTTTTCCACTTATAACTTTACGCCAAAAAATACTCTTTCTTATTAGCACCGAAATAATAAAGTGTAATAACAAAAGAGTTATTAAAGGCACAACTCCATGAATTAACGGAATTGCAGTATCTGCCATAGGCATAGTGGCAAGGTCAGCGACAATTAAAGTTATAACAAACTCAAAAGGTTGTAACTCTCCAAGTTGTCGTTTTCCCATTAACCTAAAAACGAATAAAACTATAATATAAATAATAACACAACGGGCAATTAAAGTAAACATACTTTAATTATTAACCTATTATACTTTTTTTAATCTTTTAGATTTTTTGTTTCTTTTTAAAGTCTTAATTCGTTTAAAATTAACTAATAAACTATCAATAGTGAATATTTTAAAAATTAAGCACAAACTTACAAAAAATACAAAACCAACAATAGAACTTATAGCAATAGAGAAGAATGTATTAAAGACTAAATTAACCACATTATATAGCCATTTGTTTATTAAAATTGAAGGAATTAAAAATATTAACATTTTATTCATTTCATTAATAATTAATTTTTTACCACCAATTTCTTTTTTTATCATTCTTAAATTTAAGTAACCAGAAACAATTAGTGATAAAGTCATGCCGATTGCTAGGGAGTAAATTCCAAAATATTTAGGTAGAAAAATTATACTTAAAATTAATAAAGTCATACCAAATAAGTAATTTATAAAACTTTTATTTTCAAGTCCCAAAGAATTTAGAACACTATTTGTTATATTATTAATTCCTTCAGGAAGCATCATTAAAGCACAATATTCAAGCATAACACCACTTAATTCGTTGTTATAAACAAAACTACCTATATGCCGCCCAACACCCATAAAACAAGGGACTAAAACTAAAGATATAAACACAGAAAATACTAAACTAGATTTAACTTTTTCATTAAATTCTTTCATGTTGTTTTCGGCTTTTAATTTTGCTAAATCTGGTATTAAGGCGGTGGCGAGAGAGCCAACTAAAGTGTTAGGAAGATAAAGTAAGGGAAGAGTCATACCAAGGGCAATACCAAATAATGACATTGCTTGCTCGTGAGTGTAACCTACTCTCATTAATCTTAATGGAACGATTACAGAAATAACCATGCCACCCAAACTAGAAATAACTCTTAAAAGTGTGATAGGAGTAGATTGTTTAACTAAATCTAAAAAGTAACCTTTGGGGTTAGAAAATTTACCTTTGTTTTTAAAGTAATAGAGCATGCTGATAAAAGTAGATATTAAGCAAGCAACACTACTACTAATTGCACAATTTATAATTCCTTGTGTAACAGTTTTAGAAAATGACACTGTAATTATAATTAAGGCGAGTTTTATAATTTGTTCAATAAAATCTACCATGCAGTTCTCAAAATGCTTTTGGTAGCCCCATAAATAGCCCTTAAAGCCAACATTTAAACTAGAACCTATAATTACTGGAAGTAAAGCAATTAAAACAGCGGTAACTAAACTAGAATTAGAAAGTTCGGTTATTAAAGGTTTAAAAATAATGGTTAAAATACATATTAAAAAAGCAAGTCCAAACGAAATTATTGTCCCACTTGTAACAACCTTATTGCTTTTATCAATTTCGTTCTTAGCCATATATTTAGCACTTAGTCTTGAAATTGTAAGTGGTATTCCACTATTAACTATTGTTAAAAATACACTAGCAACACTAATGCTAATTTGATAAACACCGATAATTTCTGCACCTAATTCTCGGCTCATAAATATTCTAATAAAAAATCCTAAGATTCTAGTTAAAATAGAAAATAGAGTGATAATAAAAACTGCTTTATATAAATTTTTAAACATATTTAATTATATTATTTGAATTTTCAAAATATAATAATTTAAGGAGTTTTTATGGAAATTAAAATAATAAGAAACAAGAATTTTATTTATAGGGTGAAAGAAGGGGAAACTTTGCTTGATATTTCGAATAAATTTAAAATTTTAGAAAGTAAATTAATGGAAGATAATAGTTTAACGAGTAAAACTTTATTAAAAGGAGATTTACTTTATATTTCATGCCAAAATGCGTTAATTTATGTTGTTAAACCTTTAGAAAATTTAACTACGATAGCGAATAAACTAAATGTAACAAAAGAAAGCATAATAGAAAAAAACAAATTAAAAACAACAAACTTGTTTATTGGTCAAAAATTAGTGATTTAATTTACTTTTTGACTCGCCAAAAAGTAACAAAAAGCACTGGGGGTTGCGATTCCCCCAGACCCCTAAAACGCTCTTTAAATAGGTCATATTTAAATTAATTTTAAGTTAGATTATATTAAAAAAGTGATTTAAAAATCACTTTTTTATAAATTTTCATTATTATCTAATCCTAAAAGATAGTCGGAACTTTCATTTAAGGCTTTGCAAATACTAACTAATGTTTGCATACTTGGTTCACGAGTTCCTAAGCAAAATTTGTTTATTAAAGACTGTGAAACATGAATTGTTTGTGCTAGTTTGTTTTGCGAAATGTTTTTATATTCCATTGTTTTATTTAATCTTTCACTAAATATGCTCATATAAATATATTTTACAAAGAAATATAAAAAAATACTTGACATAATACTTAGAGTATTATATGCTAATTAAGTTATGAGTTTATATAGGTTAAAATATGAAATGATATTGATAGATATAGAAAGGGGTGTTTTAAATAAAAAATTGTTTTGCCATGCTTTATCAATAAGTGAAGATGAACTCTATGATTTTTTATATGGTTCTCATCATTTGGATTTAAAAATAATTCAAAAAATTTGTGATGAAACCATATATAATTTAGAAGACTTATTTGAAACAATAAAATAAAAAGGGGAGCAATGCTTGCTCCTCTTTAATTAATTATTTTTTCTTAGTTTTACTTGCTTTTTTGTCTGCTTTTTGTTGTTTTTTATATGCTTTCCATTCTTCAACAAGTAATCTTTCTTCTTCTAAAATAATTTCAATTTCTTTTTCAACTTCTAAATATTTAGTAATTAATTCGTTTCGTTTCTCTAAATATCGGGCTTTTCTTGCTTGTTTAACTTTTTGTTTTGCTTCAAGTTTTAATCTTCTTTCAGCACTCATAGCTTCGCTAGTAGTAACATCACTAAAGGTTTCTTTAATTTTTTGTTCAACTTTTGCATGTTCTACTTTAATTTCTTCTTTTAATGCCTTGTTGTTTTTATATTCTTGTTTAGTTAAGTCTAAGTTGTCTTGAATTTCTTGTAATTTTTCTCTTAAAGCTTTTAGTCTTTCTTCTCTTTGTTTAATTCTTTCTCGTCTTTCCATGTCTTTAACTAAAGTTTTTGCTCTGTCATAATCTTTAACAGTGTTAACATGAGTAGGCAATTTAATATTTAGTTTTCTTAATAATGCACAAACCATTGCGATTAATAATGCTAGGGCAGTGATTAAAGTAGGAACAACTAACCAGTCGAAGTTTACAGATGATTTTTCAGTATCGCTGGTTTTATCATCATTTTTAGTTTCAGTATTGCCAATGATTATTGTTTTATTATCAGTTTCAACTTTATTTTCTTTTGCTGTAGCAAAATCATCACTACTAATTTGAGTTATACTTAAGTTATCGAAGAAAGCATAACCACTAGTTAGTGCTTTTTCATCGCCTAAACTTAGGTTGAAATAAATTGTAGAATCTGTTGTTGCATTAACATAAAATGTATAAGTTTCATAATCATTACCAGTAACAATTCCACTAACTTTAGCATTAATTCCGCTTAATTCAATTTTTGCACCAAATGGAATATCTTTATCTTTTTCGTCTTTTTGTAAGTTGTTTTCATCTTGTTTAGCAAATAAAGTTTTAACACTTACTGTAATTTTATAACTATTTCCACTAGTTAGAGAATAAGCATTAGATTTTAAACTATAGTAAGAATCTGTGATGTTGTGAATAGTTAAAATATAAGGGTTATTTACATAGCCAACATTTAAAGTAGGGTGAGTATTAGCATTAATAACACCTGCTTCTACATTTCCAGTTTTAGAATTTTTTGTTCCAGTAAAGTTATTTGAAGTATAAATATTATTTGTATTATCTTCACTAACTAAACTTAAATCAACTTTATCTAAGTCTGTTTTATAAACAAAGTTAGAATTAGTTGCTTCATCAAAAGCATCTTTACTTGAAGTGTCTAATTTTAAATTATCAATAAAAGCAAAGCCTTTTGCTGTATTTATGCTTGAACCTAAACTAATTTCTAAAACACAAGTTTTGTTAGAGTTATTAGTTTTAACATATATAGAAATAATTTCCCATTTGTTAGAAGTGTTTAAGTTTCTTAAGTTTGCAATTGTTTCTCCGTCAGTTGTTTTTAAACTAACATTAACACCATAATCAACTAAATTTTGTGTGTTTAAAGCAAAATTTACTTTATAGTAGTTTTGAGTATCTAAATTTGAACTAGATAGAGAGAATTCAGGGCTTTTTACTATTTGATAATCTCTTTCAATATTGGCAAGAACAAATACATTATTATGACTTAAATTTGCGTTTGAATTGTAAATAGAAACTGGGTTATTGAATGGATAATTTTGTGCATCAAAATTATTTGCGTTTACATTAATAATTCCACTAAAATTTTTGTCGTTAGAATTTGTAACAGTATAATCTTTTGCTTTATAAGGGTAACCTTTTTCAGTGTCTTCAATTAATACGCTATTGAAAGCACCATTACTAATTGAAGGATTTTCACTTAAATTAGAAAAGTTTAAACTTTTTGAATTTGTGCTTGAAGAGTTGTTATCAAATTCAGTAGTTGTTATTTCTTCTAAAACAATATTATCAAAGTATACATAACCTTTTGCATTTTCTTCTAAAGCTAAAGTTAAGTTAGCATATTCAGTATCAAAAGCACTACCATTGATATAAAAACTATAAGTAATCCAATCGTTTTTAATACTATTTGTTTGACTAGAAGTATTTATGCTATCAAAATTTGCACTAGCCTTAGTTTCATCGTCTGTAGTTTTTTGTTCTAAAATTAATTTAGCACCGCTACTAGCAAAATTTGAAGTTTTTACATCAATAGATAATTTGTAAAGTTTATGTTGTTCAATTAAAATATCATTACTTTTAAAAGCAGTATAAGTTGGGGTAGAGTTGTTTATAAGTAAAGCATATTTGTTGTTTAATCTATTAGCAGAAGTAGGGTTGACATCTGTGTTACTCTCACTGCTTTCAAAATAATCACCAATACCAACAACTTTTGCGATGTTTTGTGAAGCAACAGTTGAACCTGCTACTTTAGTAAAGTCTGTTAAACTATTATTATCAAAGTCGCCGTCTAAAATACCATTAGACAAGTTTACATTTTTATTAGTTAAAACTATTTCTTTACTATCAATTCCTTTATTGTTAATGTGAGTATAATAATCTGCTTCGCTTAAAGAATAAGCTGATAAGTTATCAAAGAATACAGCGCCAGAACTTTTGAATGTATCTTTTGAGCCGATATAAAGTTTTAAACTAACTGATTGGTCAGTTGAGTTTGTTTTAACATAAAAACGATATTCTTTCCAAACACCTTTAGTAGAAATATTTTCAATTTTGCTTGTATCTAATACATCTAAATTATCATTTGATAAATAAATACTTGCAGATGCGGAAATATCTGTATATTGAGTATAAACATATGCAGAAACATAGTAGTATCCATTTTTACTTAAAGTAAAAGAACTACTTTGATAACCGTAACTTGATTGTAAGTTTTGGTTGTTTATCATTAAAACTTTGCTATCACTAGAACTTTTTGGGGCACTAGGGTTAAAGTTTAATTTATAAGTGCTTTTATTATCTTGGAAAGTAGATACATCAGTGTCTATTACACCAGAAACAGTGCTTGCTTTAGTCCCTAAGGTTGTAAAGGAACTAGGTTCACCTAATTTATCACCTGAACTATTTGTAAAATTAGAGTTAGATATACTAATTTGAGAAATTGTTGTAGAATCTGCAAAAATTTCTTTTTTAGAAAAATCTAAAACACCTAAAAGAGTAACTAAGTGTTGCATACAAAGTAGTGCAACTACTAATAAAATTAAAGTTAATTTTTTAATTGTAAATTTATTTTTTGTCATAATATCTTCCTTTATAAATTAATAACTTATTTAGTATATTATAATTTAAAACTTTTTGCAAATATTTTGCTTATAAATTTTATTTTTTTGTTAAAAATTTTTTTGTGATTAAAACTAAATCTAAAAAATCTTTAATTATTATAAGTTTGCTATCAGGAGTGGTGGTCGGTTTTTTAAATGGCTTTTTTGGTGGCGGTGGTGGTATGATAGTTGTTCCGCTTTTAGTGTTTTTGTTTAAACTAGAAGAGAAAAAAGCTCATGCTACGGCAATCCTTTGTATTTTACCATTAAGTATTACCAGTTCGATAATTTATATAACTAAAAACACTTTTGATTATCTAAATTTAGGTTTAACTACTATTGGTGTTGTAATAGGTGGAATACTCGGCTCGTTTTTACTTAATAAAATGAATAATAAAGTTTTAAGAATGATTTTTGCAGTAATCATGGTTTTGGTAGGGGCAAGATTAATGTTCGGTTAAAGGAGAAAAATGATTTACTTATTAATTTTATATGGTTTAATTGGTGGAATTTTAGGCGGAATGGGCATGGGTGGTGGAACACTTCTTATTCCACTATTAACTTTGCTGGGTGGACTTAGTCAGTTAGAAAGTCAGGGAATAAATCTAATTTCTTTCACTATAATGGCAATAATATCTATTATAATTCATGCTAAAAATAAATTAATAGAATTTAAAGTCGCTTTGCCTATAATATTAAGTGGAGTAGGTTTTTCGTTACTAGGCTCGCTTCTTGCTAGTTCCATTAATACTTTAACATTAAAATCTTTATTCGGTGTGTTTTTAGTAGCACTAGGACTTTTTCAAGGTGCAAGCTTTTTCATTTTTGAAAAAAGTTGACAAAATCCATAAAATTTGATATATATTTTATATGAAATTTTATAAGACTAAAAATCTACCTATAATAAATGAAATATTAACTTTTAAAGACCCTAAAATAGTAAAAATTTCAACTTGTCAGTTAAAAGAAGGGGATTTTAAAACTTTAGTTAAGGTGGGAGATTTTGTTAAAGTTGGCTCTACTATTTTAATTGATAAAAACCAACAAAAAATTTTATCTTCTGTTAGCGGAAAAGTAACAAAAATTAAAACTGAAAAAGATATTTTTAATAATTTAGCTCAGTTTATAGAAATAGAAAATGATGAAAAAAATGAACACGAAAATTTTGAAAAACAAAACCTTAAAACTAAAGAAAATTTAATAGATTTATGTTTAAATATGGGGCTAGCAAGTAGCGAATTTTATTTAGCAAATTATTTTAAAAATTTAGAAGAAAATAATCTTTATTTAAATGTTACATATAACGATTATAATTTTATAAATAAAATTATTTTTTTAAATTATAAACAAAAAATAACTAATGTTTTTAATCTTTTAATAAAAATTTTAGACATAAAAAATGTATATATAAATTGCAATAAAAGTGATATAAAATTAATAAAAAATTTAGTAAAAAATGAATATAAAAATGTCAACTTTAATTTTAATAAAAATAAGCAAAATAAAAGTTTAAATTTAGTAGATTTATTTAATATTAATAACGCAATTGGTGGAATTCCACAAACAAATATTTTTGTTTATTTTGTTGGGGGTAGTCTTAAAAAAAATGCCTTAATTAATATGCCAAATGGAGCAAAAATAAGTGATGTTAAGGCTTTGCTAGGTGGGTTTAAAAGCGATATAGAAGAAATTGAAAATTTTAAATATACTGCGATGCTTGCTTATAATGATGAAATGGTTTTAAAGGACAAAATAAAAAAGTGCAAAAATAAAGAAGATAAACTTAAACTAAAAAAACTATTAAAAGAAAAACGAGATGAAGCACATAAAAATATTTATAGCAATTTAAAAGAGTATCATGAAAAATACTTAAATAGTTTATCATGTGTAGTGGTAAATGATATAAATGATAATATGTGCATTAAAGATTTTGAAAAATTTATTCAATATGATGTAAATGTTTTAAGTTTTTTAAGTAAAAAAGAATTTCATTAATTTTATTAAAATACTTGAAAAAAATTAAAATTATGATATAATATAAAAGAATTTTATAATTCAAATAAATTAATTAAAGGAAAAATTATGAAGAATATTGCCATTGTAGAACTAGATGTTTTAAACATTAAATTAACTATTGCTAGTGTAGTAAAAACAAATTCAATAGTAACTTTACACCAAGTTATAGAACCAATTAACTTAGTTGCTGATATTGAAGAAGACGAAATTATAAAAGCACCAAAAATTAATGAATTAGTTAATATTTGTATTGGGTTTAAAAGTTTATGTGATAGTTATAATGTTGTTGAAACTACTTGTTTAGCACATCGAAGTTTTTATAATGTAAAAAATGAAGTTAGTATTTTTGAACAAATTTATTCTCGTTGTAATTTAAAATTTAAAGAAATGACAGAAGATGAAGAAGTTAATGGTTTTTACTATGCTGTTATTAACTCAGTAGATGTTTCTCGTGGAGTTTTAGCTGTTGTTAATACTAACGATACAGTTATTTTAAATTTTAGCAAAAGAAGTATCTTTGAAAAAAATATTATTCCTTATGGAACTTTAAATGTATTAAAGAAATTAGACTTAGAAAATACTCCACCAAAAGAAATGTTTAGTAAAGTTTCTAAATTTTTTAGTGAAGAATTAAATAAAATTGAATGGCTTAAAAATCTAGAACCTGAAATTTCGGTTATTGGCATGGAAAAATACTTTTTAAGTATTTGTAAACTTGCTAGAAAAATGACTAAATATCCTTTAGATATTGAAAATATGTATAGTTTAACTAAAACAGATTTTGACACCGTTTATAACTTTATGTTAGGACTAGATGTTGATAAAACTAAAAAAATTAAAGGTATTAGTCAAGATAGAGCAGATTTATTTGCTTGTTCTATTGCAATTTATCATGCAATTTTTGAAACAATTAAAAATACACAAATTTTAGCAAGTAAACCTGGTTTTAGCGAAGGTATGTTAAATTATGTTGCTAATCCTAATTTAACTGATAAACCTTATCCCGATATTTTAGGAAATTCTTTAGATATAATTAATGAATTTTACACTCAAAAACCAAACAATATTGCTCATGTTTATTATTTAACAGTAATTTTATATAAACAACTTAAAGTATTACACAAATTACCACGAACTTATGTTAAAGCATTAAGAATTGCATCAAATTTATATAATTGTGGAAACAGAGTTAATTTTTACGAAAACAATAAAGCCGGTTATAACTTAATTTTAAATAGTTATATTATGGGTGCTAGTCATCGTGATATTGTTCTTGCAGCTTTTATTATGCTTTGCACAAAACTTGATGATTTTAACTTAACAGAATGGGTAAAATATAAAAATCTACTTACTGAAGAAGATATAGATGCTGTTAAAAAATTAGCAATCATAGTAAATCTTGCTTCTAGTTTAGATGCTTTCGGTAAAGCAAGAATTAAAGATATGACTTGTGATATTTTAGGAGATTCTATTATTATTAAAACTCAAGTAGAAACTCCAGCACCACTAGAACTTCGTGAAGGCATGAAAAACGAAAGTGATTTTAAAAAAGTATTTAAAAAGAATTTAGAATTATTATAATAAAGTCCACCAAGTGTGGATTAAACTTTTTTATCAAATTTTCATATTATGAGTTAATGAATAACAAAAGGAGAAAATTATGATAAAATGTAATAAAAAACAAACAATTTGTTGTGTTCCATTCGATAAATTGGCTTACTATATAGGTCCAACAGGTCCAAAAGGCCCAAAGGGCGAAAAAGGAGATGCGGGAAAAGGTTTTCAAATAGATGGAATTTATTCGTCTATTGATGATTTACCTAAAAATCCTTTTGATGGTATGGCGGTTTTAATAGGAAATGGCATTCCTAAAAGACTATTAATATATGATGCAAAAAACAATAAATGGATTGATGATGGTTATTTGCAAGGCGAAAAAGGTGAGAAAGGGGAGAAAGGCGAAAAAGGTGATAAAGGTGATAAGGGCGATGATGGTTTAACCTTCATAAAAGAAGTTTATATTGCAACCCTTCGAGATGATACCATAGATGTTCCTGATTATGGCTTTAAAGTGGGAAGTGGTGAGCGTCTTCCGTTAAAAGATATTGAATTATCAACTTCAAATTTAGTTTTATTAAATGTTGGAGAAGACACAATTCAATTTAATGAAATAGGGACATATGAAATAATGTTTAATTTTAATGGTTATGTTACTTTAAATGGCTCTCAATTTGATAATAATATAGATTATTTAGCGGTTGGATTTAGAGAAGTAGACTCAAACAAAGTATTAATAGGAGTGAATGATTGGAGTTTTAATGCTGTGCCACACAATATTACAGGTTTTGGTTTAGTAGAAGTAAAAGATTTGGCGACTCCTTTTGAACTTGTAAATCTTCATAATTCAAAAGATATATATCTTTTGGGCGGAAAAAAAGAAAACACTTTAACAACTTCATATTTTACTTCACCTTTAGTTACAATGCTAATTAAAAAAGTAAAATAAATTTATACTAATGTTTGTTTAATTAATAAAATATTTTTATTTAATTTAAAGAATCATAATTTAATTAAGTAAACAATAAAAAAATCTATCAAATGAGATAGATTTTTTGTTATTATACCAAAATTTCCATTTACAAATACATATATTATTTCGTTGGTTCTTATAATGTTAGTTGTGGTGGGCCATCGGGGGTTCGAACCCCGGACATTTCGATTAAGAGTCGACTACTCTACCAACTGAGTTAATAGCCCAAAAGTTAAAAAACAACATAAATTATATCAGTTTAAATGGGAATTGTCAAGATTTTTAAAGATAATTTTATTTTAATACATATTTTTTTATTTTTTGCAAAAACTATTTTAAATTTGTTTGACTTATATTTTTTTATATGCTAGATTATAACAAAATAACAAAAGGAGAATTTTATGAAAAAGAAAATTTTAAGTTTAGTATTGGCAGTGCTTTTAATTGTTCCAGCAATGTTTATGCTTAGTGCTTGTGCACCTTCAGTAGCAGAAGTTTCAACCTATGCTGAATTAACTCAAGCATTAAATGGTGATAAGGACATAATTAAAGTTACAGCAGATATTAATGTTGAAGATTCATTAGTTGTAAAAAGAAAAGTTGTTTTAGATTTAAACGGCAAAAAACTATACAATGAAAATGATATTTGGGACAAGAGTCCAAATTCTTGGAGTATTATATCTGTTCGAGAAAATGGAAATTTAACATTAAAGGGTAATGGACAAATTCTTGCTAAAGAGAACGACTGCTATGCATTAGATGTAATGGATGGTGGCAAATTGGTTGTTGAAGATGGTAAATATGTAGGTAATGTATCTGCTGTTTATGCTTATGATGGAGATGTAGAAATTAAGGGCGGAGAATATTCAATTCAACAATTAAATGATAACAAAGTTGAAGGACCATATGGATTAACTATCAATATTTATAATAACAATGATTCAAGTAAACCACAATTAGAAAAAACTGCAACAGTTTCTATTACTGGTGGAAAATTTGATAAATTTAACATAGTTAAAGATAATCCAAACGATAAATTAGTTGCTGATGGTTATGAAGTAAGATTAGTTGAAGGTAGCACTGATGTTTACGAAGTTGTTAAAAGTGCTAAATAGTTGAAAATAAAAAACTCTTTTAAACGAAAGAGTTTTTTTATGCAAAAAAATAAAGTTTATAAAATTGTTTGCTATATTTTTTTAAATATTATATACTTAATTGTTTATAAAGGAGAAAAAATGAGTTTAAATAGAGAGTTTAAAACTGTAATCGGTGGTAAAGAAGTTATTGTTGAAACTGGCAAATATTGTTTTCAAACTAACGGAACTTGCATAGTTAAATGTGGCGAAACTATGGTTATGGTTAATGTTAACATGAGTAAATCTCCAAGGGAAGGAATGGACTTTTTCCCACTTGGGGTTGATTTTGAAGAAAAAATGTATTCAGTAGGTAAAATTCCTGGTGGATTTAAAAAAAGAGAAGGTAGGGCAAGCGATAAAGCAATTTTAACTTCTAGATTAATAGATAGACCTATTCGTCCACTATTTCCTAAAGGATTTTATAACGATGTAGAAGTTGTTGCAACTTGTTTGAGTGTAGACCCAGATAATAGCCCAGAAATTTTAGCCATGATTGGTTCTTCTGTTGCTTTATCTATTAGTGATATTCCTTTTGCTGGTCCAACGGGAAGTGTTTTAGTAGGTTTAGTAGATGGCGAATATATAATAAATCCAAATCTTGAGCAAAGAGAAAAAAGTGTATTACATTTAACTGTATCAGGCACAAAAGATGCAGTTTTAATGGTTGAAGCAGGTGCAAAAGAAGTTAGCGAAGAAGAAATGCTAAAAGGCATCATGGTCGCTCACGAAGAAATTAAAAAAATCGTTGCTTTTATTGAGAGTATTCAAAAGGAAATTGGTAAAGAAAAAGTAGTTATAGATTATTACCATGTTCCTGAAGAATTAGATAAAAAAGTTAGAGAATATGCTTACTCTAAAGTAGAAAAAGTTATGGAACACTTTGATAGAACTGAAAGAGATGAAGCAGAAGAAGCAATGAATTTAGATGTTTTAGAACATTTTAAAGATGAATATCCTGACCAAGAAAAAGATATTTTAAATAGTTTATATTATATTAAAAAAGAAGTAATGAGAGCCAAAATTATAGATAAAGGTGTTCGTCCAGATGGAAGAGAATTAAAGCAAATTCGTCCTATTTGGTGTGAAACTGGCGTTCTTCCAAGAGTTCACGGAAGTGGTGTATTTACTCGTGGATTAACTCAAGTTATGACAACTTTAACATTAGGTTCAATTTCAGATATGCAAAAACTAGAAGGCTTAGATGATGAAGATGTTAAGAGATATATGCATCATTATAATATGCCAGGTTATTCTACAGGAGAAGCAAAACCATTAAAAAGCCCAGGTAGAAGAGAAATTGGTCATGGAGCATTGGCAGAAAGAGCCTTAGAACCAGTATTACCTAGTGAAGAAGAATTCCCTTACGCAATTAGAACAGTAAGTGAAGTTTTATCAAGCAATGGTTCAACTAGTCAAGCAAGTGTTTGTGGCTCAACTTTAGCATTAATGGATGGTGGTGTGCCTATTAAAGCCCCAGTTGCGGGTATTGCTATGGGTTTAATTAAAGATGAAGCAAAAAATAAAGTTGCAATATTATCTGATATTCAAGGTTTAGAAGACTTCTTAGGAGATATGGACTTTAAAGTTGCAGGAACTGAAAAAGGTATAACTGCAATTCAAATGGACATTAAAATTAAAGGTATTGATGAAAATATTTTAAAAACTGCATTAAATCAAGCAAAAGAAGGTAGAATGCATATTTTAGGTAAAATGCTAGAAGTTATTAAAGCTCCTAAACCTGAACTTTCTAAATATGCTCCTAAAATTATTAGTTTTGATATTAACCCAGATAAAATTAAAGATGTAATCGGTTCTGGTGGTAAAATGATTAATAAAATTATTGACGAAACAGGTGTTAAAATTGATATTACCGATGAAGGTAAAGTTATGATAGCCTCTCAAGATAGTTTTATGAACGAAAGAGCAAAAGAAATGATTTTAGATATTGCAACAGAACTAGAACTTGGCAAAACTTATGAAGGTAGAGTTGTAAGAATTATGCAATTTGGTGCTTTTGTAGAATGTTTAAAAGGCAAAGAAGGTATGGTTCATATTTCTAAACTTTCTAAAGAACATGTAGACAAAGTTGAAGATGTTGTAAAAATTGGAGACAAAGTTTTAGTTGAAGTTATTAAAGTAGATGAAAAAGGTAGAGTAGATTTAAAACTTGTTTCTAAACTATAAAAAAATGGCAGTGCCATTTTTTTATTTTTTCTTTAATATTAATTGAAAATATAGCAAAAAATATGTATAATATATTAAATAATTTTTATGTTTAACAAATTCTTTTATTTAAACATAAATATTAAAAATTACTAGGAGAAATTTTATGAATTCAAATATTTTATTAGATGCTTTTGAAGTTAGTTCAAAAATTATGTTTGCGTTTATGGGCGTAATTTTTGTTGCGGTGTTTATTTCTGTCATTGTATCTATTATTCTTGGCATTAAAAAAAATAGAGAGATTGGAAATAGTATAGGCGAAACCATAAAACAAAAATTATCAATTAATCCTGATGGAAAAAAACAATCGAAATGCGATTATTGTGGTAGTATTGTTGACGAAAATGGCAGATGCCCTAATTGTGGAGCGAAAAAGGGTTAATGGCTCGTAAATTTTATTTAAAAACGGAAAATAGTTTTGAATTTGGACAAATAATTACAGTTACCGGCGAAGAATTTAACCATATTGTTAATGTTTTAAGGAATAAAATTGGAGATTTTCTATGCGTAATTGATGGCTCGGGGACTGATTATACCTGCGAAATTACAAATATAAATAAAAAAGATTTAACCTTAAAAATTGTTGATTTAAAAGATAACGATAGTGAAACAAAAAGCAATGTAACAGTTTATCAAGCTTTAGTTAAAGGCGATAAATTTGAATTAATTATTCAAAAATTAACCGAACTTGGTGTTAAAAATTTTGTCCCGTTTGAAAGCGAATTTTGTCAAGTAAAAAAAGGAACGACAAGACTAGATAGGCTAGAAAAAATTAGCATTGAAGCACTTAAACAATGTGGAAGAAGTAAAAAAGTTGAGATAAGTAATATTTTAACTTTTAATGAAATGATAAAAAGTTTAAATAAGTTCGAGAAAGTGATTTTTGCTTATGAAAATTCAGTTAATAAGTTAACGGAATTAGATTTTAAAGATAAAAATGGAAATACTTTAACAAATATAGCAATAATTATTGGTAGTGAAGGCGGATTTAGCGAAAAAGAAAACAAAAAAATATTAGAGCAAACTAATGTTAAACAAATTACTTTGGGTAACAGAATTTTGCGTGCCGAAACTGCTTGCATTAGTTTAACTAGTGTTGTTATGTTTTTACTAAATGAATGGGAGAAAAAATGAAAATTTGTGTTTTTACCTTAGGCTGTAAAGTCAATTTTTATGAAAGTGATAGTTTAATTAATGAATTAAACAAACTTGGATACGAAACTACTAACAAATTAGAATATGCTGATATTTACATTTTAAATACTTGTTGTGTTACTAACGAAGGTGAAAGAAAAAGTAGACAATTAATAGCAAGATGTAAAAGTTATAACGAAAATGCTAAAATTTTAGTATGTGGTTGTGCTAGTCAAAAAAATCCTGAGCAGTTTAAAGAAAAAAATGTAAGTGTAATTATTGGTAATTCAAATAAAGCCGAAATTATCAATTTAATTAACGAAGAAAATTATAAAAATTTAAGCGAACTTCCACTTTGTTATGTGGATAATATGCAAAGTGCTAGTCAAAGAGTAAGAGCATATTTAAAAGTTCAAGATGGTTGTAACAATTTTTGTTCTTATTGCATTATTCCTTATGTTAGGGGAAGAAGTCGTAGTAGAAATATAGAAAGTGTTAAACAAGAAGCACAAAATTTAAGCAAAACTTGTGCTGAAATTGTTTTAACAGGTATAAATTTAAGTGATTTTAAACCAAGTTTAATTGAATTAATTGAAAGTTTAAAAGTGTTGCCTTCAAGAATAAGATTAGGAAGTTTGGAAGTTAATGTTATCACTGATGATTTTATGCAAAGACTTAAAAATATAAATAACTTTTGCCCACAATTTCATTTAAGTATGCAAAGTGGCAGTAATGAAGTTTTAAAAAAGATGAATAGACACTACACTAAAGAAGAATATTTAGAAAAAGTTAGACTAATAAAAAAATATTTCCCTTATGCTTCAATTACTACAGATTTAATTGTAGGTTTTCCAACCGAAACTGAGGAGTATTTTTTAGAAAGTTTAGAAACTGTTAAAAAAGCCGAATTTTTTATGGTTCACTGTTTCCCTTATTCAAAACGAGAAGGCACAGTCGCTTCAAAAATGCCACAAATACTAAATTCTATTAAAAAAGAAAGAGTAAAAATTGTTGAAAATTTAGCAAAATCTTTGCATGAAAAATACTTAAATTTATTAAAAGACAATAATGTTAAACAAAATTTATTAATAGAAGAAGTGGTAAGCATAGATGATAAAAAATATTTTGTAGGTCATAGCGAATATTTTGTTAAATGCTACCTAGAATTTAATGAAAAATATAAAGAAAACGATATAATATCTGTAATAATTGAAGATATATTTAAAGATGGAGTTATTGTTAAATGAAAACTGTAGTTTGTGGAATGAGTGGCGGTGTAGATAGTTCGGTTGCAGCATATTTGTTAAAAGAACAAGGCTATAATGTAATAGGCGTTTTTATGAAAAACTGGGAAGAAACGGGTGATGATGGAGTTTGCACTGCCGAAGAAGACTACTTTGATGTAAAGCAAGTTTGTAATAAAATTGGCATACCTTATTACACTGTAAATTATTCAAAAGAGTATTATAACAATGTATTTGAAGAATTTTTAGAAGAATATAAAAAGGGTAGAACTCCTAACCCTGATGTTTTATGTAATAGAGAGATAAAATTCGGACCTTTTTTAGAATTTGCTAAAAAAATTGGTGCAGATTATATTGCAACTGGCCATTATGCAAAAACTGAGCATAAAGACGGAAAAACTTATTTATTAAAATCTAAAGATTTAAACAAAGACCAAACTTATTTTTTAAATCAATTAAGTCAAAATCAGTTATCACAAGTGCTTTTCCCTTTAAGTGATATTGAAAAACCAAAGGTAAGAGAAATTGCAACAAAACTAGGCTTAATTACCGCAAAAAAGAAAGATAGCACAGGTATTTGTTTTATTGGCGAAAGAAATTTTAGAGAATTTTTGAAAAATTATTTACCAACAAAAGAAGGCGAGATTTATTCAACTGATGGTAGATATTTAGGTAAACATATAGGACTTGCTTACTATACTTTAGGTCAACGAAAAGGTTTAAATATTGGTGGTAGAAATGACGGAAATGGTAAGCCATATTTTGTTGTGAAAAAAGATTTAGAAAATAATAGACTTATTGTTTCTCAAGGCGAAGAAGACGAACTTTTTAGTAATGGTCTTGTTAGTTATAAAATTAACTGGATACCAGAAAAACCTAGTGAAAATGTTTTTGAATGTAATGCAAAATTTAGGTATCGTCAACCCGACCAAGCAGTAAAAGTAGAAATTTTAGAAGATAAGGTAAAAGTATATTTTAAAGAAAAACAACGAGCGGTTACTCCAGGTCAATTTGTAGTTTTCTACAATGGTGATTATTGCTTAGGCGGGGGAGTAATAGAAGAAACTTTCTAGTCTTCTACAATAAAAAATTGTTTTAAGTTATCTATTAAATTTTCATTTTGAGTTATTAGTTTTTTAGCAAGTTCGGTTTCATCTAGGTTTGTGTTATTTAAAAGTGAGTAAAGTTTAGGCATGGTTTCGGTAATAGATAAATATATAATTTCAGCAATTTCGTAAGTGTTTTTTTTAGTCAAACTTGAAATTTTAAGCGAAATTAAATTTTGATATTTTTCAAAAAAATTAAGGTCTTCAAGTTCTTCATTATAACTTTTTGCTAAAATTTTGCACTCATCAACTAAGGTGTCAAACTTATTTATATTTTCAGCAAGTAAGTTCTTTAATTTTTCGTTTTTAATATCATTAATAAAATTATCAATGGTCATTAATATTGTTTTTATAGACTGATTTGTTATATTGATTATGTTTATTTCTTTGTTTTCCATGCAAATATTTTTATCTAAAAAATTTTTATTATGCAAATATTTTTGTTTTTATTACTTAAAATATAATTGTGAATACCGATTTAATTTTATTTTTATATGGAATTTTAATAAGCGTTTTTATAATGTTTATTTTTATATCACTATTTTATTTATTTAATCAAAAGGTTTTATCTAAATTTAACCTTAGTTTTAAAATATCTATTTATATTAGTTTATTAACATTTGCTTTAATGGTGGTTGAATTTTTGATTATAGATTATTATGATGTTAATGTAATGGAAGCAAGGAATCAATATTTTTTGTTATCAATTAGTTTTATTATTTATATTTTTTTAGTTTTTTTAACTTTATATATTAATCTCTATCCAATAAAAAAGATAGAAAAAAACACCAGATTACTAAGCAGGGGTAAAGACAACAAAAATGTTATTTTAGGTAGCAAAGAATTTGAAAAAATACAAGAAAATTTACAAGCAATTGAAGATAAAAACGACCAAAGCGAAGAATATAAATCTAAATTAAAAAACGAGTATTACAAATTTGTCCCTAAAGAATTTTTTGAATATTTAGGCAAAAATGAAGTTTTTGAGTTGAAATTGGGCGAGAGTGTTCAAAAAGAAGTTACAGTTTTATTTATAGATATTAAACATAGTTTTAGAGCGAGCGAAACTTTAAGTTTAGAAGAAAACTTTAAATTTATTAATAATTATTTAAGTGTGGTAGGCGAGTGCGTTAGAAACAATAAAGGTTTTATAGACAAATTTTTAGGCGACGGAGTGTTGGCGGTGTTTTTAAATGAGACCGATGCATTAAAATGTTCAACTGAAATTGCTCAAAAATTTGAAAATATAAACTTAGTAAGCATTGGTAACGAAAAAATAAAGTATGGAATAGGCATTCATTCAGGAAAGGTTGTTATTGGAATTGTTGGAGAAAAAGAAAGATTAACTCCAACTATAATATCCGATAGTGTAAATCTTGCTAGCAAAATAGAGCATTTAAACCGAATTTTTTTATCAAATATATTATTCACAAAAGAAGTTTTAAACAATATTCCACGAGATTTTGAATTAAATTATAGATATGTTGGAACAGTGAATATTGATGATATTGGAGTTAGTTTGTTTGAGAATTTAGATGGCTACGCGGGAAGCAATAAAACCGCATATATAAAAACAAAACTAATTTTTGAATCGGCAGTAAGAAAATTTGAAGAAAAAGATTATAAAGAAGCACGAAAATTATTCTTAAATGTTTTAAAGATTAATGAAGATGATAACTTAAGTAAATTTTATTTAAAAAAATGCAAAATAGTTTAAAAAAATCGTTGACAAATATACTTTTTTATAATATAATTGTCTCGTAAGGTTAATTTGCCTTACGAGAATTTTATGAATAGTTTAGAAAAAAATATTTTTATAAGTAGATTATTTGATTTTTATAAAAATCTATTAACTCAAAAACAATGTGATATTTTCACTAGTTATTATTTTAATGATATTGGTTTAACCGAAATTGCAAGTAATATGTTTGTTACTAAACAAACGGTGTTAGATAGCATTAAACAAACCGAAAAAAAGTTACAAGACTATGAAAAAAAACTTAAATTATATGAAATTTATTCTAGTCAAGTTAAGTTAATAGAAGAAATAAATCAAACGAAAGATTATTCTAAAATAAATAATATTATTAATTTGTGGGGGGATTAAATTTGGCATTATTTTCATCATTAAGCGAAAGAATTGGTAGAATATTCTCTAAATTATCTTCTCGTGGAAAACTAAGTGAGTATGATATTAAAGATGCAATGAGAGAAATTAGAATTGCACTTTTAGAGGCCGATGTAAACTTTTTAGTTGTTAAAGATTTAGTTAACAAAATTAGCGAAAAGGCGTTAGGGGAAAAAATACTTAAAAGTTTAACACCAACTCAACAAGTTATTAAAATTGTTAATGAAGAATTAACTAGCCTTATGGGTAGTGTAAATTCTAAACTAAACACTAGTTCAACTCCACCAACAATTATTATGATGTGTGGGCTTCAAGGTGCTGGTAAAACTACAACTACTGGTAAACTTGCGTTTAACTTAAAAAAACAAGGTAAAAAAGTTTTAACAGTAGGGCTGGATATTTATAGACCAGCAGCAATAAATCAACTTAAAGTTGTAAGTGCTAGTGCAGGCGTAGAATGTTTTGAAAGGGGAACACAAAACCCAGTTAAAACAGCAAAAGAAGCAAAAGAGTATGCTTTAAAACATGGCTTTGATACAATTATTTTAGATACAGCAGGAAGATTACAAATTAACGAAGAGTTAATGGACGAATTATTAAAAGTTAAAAACGAAGTTAACCCTTGTGAAATACTACTTACTGTAGATTCTATGACTGGTCAAGAAGCAGTTAATGTTGCTAAAGCGTTTGATGAAAAACTTGATATTACTGGTGTAGTATTAACAAAGCTTGATGGTGATACTCGTGGTGGTGCAGCGCTTTCTATTAAAGCAATAGTTAATAAACCTATAAAATTTTGTGCAGTGGGAGAAAAAATTGGCGACTTAGAACCTTTTTATCCTGACCGAATGGCATCTAGAATTTTAGGTATGGGCGATGTTTTAAGTTTAATTGAAAAAGCACAAGAAGCAGTAAGCGAAGAAGAAGCAAAAAAACTAGAAGAAAAATTCCGTAAAAATAAATTTGACTTTGAAGATTACTTAATGCAATTTGAAAATCTTAAAAAAATGGGGTCGTTAAAAGATATTTTGTCTATGATACCAGGATTATCATCTAAAATGAAAATGATAGACCAAATAGACGAAAAACAACTTGCCAAAAATAAAGCAATTATTCAAAGCATGACCATAGAAGAAAGAAGAAATCCTGAATTAATTAAAGGGGCTAGAAGAAAGCGAATTTGCGAGGGTAGTGGAACAACAATTCAAGAAGTTAATTCTCTACTTAAACAATTTGAACAAACTAAGGAAATGATGAAACAAATGAACGGCAAAAAAGGTTTTAAATTTCCATTTTAAATTTGATTAATTTTTTTAAAAAATTAATATATACACACTAAAAAAGGAGAAAACATTATGGCAGTAAAAATTAGATTAACAAGACTAGGAGATAAAAAATCACCATTCTATAGAGTAGTTGTTGCAGACTCTCGTTATCCTCGTGATGGCAGATTTATTGATATTCTTGGCACTTATAATCCTTTAAAAGAACCAGTTGAAATTAAAATTGATAACGAACTTGCTAAAGAATGGATTAAAAAAGGTGCTCAACCTACTGACACAGCAAGAGTTATTCTTGTTAAAAGTGGTGCAATTGAAAAATAACAACTTATAGGAGGCATTATGGAAGAACTTGTAACCTACATTGTTAAAGCATTAGTTGTTAATAAAGATGATGTTAAAGTAGAAAGCGTTAAAGAAAACGAAAATACTGTTATTCTTAATGTGTCAGTTAATGAAAAAGATTTAGGCAAAGTTATTGGTAAAAATGGTAAAATTGCTAACTCTTTAAGAAGCATTGTAAAAAGTGCTCAAACAGATAACAATGTTCGATATTTTGTTAAAATAATGGAATAGGGAATCACCTTAGGGTGGTTTTTTATTTAACTTTTTTCTTTTTGTTGTATTAGTTTTAGATTTTTGTTATAATTAATTATGCAAAAATTTATAGAAATAGGGAAAATCGTTGGTTTTAGGGGGCTTGACGGTACTTTAAAACTACTTACTAGTGGCGAAGGTAAATTCAAAAACCTTAAAAAAGTTTATATACAAAATAATGAATTTACTGTTAAAAAACTTAGCAAAGTTAAAAATTTTATTTTTTTAAAGTTAGATGAAATTACTAATTTAACTATGGCTGAAAAATTTAAAGATAGTCTTGTTTTTGTTAATAGAGAAAATATTGATTTATCAAAAAATGAATATTTGATTTGTGATATTTTAAACATGGATGTTTACAATAGTGAAAATGAATATCTAGGCAAAGTTGACGATATAGATAACTTTGGTGCTCAAGACATTTACACAGTAAAAAATGGTAAAAATGAAATTACTTTTTGTTTAATAGATGGACTTTTTGAAAAAGTTGATTTAGAAAATAATAAACTTATTTTAAATTCTAAAATTTTAAGTGAGGTCATGGTATGAGAATAGATATTTTAACTTTATTTCCAGAAATGTTCTCGCCACTTTCTAGTTCAATATTAAAAAGGGCACAAGATAAAGATTTAATTGAAATTAATATTATCAATTTTAGAGATTTTGCTAGCAATAAACATAAACAAGTAGACGATACACCTTTTGGTGGTGGCGATGGCATGGTTTTAATGTGTCAACCAATTTTTGATGTTATTAACTCAATTAAAACTGAAAATTCAAAAATTATATACATGAGTCCTAAGGGTAAAACTTTAAAGCAAAGTTTTGTAAAAGATTACTTACAATATGAGCATTTAATCATATTGTGTGGGCATTATGAAGGTGTTGACCAAAGGGTTATAGATTATTTTAATATGGAAGAAATCTCGATAGGAGATTATGTTTTGACTGGCGGGGAACTTCCAAGCATGGTGTTTGTAGATTGTTTATCTAGGTTAATTCCTAATGTTTTACACAACGAACATTCTAGTGTAGATGAAAGTTTTAGCGATAATTTGCTTGAATATCCTCAGTATACAAAACCTGCCGATTTTAACGGAATAAAAGTTCCAGATGTATTACTTAGTGGTAATCATAAAGAAATTGAAAAATATAGGCGAGAAAAGAGTTTAGAAATTACTAAAAAAAATCGACCCGACTTATTATAAAGGTAATTTTAAAAGGAGAAAGATATGCGAATAAACTGGTTTCCGGGACACATGAAAAAAACAATGGATGAACTTAAAGACAAGGTAAAACTTGCCGATGTTATTTTATACGTTTTAGATAGTCGTGCACCAATTTCAACCTTGAACCCAGAATTTACTAAAATCCTTGGCAACAAACCTATTATTTTTGTTTTAAACAAAGTTGATTTTGTAAGTGAAATTGAACTAAAACCCTTTTGTGAAAAATTAGTAAGTGAAAATACTAGATTTGTAATGATAGATAGCACAAAGCCTAATAGTTATAAACAAGTATTAAATAAAACTAACGAATTAATGATAAAGAAAATAGAACGAAATAAAAATAAGGGAATAAATATTCCACTAAGATTAATGGTTATAGGTGTTCCTAATGTTGGCAAAAGCACACTTATAAATAATTTTGCTTGCAAAAACAAAGCCGAAGTAGGAAATAGACCAGGGGTTACTAAAAACACTCAATGGGTTAAAGTTGATAATAATATAGAGTTGCTAGATACTCCGGGAACTTTGTGGCCAAAACTTGATGATGAGCGAGTGGCACTACATTTAGCATATATTGGTTCTATTAAAGATGAAGTTTTAATTTTAACCGATTTATGTTTTGAATTTATTAAAGAATTAGCACCAATATATCCAAATAATTTTAAAGCAAGATATAATGTTGATGTTTTAAATAAAGAACCTGTTGAAATTTACGACGAAATTTGCCTTTCTCGTGGGTTTATTATGAAAAATCGAGAAATAGACTATGAAAGGGGTGCAAAAGCCATTCTAGACGATTATAGAAAGGGAAAACTAGGTAAAATAATTTTAGATAAATAAGGATTAAACAAAATCTTATCTATCATTAGTGATATACAGATTTGTTTACATATTAAAATAAACTAATGAGGAGTATATATGAAATTTTTTACGAGTGATATTCATTTAGGTCAAGCAATAGGTGTAAATGCTGATGGAAGACCATTTAAAAATGATAAACAATTTGAAAAGTTTATAATTAAAACTTGGAACAAACAAGCAAAAAAAGGTGATACTATTTATGTTATTGGAGATTTGTTTGATTGCCATAGCAAAGATAATCCTACTTTTTTAAAAAAGTTACCATTAATTAAAAAAGTTAAAGCAAACATAATTTTAATTGTAGGCAATAATGAAGAGAGAATAATTAAGTATTTCTACGACAATAGTTTTGAAGATTTTAAAAAAGTTTGTTTACAATATGGAATAGTCGATATTGTTAAAAATAGTTTTGTCCACATTTGTGGTCAAGATTTTTATTTAACGCATAAACCTAAAGACCATCATAAAGAAAAATTAACATTGTTTGGGCATTGTCATAGAGCAATGGGAGTATATAAAAGTTTTGGTTTTCACATTGGATGCGACTTAAATCATTTTAGACTTTTTAGTGAAAGTGATATACAAGAATTTTTAACTGCTAAAAAAGAGTATTGGGAATGGGACGAAAATTTAAAATTAATTTAACAATAATTAGCATATAGTTTACAAATTTATAAAAAATATAATTTGCAAAAAAGATTTTTTTGTGTTAAAATTTTATCATGACTAAAGAAAAAGTAGATAAACTTTTATACGAAAAAGAATATTTGAGTAAAGGTTATAATAATATTTGTGGTTGCGATGAAGCAGGGCGTGGTCCACTTGCTGGCCCAGTTGTTGTTGCAAGTGTTATTATGCCACTAGATGATATAATTGATGGCATAGATGATAGTAAAAAATTAAGCGAAAAGAAAAGGGAAGGATTATACGATAAAATTATTTCTAAAGCAAAAGCCTTTAAAGTGAGCATAATTAGCGAAAAAGTAATTGATGAAATAAATATTTTAAATGCTACAAAAAGGGGAATGGAAGAAGCCATTAATAATTTAAGTATAGAACCCGACTTTGCCTTAGTCGATGCCGTTAAAGGTTTAAAACTTAATTGTGAATATTTGCCTTTAATAAAAGGTGATTATTTAAGTTATTCTATTGGGTGTGCTAGCATACTAGCAAAAGTAACAAGAGATAAACTTATGAAAGAAATGAGTAAAAAATATCCTAATTATGAATTTGATAAACACAAAGGTTATGGAACTAAACAACATATAGAATTGCTAAAAAAGTATGGGAAATGTGAAATTCATAGAGATAGTTTTATAAAGCATTTTGTTTAGAGGGAAAATGGATAATAAAATTTTAGGGGATAAGGGCGAAAATCTTGCTTATGATTATTTAAAAAAACAAGGTTTAAAAATATTAGAGAGAAATTATAAAAATAAAATTGGCGAAATTGATATAATTTGCTACAATAAACAAGATGATGAAATTTGTTTTGTCGAAGTAAAAACTCGGTCTAGTAAAGAATTTGGACTTCCGTGCGAGGCGGTAAATTTTAGAAAACAACATAAAATAAGAAAAGTGGCCGAACTTTATTTAATTATACATAAAAAATTAAATAGTAAGGTTCGCTTTGATGTTTTAGAAGTTTTAAATAACGAAATAAATTACATTAAATATGCTTTTTAGGGGTGAAACATTAAAGGAATAGTTTGTAAAATAAACAATGATAAATTTGAAGTATATTATTTAAATTCAACATATACTTGTTTTTCACAAAAGAAGAATAAATCTTCTAAAATTTTTGTTGGAGATTATGTTGAGTTTAATTTTGATGATAAAACTAAGGAATTTATTATAACTAGAATTTATGAGAGAAAAAATAGTTTAATTCGACCATTTGTTACTAATATAAGCCAAATATTAATAGTTGTAAGCCCAGAACCAGTTCCAGACCTAATTCTTATTGACAAACTAATTATCAACGCTAAAATCAACCAAATTAAGCCTATAATAGTGTTTAATAAATGTGAGTTGAATCAAGAACTTTTAAAGAAAATAAAAAATGAATATCAAAATTCTGGGGTTGAAGTTATAAATGTTTCTTGTAAAGAAAATATAAATATAGACGAACTTATTAAACTCCTTAAAAATAATACAACTACGTTAGCAGGTCAAAGCGGAGTTGGTAAAACTAGTCTACTTAATAAAATTTGTGAGAAAGAAAACAAAATAGGTAGTTTAAGTGAAAAAACAAAAAGGGGTAAAAATACTACAACAAGTGCGGAATTAATTAATCTTGAAGAAAATAGTTTTATTTTAGATACTGCTGGGTTTTCTAAAATAGAGTTTAACGATTTAGACCCAAGTTCAATTAAAGATTATTACAAAGAATTTGAAAACACAAATTGTGTTTATTCTAATTGTAATCATGTTTTTGAAGGTAATAAATGTTCAGTTATAAATAATAAAGATATAAATCCAAATAGATACGATAGATATAAACAAATTTTTTTAGAATGTAAGGAAAATTGGAGTAAAAGATATGATTAAAGTTTCGGTTTCAAGTTTACCATATAATGATGATATATTTAAATATTTAGGTAAAATAGTTGGTAGTTCTACCGATTTTTTGCACCTAGATATTATGGATGGAAGTTTAACAGAAAATAAAACTTTTGATTATAATACAGTTAAAAAAATAAACTCAAAAACTACATTATTTTTAGATTGTCATTTAATGATAGATGAACCAAGTGAAATAGTTAAAAATTATGTGGAAAGTGGAGCAAATATTATTTCGGTTCACTATGAAGCATTTAAAGATAAATCAAAACTTATTGATACATTAATATATTTAAAATCTAAAAATGCTATAGTGGGTCTTGCAATTTATCCTAATACTAAAATAGAAACAATAGAACTTTATAAAAATTACTTTGATTTACTTTTAATAATGAGTGTAGAAATAGGAAAGTATGGTCAAAAGTTTTTAGATACAACAATTGATAAAATTAAACTTGCTAAAGAATTACTACCAAACAAATTAATTGAAGTTGATGGTGGGGTTAATTTGGAGAATATTGAAGAGTTAAAAAAATTAGGTGTTGATATTGTGGTTGTTGGCGGAAGTTTTTTTAAAAGTGAAGATAAAAAAGAATTTATAACCAATTTAAAAAAATAATCATATTATAAATTAACTGGAGGATAGTATGATTATTTGTATAAAAGCACCAAAAATTTTAGTTCCACTTTTAAAATTGATTTTTAGGAAACAACTTAATAGTTAAGGTTAAAAAATTCAAATAAAAATGCACTGAGTTTTCAGTGGTTTTTGTTTAAAAAAAACAGGCATAAGCCTGTTTTTATTTTTATAATTAATCTTTTAATGTTTTAATACATTTTGTGCAAACATATTCACTTTTAGTTGTTCCATCAACATCTATTCTAACTTTTTGAACATTAGCATTGTAATGTTTGTTAGTTTTAATGTTAGAGTGACTAACTTGGTTACCTTTCATTTTGCCCTTTCCACAAATACTGCAAACTCTACTCATATATAAACTCCTTTAAGTAATTTTTTAAATTTTGACTATGTTAGTTTATCATACAAAAACAAAATTTGCAAGTATTTTTATAAAAAATCGAAAAAAATAAAAAATATTTGAAAAAAACAATTAAAAACATTGATTTTAAATTAAAAATTGTGTAATATAATTATATTATGTAGTAAAATCTGCTTAAAAAGATTTTTTATGTAATAATATTTGTGGAGAAATTTATGCCAGTTAATACTTCAAATTCTTATGGTAAAATAACAATTACTGAAGAAGCAATAGAAAGCGTTTGCGGAAAAGTTGCTTTAGATTGTTATGGTGTAGTAGATTTGGTCGCTAAAAAATTTAGCGATAATTTGCATGAACTGTTTAGAAAAAAAAGTAAAAATAAAGGTGTAAAAGTTTTAACCGTAGATAATAAAATTTATATAGATTTATATGTTATATT
This sequence comes from uncultured Clostridia bacterium, assembly GCA_934754445.1. GTDB lineage: Bacteria > Bacillota > Clostridia > Christensenellales > UBA1242 > UBA7868. The sequence goes on along the minus strand of CAKVHZ010000002.1, from coordinate 25,559 downwards.
AAAATATGGCGTTTCTATTAACGCAGTAGCTGAATCTTTAAAAAGTTCTATTAAATATTCTATCGAAAAATTTACAGGTATGATTGTAGATAGTGTGAATGTTAATGTGCTTGGTGTAAGGGTTTAGTCTTTTTTTATTGATTTTTTAGGGGGAATAACTTTGCGTATGCAAAAGAATATAAATGGTGCCACCTTTAGAAAGATGATTCTTGCAGGTGGAAAAGTTTTAGAAGAAAATAGAGAGTATGTAGATAGTTTAAATGTTTTTCCAGTTCCAGACGGAGATACAGGAACGAATATGAGCATGACACTTAATAGTGCGTGCAAAGAAGTGAATGCTTGCCCAAATAATAATTTAGATAGTTTGTGTGAGGCAGTTCAAAAAGGTGCACTAAGAGGTGCTAGAGGAAATAGTGGTGTAATTTTATCGCAAATTTTAAAAGGTATGTGCACTGCACTTTCAACAGAAAAAGAAATAAATGTAAAAAATTTTGCAAAAGCAATAAATTGTGGGGCAGAAGTTGCTTACAATGCTGTTACTAAACCTAAAGAAGGAACAATTCTAACAGTTATTAGAATGATGAGTGAAGCCGCTACAAGACTTAGTAAAAAGAACACTGATATAGAAACATTTTTAAAAGGAGTAGTGGACGAAGGGGAACAAGCATTGCAAATGACTCCAGAATTACTTCCAGTATTGAAAAAAGCAAATGTTGTAGATAGTGGTGGTCAAGGATTAATGATTATCTTTACAGCATTCTATAAATTACTTACAAATGAAGACAGTTTTGAGTTTAAACTAGAAGATGCTGCACCAGTTATAAAAAGTAATGCAGAAATAAACTTAATGGATTTAGCAGATATTCAATTTGCTTATTGCACTGAGTTTATGGTAATTCAAATTAAAAATAAAACGACTTTAAGTGATATAGATAAATTAAGAGAAAAACTAATGGAAATTGGTGATTCTGTTATTTGCATAGGCGATTTAAGTTTAATAAAAGTTCATGTTCATACAAACGAACCTAACAAGGCTTTAGCATATGGCTTAGAACTTGGCGAACTATTTAACATGAAAATAGAAAACATGCTTGAAGAAAACCGAGATTTGAAAAAACAAAAAGCTTTAGCAGAGATGAAAGAATTTGGTGTTATTTCGGTTTGTGCTGGAACAGGTATTGCTTCTATATTTAAAGATGTTGGTGTAGACTATGTATTAGAAGGTGGTCAAACAATGAACCCTTCTGCTGATGATATTTTAAAAGCAGTAGATAGTGTTAATGCTAAAAACATTTTTGTTTTACCAAATAATAAAAATATAATTCTAGCATGCGAACAAGCAAAACAATTAACAAATAAAAATTTAATAGTTATTCCTTCACGAAATATTGCTGAAGGCATGAGTGCGTGCCTAAGTTTTAACCCTGAAGCAAGTGTTGAAGAAAACACAGAAGCTTTAAATGATGCTTTGGCAACAGTTAAATCTGCTAGTGTAACCTATGCAGTTAGAAATACTAATGTAGATGGCTTACAAATAGCAAAAGGTGATATTATAGGTTTAACTGATAGTAGCATTTTAACAAAAGGCAAAACTATAGATGAAACAGTAATAAGTTTAATAGAAAAAACAGTTAATGAAGACATTATAAATTTAACATTATTCTTTGGTAATGATGTAAAAGAAGAAGAAGCATATAATTTACAAGACAAATTATCAGCAATTTACCCAGATAAAGAAATAAGTGTATTATTTGGTGGCCAACCAGTATATTACTATTTAATTTCTATGGAATAAAAAATAAAATAAAATAAACAACAAAAAAGTGCCAATAACGGCACTTTTTTTAATTAATCAATTCTACCTATTAAATAATCTGCTGAAATATCAAAATAATCACAAATAGATTTTAAATAATTAATAGAAGGAGAAATCTCGCCGTTTTCCCAACGAGATTGAAAATGGTAAAACAAAACCATATGTTAGAAAGACTAAGCAAGGTAGACCAGCCAAAGATGTGGATATGGAAGAAATTAAAAAAATAGTTTCAAATTCTCAAATTAACATAGAAAGTCCTAAAAAAATAACTGAAGAATTAAAAATTATTTTTACTAATTTAAAAGAATTTAACATAAATTTTAATGCTTTAATAGATAAATTTCTAGAAAAACTAAAAAATATTTAAAAATGTTGTAAATTTGTTTGACTTTTTATTTTAAAAAGTGTATAATATTTTTATTAATAATTTAATTTTAGTAAATAAAAAGAGAAAGTATGATTACTCTCTCTTTTTTTGAAAACTATTTACTATTTTTACTTCTAGTAGTTTTTGCTCTTGAAGTTGTAGTTTTTGCTCTTTTACCAGCACTTCTAGCAGTTTCTACTTGATTTGATTTAGTAGCAGTTTTGCTTTTTCCACCACAACGATCGCAATGGTCGCAACCGCAATTAGAGCAGTTTCTTGTTTCTGCATTTTTTCTTCTAATCATAATAGTTTTCACCTCCTATAAATTGTAAAGATTTTTCTTTACAATATTAGTTTGTATTTTTGAATAATTTTTATTTATATTTTTTTTGGTATATTTAACCAATATTTTATTATCAAAATATCATAATTTCTAAGAAAAAGTAATATGTTAGTTTATGCAGAATAATGTAATAAATTTATCAAATTTAAAAGTGGGAGAAACGGGATATATAACTAGTGTTAATGGCAATTTAAAGTTAAAAACTAGACTTTTAGAATTGGGTTTTACTAAGGGGACTTTAGTTAGAGTATTAAATATATCTAGTTTAAAAAATAGTTATTTAGTTGAAATTCGTGGTTATATTTTGGCACTAAGAAGGGGTGTTATAAAACTAATAGAAATTACTCCTAGTAAGGAGAAAAGTCTATGAAGCATATATTATGTGGTAATCCTAATGTAGGGAAAACTACTTTTTTAAATTCACTAACATTAAGTAATGAACATGTGGGCAATTGGCACGGAGTTACAGTTGATTATTTAGAAAAAAATTATAAATTAAATGGTCAAGATAATATTGTGGTGGACTTGCCAGGTTTGTATTCGTTATCATGTTACACTTTTGAAGAAGAAATAGCAAGAGATTACATTTATTCTCATAATGATAATATAATTAATTTACTAGATGCTAATAATTTAACTAGAAACTTATATTTAACCCTTCAGTTATTAGAACTAGGTAAAAATATTAAGGTTTGTGTTAATTTTGCAAATGAATTAAAAAAGACAAAAACTGAAATAGATACTAATAAATTATCAAATTTTCTTGGGACAAATGTAGTTTTGTTTAATGCACAAAACAAGAAAGAAACTATTAAATTAATAGATAATGATTTTAAAAATAATTTTAATGCACCATATTTAAAAGAATTACCTATAAAAGAAATAAAAAATATACTAGGGGATAATATAAAAAATTTAACCCTTAACGATAATTATATTAGTTTAAAGGTTTTAGAGCAAGATGAGTATATAATAAATAGTTTAAAACTTACTGAAAATCAAAAAAATAAATTAAAAAACTATAATTTAAAAGAAAAGGTTATTTCTTTAAGATATGATTTTATCAATAAAATAATAAAAGAGTGTGTGATTAAAAAATCAAACAAAATTTATGGATATAACTTTTTAGATAAAATATTATTAAACAAATTTTTGGCACTACCAATTTTCTTAGGCGTTGTTTTATTGATTTTTTATTTAACTTTTAATAGTGTAGGTGCATTTTTTAGTGAAACTTTAACTAATTTTATTGAAAAGATTATAAACACTCCTATACTAAATTTATTAAATAAAATTACAAGTTCGAGTTTTATAATAAGTTTTTTTGAAAACGGAATATTGACTGTATTTACCACACTTTCTAGTTTTTTGCCACAAATAGTATTGCTATTTTTGTTTTTATCAATACTAGAAGATACGGGTTATTTAAGCAGGCTTGCTTTTGTGTTTGAAGATATTTTTAGTAAAGTAGGATTAAGTGGAAGAAGTGTTTTTACTTTACTTATGGGCTTTGGTTGTAATACTACAGCAGTTTTAACAAGTAGAACGCTAGAAGATAAAAATAGCAAAATAAAAACAGCAATGCTTTGTAGTTATATGAGTTGCACGGCAAAAATTCCACTCTATAGTGTTATTTTAGGGGCTTTTTTCAATAACAATATTTTAATCATTTTCTTCTTATATCTTCTAGGAGTGTTAATATCTTTAATAATTAGCATTGTTTTAGAAAAAACAATTTTAAAGAGCAAAACCGATAGTTTTATTATGGAAATGCCAGCATTAAGATTTCCTAATTTTAAAAGAATATTAAAATTAATTTTATTTAATGTTAAAGATTTCTTTGTGCGTGTTTCTGGAGTTTTATTCACTTTTTCAATAATAATTTGGCTTTTACAGAGTATTTCAATAAACTTTAAATTTATTGATGACCCTTTAACTCAAACGAGTATTTTATCTTGGCTGGGTAACTTTTTAGCACCTATTTTTAAACCTTTAGGCTTTGGAACTAGTGGCTGTGTATCGGCATTAATTTGCGGAATTGTTGCAAAAGAAATTATAGTTTCTACAATGGCAATTATTAATAATGTAAATTTAAGCGGGGAAGTAAGTGAATTAAGTAAAAGTTTTTTAGATATAAATAGTCCTATTCATTTTACTCCAATTAGTGCTTTTAGTTTTTTAGTATTTTCTCTTCTATATATGCCATGCATGGCAACTATAAGTGTTTACTTTAAAGAAATAGGTAAAAAATGGACTTTTGTTTGTATAATTATACAATTAGTTACTTCTTATCTTGTTACTTTTATTTTCTATAGATTATTACTTTTATTTAATGGTTTAAATTTTATTTCAATAATATTAAGTTTAGCAATTTTTATGCTAATAGTAGCATCAATTTACTTTATATTTAAACTTATTAAAAAACCTAAAATTTGTTGTTTTAGTTGTAACAAGTGTAAAAAATGCAAATAAAAAATAGCGAGTATTCGCTATTTTTTATAACATTAAATCGTTAATTGCTTCATCTGATAAGTTATTAAAATAATTAGAAAGAGCAGTTAGATATTCTTGACCAAATTTATTGTATAAAAGTTTTCTCCATTCTCTCTCCATAACTGGGTCAAAAGTTTTATAGTAACTATCATAACTTTTTGCATTAAAGTCACTAAAAATGAATAGAGGTTGTGGTCCCATGGCACCATTAAAAAATTCAACTACAAGTTCTTTATTTTTAGTTTCCGGATTGATTTGCTCTTCAAAAGAAACAACACTTACATCAAATTTTTTTGCAATTTTTTCAATATCATTAATGTTAATTTTTTCTACAAACATACTTTTCTCCTTATTAATTGTTATTATTATATATTATTTTTCTTTTATTGTCAACAGAAAAAAGAAAATGAATATATATTCAATTTTTTGTATAAACATAACAACATTGTTTTTTGTTTAACACAAATTTATATGCTTTTTCATACACTAAGATATGAGTAAATATAAGATTTTTGGTGGAAACGAATTAAAGGGAAGTATAAAGGTTTCTACAAGCAAAAACGCAACACTTCCAATACTTGCTGGAGCGATACTATCTGAAAAAGAAGTTGTTTTAGATGATTTACCTAATTTTACAGATGTTTTAAATATGGAAAAAATTTTAATTCATTTAGGCTGTAAAATAACAAAGCAAGATAATAAAACTATAATTAATACCGAAAACTTAAATACATATTTCATACCAAACTATTTGACTAAAGAAATTAGGTCATCTATTTTTATGTTAGGGCCAATGCTTGCTAAATTTAAAAAAGCAAAAATTTCTTTTCCCGGTGGTTGTAACATAGGGAATAGACCAATCGATTTACATTTAAAAGGTTTAAGGGAACTAAATGTAAAAATAACTGAAGAACATGGTTACATAGATTGCGATGCTAGTAATATAAAAAGTGGAGATATACATTTAGATTTTCCTAGTGTAGGAGCAACTGAAAATTTAATTATGGCAAGTGTTAATGTAAAAGGTGTAACACGAATTTTTAATAGTGCAAGAGAACCTGAAATTGTTGATTTAGCCAATTTTTTAAACAAAATGGGTGCAAAAATTGCGGGGGCAGGTGGTAGCACTATAATTATTGATGGAACTGATGTTAAGTTTTCAAAATTTACGGAGTATAAGCCAATAAGCGATAGAATTATTGCTGGAACATATTTGCTTGCTACTTGCATTACAGGCGGAGATGTAGAAATTTGTAATATTAATAGTGAACATTTATATAGTTTAATCTCAAAAATTAAAAATAGTGCTTGCAATTTAGATATAAAAGATGATAAAATACATTTAAAGGTTAATTCTCGTATGCCTTGTTTAAAAATAGAAACTATGCCATATCCAGGGTTTCCAACCGATTTGCAACCACAATTAGTTAGTTTTCTTTCGGTTTGTGATGGCACAAGTTTAGTAACTGAAAATTTGTTTGAAACAAGATTTAAACATATTCCGGAATTAATCAAAATGGGTGCAGATATTACTGTTAAAGATTCTTTGGCTATTATTAAAGGTGTTAAGTCTTTAAGTGGTGCAGAAGTTATGGCAACCGATTTAAGAGCTGGGGCAAGTTTAGTTTTAGCTGGATTAAAAGCAAATGGATACACTATTGTTGATGGTGTAAATCATATAAATAGGGGCTATGAAAACTTAATGGAAGAATTAAACAGTATTAATGCAAATATAAAATTAATAGAGTAAAAATGAAGAACAAAAGTTTAGTTATTATTTTATCAGTTTTGGCATTCATTGTGCTTTTAGTTATTTTATCAAGCACAATTTTTTGCTTGAAAACGGTTGAAGTTAGTTTTTATTCAAATACAATTAATTTAACCGATAAAGAAAGTGAAATTATTGAAAGCGGAAAGTTTAAGTATAATGCTAGTATTTTTTTTACAAATAAAAATAAGTATAAAAAAAATATAGAAGAAGCAAATCCATACATTAAAGTAATAAATATAGAAACAAATTTTCCTAATAAACTAACAATAAATTGCATTGAGAGAAACGAACTGTTTGCAATAAAAAGTTATGAAAATAATACACTAAATGGATATATGATTTTAGATGACGAGTTAAAAGTTTTAAAAAATGATATATCTTATGAAAATAATCATAATAACGCTATATTAGTAAATATAGAAAATGAATTTAACAATAAAGTATTGGCGGGACAAACTTTAAATTCTCAATATAACTCATTACTAAAAAAACTAGCAATAGAACTTTTAGCCTATAACGATAATGTTTTAATTTTAAAAGCAAATTTTAATGAAATCACCTTAAACTATAGCGGGAAAAATGATGTTCAAATAAAAATGCGTAGCGGAACAGAAATAATATTAAAAGACGCAGAGAACAGACTTACTGAAAAATTTATGTTGGCATTATCAACATATAATCAAAAACCAGATAAAACAAAAGGAAAAATAACGGCTTTTGAAAATAATGTAGGATTAATTGAAGCCTATTATACTTAAAAACACTCACTTGATTGGGTGTTTTTTAAATTTAATATTTATGCAGTAAAATTAATTTTTATAAATTTTTTCTAAAAATACTTGCATAATTTTTTTTGATATATTATAATCATTATGTAAGTTTACCAAAAAATGCCATAAAAACACATTTTTAATGTTGACTTAAAATTGAAATTTTAATATAATAATAGGTGATATGATGGGACATGGGGAGACTGCAGTTTTAGATATTGGTTCATCTAAAATTTCAGTGATGATTGCAGAAAAAGGAATTAACAACACTTTCAACATTAAATCAAGTGCAGAAGAAAATTATGATGGTTTTAGTGGTGGAGAGTTTTTTAGCGAAGACAGTTTAAAAAATGCCATTATTAATGCTGTAAAAAAGGCAGGAGAGAATTTAAGGTATAACATAAAAAAGGTTTATGTGGGTGTTCCTAGTGAATTTTCTTACTGTATTACCAAAGAAGTAAATGCCACTTTTCCTAAACGAAAAAAATTAAAAGATAGTGATGTTTTTGAGATTTTTGAATCTAGTCAAAATTTTGATGAAAATAGTTATGTTATAAATCGTAGTCCTATTTATTTTATTTTAGATGATAATCGAAAAGTTTTAAATCCTGTAGGGGAAGTTACTAGCAAATTAAATGTTTTAATTTCTTACATAATAACCGATAAAAAATTTATAAATTTAATTACCAATATACTTAATGAAGCAAGAATTTATGAAATAGATTTTATTTCTTCAAGTTTAGCAGAAGCATTATATTTAACTGAACCTGAAGTAAGAGATAGTGGCTTAATTTTAATTGATAGTGGCTATATTACTACTAGTGTTAGTTTAGTTAAAGGCGATGGATTACTTTGTATGAAGGCCTTTTCAATGGGTGGGGGGCATATAACTGGAGATTTATGCCAAGTGTTAAATTTAAGTTTTAGCCAGGCAGAAAATCTAAAACGAAAAGTAGTTTTAAGTTTAAATGCTACAGACAACGACTTTTATGAAGCAAATGTTAATGGCTCTTTACAACCAATTTCAGCAAAGTTTGTAAATGAAATAATACTTGCAAGACTTGAAATGTTTAGCAATATTTTTAATAAAATTTTAAATTCTACTGAATTTAACTTGCAAAATAAGCCGTTTATACCTATACTTATTACAGGTGGCGGATTAAATTACTTAAAAGGAGCAAAAGACTATTTAAGTAAACAAATGGGTAGAAATTTAGAATTCATTGCCCCAACTGTTCCACAATTAAATAGACCACATTATTCTAGTTTATTATCTTTGCTTGATATTGCATTAACTCAAGAAAAGAACATTAAAAAAAGTTTATTTCAAAGATTGTTTAAAAAATAAAGGAGATTTTAGTTATGTTTGAAGAAGAAAATTATGAACAACAAATGCCTAAAATGGTAGGAAATCAAATTATTCCTGTTGCAAAAATTAAAGTTATAGGCGTTGGTGGTGGCGGTTGTAACGCAGTAAATAGAATGATTGGTTTCGGTTTTGTTGGGCCAGAATTTATCGCCGTTAATACAGATAAACAAGCATTATATACAAGTTCTGCTGAAACTCGTATTCAAATTGGTGAAAAATTAACAAAAGGTTTAGGAGCAGGTGCAGACCCAGAAGTAGGTATGAAATCTGCTGAAGAAAGCAAGCAAACTATTAAAGAAGCCTTAGAAGGAGCTGACCTAGTATTTATTACTGCTGGTATGGGCGGTGGCACAGGAACTGGTGCGGCCCCAGTTGTAGCACAAATTGCTAAAGAAATGGGAATTTTAACTGTTGCTGTTGTAACAAAACCTTTCCGTTTTGAAGGTAATAGAAGAATGTTACAAGCCGAAAAAGGTATTGATAATTTAAAGAAATTTGTTGATACTTTAGTTGTTATTCCTAACCAAAAATTATTACAAATGCAAGAAAAATTTTCTATGCTAGAAGCTTTTAGATATGCAGACGATGTTTTAAGACAAGGTATTCAAGGTATTACAAACTTAATTATTGAACCAAGTTTAATTAACCTAGATTTTGCCGATGTAAGAACAGTTATGAAAAATAAAGGTTTTGCTCACATGGGTATAGGAACAGCCACTGGCGAAAATAAAGTTCAAGAAGCAGTTAAAAATGCAGTTTATAGTCCACTTTTAGAAACCGATATTAGTGGTGCTACTGGTGTTTTATTAAACATTAAAGGCGATGCTTGCTTAAGTTTAGATGAAATTGATGTTGCAGTAGAAGAAGTTCGTCAAGTTGTTGACCCAGATTGTAATATTATTTTCGGCACAAGTGTTTGGACAGATGAAAAGAAAGAAGACGAAGTTGAAATTACATTAATTGCAACTGGTTTTGATGGTGCTGATTTTAGTAAAAATCGTGGGGAAGTTGACCCAAATAAAGAAAGATATGAAAAATTCATGAATCAAAACAGAAACAACCCTAATATCACATTACAAACAAACAATAGACAAAATCCTTATAAAAGAGAAGAACTAGAACAACAAGTTCAACCTCAACAACCATCTAGCCCAGTAAACTCAAATACAAATATTATGGTTGACAGTGATATTCCACCTTTTTTACGAAAAATGAAAGGCAAGTAATATGAAATACGCAAAAAGTCAAGCATATTTTACTATGTATTTTGATAGTGATTTTGAACCTAGTATTTTAAACAAAATTATAGGTGTTAATGCAAATAAAATTGTTTTAAAAAAAGATGCTGTTCGTAGTTTAACAAATCCTAAACAATTAGGGTATTATCAATTGGCAACTAATATTGCTAGTGATAGAGAAGCGGAGATGGCCGTAGTTACAATTCTTCGTCATTTTATAGGTAAAGAAGAGCAAATTTTAAAATTAATTAAAGATAATAATGGTTATTGTCAATTAGATTTATACATAAAAAAGGGAGAAAACGAGCAAGTCCCTGAAATAATTTTATCTCCTAATGCACTAAAGTTGCTTGCAAGTATAAATGCAAGATTTAAAGTAAATTTTATATAATAATTACTAAAATAAATAAAAGTCCTTATTGGACTTTTTTATTTGCTAAAAAAAGCCCTTTTTAGAGTTTTTCTCTATTTTTTATTTTATATAAATGTTTTAAAATAGAAAATGAAATGATAATTTATATCGAACAAGTTTTAATTGATAATTTTATTATAAACTTTTTTATAATTTTAACCTTAAAGGCAATATTAAAGGCTAAAATTAATAAAATTAACATGGTGCTATCAAGTTTGCTTGGAAGTGTTGTTGCATTACTTTTGCCCCTTTTTGGCTTTAATTTAATAATTAATAGTTTAGTTAAAATATTGCTTAGTTTAGTTATGGTTATTATTTTAAAAAAATTTGTAAAATTTAAGGAATACATTTTATATTATTTAACATTTTTATTTATAACATTTTTATATGGCGGGGCGTGTTTGTTTATTTTAATGTATTTTGATAAAAACTTTAAAATCAATAATTTTACTACATATTCTTTACCTTTAGGAGTAATTGTATTAATTGCTTTCTTTATAATGATAGTTATAAAAAACATATTCAAAAATTTTTATAATCGAAAAAAGATAAATAATTATGTATATAAAATTGTTATAGAAAACAATGCTGAAAAAGATGAACTTTTAGGATTTTTAGATAGTGGTAATACACTTGTTGATAGTTTAACAGGAAAACCAATAACAGTGGTTAATTATTCTAGTTTAAAAAATGTTTTAAAAGATATTTCTATTACAGATATTATTTTAAATAAAGAAACAAAACTCAATAAATTTTTTAAAAATGTTCATATAATTGAAACTACAAGTATTGGAAACAACAAAAACAAAATATTGATAATTGAAGTAGAGAAACTAGAGATATATTTAGATAATAGTGTGAATATAATTAATAATGCAATAATTGGACTAACCCTTAAAAATTTTATTAACGATTTAGGATATAACGCACTTTTAAATTCAAAATTAATTTAGGAGAATATTATGAAAATTCCATTTTTAGTAAAAAAAATTTTAAAAAAAATATTTGATTTTAATTTTTGTTTAGATGAAGACTTAATTTATTATCTTTGTCAAAACGAAGCATTACCTAATCCGCTATCAAGTGAAGAAGAAAATTTTTATGCTCAGGAACTTAATTTAATAGGTGATGAGTATAACGAGAGAAGAGAGCAGGCTAAAAGTAAATTAATTGAACATAATTTAAGACTTGTTGTTTATATCGCTAAAAGATTTGAAAATACTGGTGAAAGTTTAGAAGATTTAGTATCAGTTGGTTCGCTGGGGTTAATAAAAGCTATAAACAATTTTAATATAGATAAAAACATTAAACTTGCCACTTTTGCTAGTAGGTGCATAGAGAATGAAATATTAATGCATTTAAGAAAAACTGTTAAATTAAAACGAGAAGTCAGTTTAGACGAGCCTTTAAATATTGATGGTGATGGAAATGAATTGGTTTTAGGCGATGTTATAAGCATGGAAAACGATAGCGTTACTAAAAATTTAGAAAGTAGTTGTGAACAAAAAATTTTACTTGAACTTGTTGAAAAGTTAAATAATAGAGAAAAGGAAATAATAAACTTAAGGTTTGGATTAAACAACTATGAAGAAAAAACTCAAAAAGAAGTTGCCGATATGCTAGGAATTAGTCAAAGTTATATTTCTAGAATAGAAAAAAAGATAATTTCTAAACTAAAAAAGGAATTAGTTAAAGTTATATAAAATTAATTGTAAAAATAAAATTTATTTGTTATAATTAATTAGGAGTTAATATGGCAAAAACAATTTTGGGTATAGATTTTGGCTCTACAAACACAAGCATTTACAAAAAGCATACAGGTATTGTTTTAAAAGAACCTACTATGCTTGCAATAAGTGAAAGTATGGGCGAAATGAAAATAGTAGATTTTGGATTAAATGCCAAAAAAATGTTAGGCAAAACTAATGAAGATATAGAATTTGTTTCTCCTATTTTAAATGGAACAATTTATGATATGCGATTAGCGGAAAGTTTACTTGCATATTTTATTAATAAAATTTTATATAATAATGAAAAATTCGAAATAGTTTTTTCAGTTCCTTGTGGGTTAAATGAAGAAGAAATTTTAAACTTTAAAAATTTAGGATTAAAACTTGGTGCAAGCAAAGTTAGTTTAGTGCCTAGTGTTTTAATGGCATTGCTTGGAGCAAATATTAATATAGACAAAGCAAGTGGTTATTTAAGTTTAAATTTAGGTGGCGGAACAATTGATATGGCCATTTGTAGTCTTAATCAAATAATTAAAGGTTTTTCACTATATTTTGGTGGCAATAAAATTGATGAAGCAATTAAACTTTATGTTAATCAGTTTATGGATATGCAAATTTCAAACTTAACTAGTGAAAAATTAAAAACCGAAGTGGGTAGTTTGTTTTATAACGATTTAACAAATATTGAATTTAGCGGTGTAGATATAAACACAAAAAGCCCTAAAACCGAAGTTGTTGGGGCGGAGCAATTAAGAGATACTTTAGAATTTTATTTTCAAAAAGTTTATATGGCAATTAAAGTTTTAATTAATTCAGCAACTCCAGATATTGTGTCTGATTTATCTATAAACGGAATAATTGTTACTGGTGGATTAGCAAATTTAACAGGACTTGAAAATTATTTGTCTAAAAACTTAAATCTTCCAGTTTTAATTAGCGAAAATGCCGATAATGCTGTTGTTTTAGGTCTTGGTAAATTAATTGCAGATGAAAAATATTTAAACAAAATAATAAATTTAACTTAATTATATTTATATAACTATTTTGTATAGAAAAGTGCTAAGGGGCACTTTTTTATATTATTTTTTAAAAAATTTTAAAAAAATAAAGGATTTTTTAAATTTTTTGTGTATAAATAATATGTATATTAAGGGAAACAAAAGAATATGCAGAAATTTGGTTTTAATGCGGATTTTTTAGAGAAACTTAAATATAATAATGATTTAGTTAGTGTAATCTCTAAATATGTAAATTTAAAACAATCGGGTAACACTTATTGGGGATGTTGTCCGTTTCATCATGAAAAAACACCATCTTTTGCTGTTAATTCGTTAGAACAATATTATCATTGTTTTGGCTGTGGCAAAAGTGGAGATGTTATTAAATTTATTGAAGAAATGGAAAGCATAGACTTTATGGACGCCGTTAAACTTTTAGCAGATAATGCACATATGGACTTGCCTGAAGTTATGCTAGATGAAAATATATACAAAAAGAAAAAAGAAAAAGAAGAAGTTTTAAATGCTTTAAAAGAAGCAAATAACTATTATCAAAGCAATTTAGAACAAAGCGAAAACGCGGTTAATTACATAAAAAAGCGTGGAATAAGTGGAGATGTTGTTAAAAAATTCGAACTAGGTTACAGCAAAGATTTTAGTAGTTTAGTTAAATATTTAAGTAGTAAAAATATATCAAATTACACTATGAAATTAGCAGGACTAGTTGGGGAGAAGAACGGACATATTTTTGATAGTATGTTTGAAAGATTAACTTTTCCTATAAAAAATAGTTTTAACGAAGTAATAGGTTTTTCATCAAGAATTTTAGAAGATAATCCTAAACTTGCTAAATATAAAAACTCGCCACAAACAATTGTTTTTGATAAAAGTAAAGTTGTTTTTGGAATTCAGTTTTTAAAACAACTAAAAAACGAAGGAAAGTTAAACGAAATAATTATAGTAGAAGGTCAAATGGATGTTATTGGTATGCATAATGCAGGTTTTACTAATGCAGTTGCTACTATGGGAACAGCCTTTACTCAATTACACGCAAAAGAATTAAAACGATTTTGCAATAAAATTATACTTTGTTTTGATGGTGATAGTGCTGGGCAAAAAGCCACACTTAAAGCAATTGATGTTTTAAAAAATGAAGATTTTGATATATATTGTGTAACACTTCCAGAAAATTTAGACCCTGATGAATATGTTAAAAAATACGGCACAGAAAAAATGCATGAGCAAATACAAAATGCTAAAGATTGTTTTGAATATAGAATAATTAATTTATCTAAGGGTTATAATTTAAACGATAAATTAATGCTTAGTAAATTTATTAAAGAAAGTTTAAATATAGTTAGGGAAATTAAAACTAATAGTGAGCGAGAAATTTATTTAAAACTTATTAAAGATATTAGTAAAGTGGCAATAGATGTTTTAAAACGAGATTTAATGCAACTAGATATGCCAACGAAACAAGAGAAAAAAGAAAATTTTATTCCAATAATTTTAACCGATAATGTTTATAAAAGTCAGTTATTTATTTTAGCAAGTTTATTGCATAAAAAGCCTTATGCTAAGTTTATAGAAATGAACAACTTTAATAATTTTAGTTTTAAAACTGTTTATGAATATTTAAAAGAATGCAATGAACAAAAAAAAGAACCAATTATTGGAGCATTATTTGATAGTTTAGAAAGTGATGATAAATCTTTAAATGAGTTAATAAATTATCAATTTTCTTCAAATGAAATTGATAGTAAATATTTTGAAGACTGTGAAAAGATTTTAAAACTTGATGAACTTATGAAACAACAGACTCTTTACACTAATAAAGTTATGGAGGCTGATAATATAGATGAGCGTAAAGAATATGGAAAACTATTACAAGAAATAACAAAAGAAATTTCAAAATTAAAGGTGGAGGATAAAATTGATTAACGAAAAATTTGAACCAGAAATAAAAAAGATTTTAGAAGTAGCAAAAAAGAAAAATAACATTTTAAGTGAAGATGAAGACATAGTTTCAAAATTTATAAAATACGAAAATGAAATAACTAGTGCAGAAATTCAAGAAATCGTTGATAAAATAAAATCTAAAGGTGTTAAGGTTATAAAAAGCGACCCTAAAGAAGAAGAAATAGACATTGAACAATTAGAAAGTTTAATGAAAAATGTTGCCAGTGATGACCCAGTTAAGATATATTTAAAGGAAATAGGACGAGCACCACTACTTTCTGCCGATGAAGAAATCGAACTAGCTAAAAGAATTCAACAAGGCGATGAAGAGGCAAAAAAACGACTTTGTGAATGCAACTTAAGATTAGTTGTTGCAATTGCAAAAAAATATGCTGGTAGAAATCTTCAATTTTTAGATTTAATTCAAGAAGGTAATTTAGGTTTATTAAAAGCTGTTGAAAAATTCGATTATACTCGTGGCTTTAAATTTTCAACTTATGGAACTTGGTGGATTCGTCAACATATAACAAGAGCAATAGCAGATCAATCTCGTCAAATTCGTTTACCAGTTCATATGGTAGAAACAATTAATAAATTAGTTCGTGCAACTAAAGAATTAACTCAAGAATTAGGTAGAGAACCCACTATAGAAGAATTATCTAAAAAGATGGGAATATCAGAAGATAAGGTTAGCGAAATAAAAAGAATTCAAATGGAACCAGCATCACTTGAAGACCCAATGGGAACTGATGATAGCGAAAGTGGTAAAATTGGCGATAAAGCCGTTGATGAAACTTCAATTTCACCTTATGAAGCAACTACTCGAAGCTTACTTCGTCAACAACTACTATCAGTAATAGATACTTTAACTCCAAGAGAACAGAAAGTAATTCGTATGAGATATGGTTTAGATGATGGTTTTCCTAAAACCTTAGAGCAAGTTGGGTTAGAGTTTAATGTTACAAGAGAAAGAATTCGTCAAATAGAGGCGAAAGCATTACGAAAATTAAGGAATCCATCAAGAAGTAAAAAATTAAAGGATTTCTTTTAAAGGAGAAAACAAATGAGTACATTATTGAATTTAAGCAACAGACTTGAAAATATTGTAAATTTATGTGATAGAACTTCTGTTATTGCTGACATTGGTTGCGACCACGGTTATGTTACAGCAGAACTAATTTTATCTAATAAATGTGATAAAGTTGTTGCAACTGATATAAGCGAAAGAAGTTTAAATAAAGCGATTGTTTTTTGTGATTCTTTAAACATAAATAATTATGTAAGTTTTAGAGAAGGCGACGGATTTAAAGTTATTTATAAAAATGATAAAGTTAAACAAGCAGTTATTGCTGGCATGGGTGGAATGGAAATAATAAAAATTTTAGAAGAAAAAACTTTAAAACTTAAAAATTTTGTCCTTCAACCTATGCGAGATGTTGTAAAACTTAGAGAATATTTAATAAACAATAATTATAAAATCATTTTTGATTATTTGGTATATGATGATGGCATATATTATAATGTTATTAAAGTAACTAAGGGCAGAAATAATTTAAAACCTATGGAAATTTATTTTGGTAAAGATAATTTTGACTTTAATACAGAAGTATTTAAAGATTATTTACTTGAAGAAAAAGAAAGACTAGAAAATTTAAAGGCAACTTTAAATGGACTAACAAAAAGCAACGAAGCACATTTAATATATGTAGAAGCAGGTTTAAATTATTTAGAAAAACTAGAGAATGGCGAAATTGAATTAAATAAAAGAAGGAAGTTTTTATAATGAACGAATTATATAAATATCAACAATTAGATATTGAATTAAAAAAGATTGAAAAAAAATTTACCGCAAGTGAATATAATAAAAAAATTCATGCAAGTAAAGAAACCGCTAAAAAAAGCCAAATGAGAATGCTTACTATTAACGAAGAAGCAAAAAAATTAGCAGAAGAAATCAATAAAATAACACAAGTTAAAGCAAAAGGTTTAGAACTTGTTAAAAAATATACAGAAACGAATTTAGATAATTTAGATGAAAAAACTTGTATAGATATTGTTAATAAAATTAAACCTATAATGAAAAATTTAGATGAATTAATTACAAGATTAAACATTTTAGAAAATTCAATGAAAAAATACTTAGACGAATTTGATAATTGTAAAAAACAAGTTATTTCTAGTAAAAAAGTATTTGATGAAAATAAGGTTGAACTTGACAAATTAAAACAACAAGTTGAACCAGAAACAGTTGGCATTAAAGAAGCAATGCTAAAACAAGAAAAAAACATAAATCCCGAACTTTTACAAAAATATAAAAATGCAAAAAGGGAAGGGGTTTTTCCTGTTATAGTTAAACTTACTGATGGCAAAAATTGTGGCTATTGTAGAATGGCACAATCTATTCATAAACTTGATGATATAAAAACAAAAGGTTATACCGAATGTGAACAATGCCATAGAATAAATATTCAAGACGAAGTTTAAATTTTGTAGTTTTTGTAATATAATAAATTTTTGTATTACTCTTAACTTCCTAGAATATAATATTGTGTGAAATATTTAGATATAAGTTTTATTATGTTAATAATCGGCTCTATAATTGGGGCTGGTTTTTCTTCTGGACAAGAAATTCTAACTTTTTTTACTGGAAGTGGAAAACTTAGTTATTTAATTATAATTTTATCAACAATATTTTTATACATAAGTTTAAAAGAATTAATTAAATTTGGAAGAATTACGAAGTCGAAAACAATAAAAGAAATAAATAAAACTTTATTTAAAAATGTAACTTTTTTTAATGTTTTTATTTACTTAAGTCTTTTTGTTTTTATTATTGCTATGATAGCAGGGTTAAACAGCATAGGTGGTTTAATTTTTAAAAATATAAATTTCCCTATTCTCACTATTGTAAGTTTATTTTTTGCATTATTTATTTGTGAACTTGGTTATAATGCAATAAAAAAAGTTAACAACTTTTTAATGCCAGTTGTAATATTATTAATTATTTTTGTTACACTTTTTAATATTTTTGCTAACTTTAAAAACTTTCAAACAATCAATATAACCTTCATTAACTTTTTTGAGTATTTGCTGTTAGGTTTTTGTTATATAAGTTATAATATAGTTTTTTCTAGTAGTTTAGTAGTGGAAAACTCTATAAATTTTTGTAACAAAAAAACAAAAATAAATGCATTAGTAATATCTATAATTTTGGGTGGATTAATTTTATTAATTAACATAGCACTAATAAAAACTACAAATTATAATAATGCTTTACCCATGCTTAGTTTAGCATTTAATATAAATAATGTTGTAGGATATTTGTTTAGTTTTATTTTGTGGTTTTCGGTTTTAACAAGTTTAATTAGTTGCTTATATATGTTAATTAATAATTTTAAAATTAATAAAATTATATCATCTTCTATTATATTAACACTTGGTTATATGTTAAGTTTTTTTGGTTTTAATAATATTATCAATTTTATATATCCTATTCAAGGAATAATAGGTTTAATATTTTTATTTAAAATTTTTGCTTACAATAAAAAACAAGGTTTTAAATCTAAAAATACTTTACAAAAATTGTAGGGTTTTATTATAAATAAATTAACTTTTATTTTAGTAATAGTAAGTTGTGGTTAGTGAAATATTGATAATTATTTTTAATAAATAGATTAAATTGCTTGACAAGAAATGTCAAAAAATGCGATATTATCTATTAGGAAAAAGTAATGCAAAAACTGGTGTTATAAAATTTTCTAGTTAATGAAATTAATAAGTATAGATTTTTAATTAAACAAAAAAATTTTGAGTTTAATATGTAAATCGGGGTATAATAAATAAGGAGATGTTGTTGGTGAAAAAGGTTAAGAAAATAAGTAACAAAGTGTTAATCTTAATGATTGTAACAATATTAATGCTAATAACATTAATTGGTTTAACCATGGCATATTTTACCGATAGTAAACATTTTAATGGAGAATTAAATTTTGGCGAAATTAAATTAAAAGTAACAGATAAAGATGGCGCAGAGTTTACTTCATCTAAAATGTTTAGTTTAACTCGTTCAAACCCTAACGTGGCCGATACTGGAAAAGTTATGCCCGGAGATATTGTAAACATTCAATTATCAGTTGGATTAGAATCTACTAGTGAAGATGCTTATTATTTAGTATTTTTAACAGATACAAATGGTATTTTTACAAATGCAACATATTTTAGTGATGGAACAAATTGTTATAGAATAGATAATGGTAGTGTTGTAAAAATCGCTACCGACGGAACGGAAACAGCGGAAACAACCTTAAAGGTTGGTGCATTAAAAAGCACAGATACAGCACATAGTTTTACAATAAATGCAAAGATAAGTGAAGACCTTGAAAACCAAGGTATAGAAACGGAAGTTACTTTAAAGATTTTTGCAATACAACAAGCAAATTTATCAATTGAAAGCGCTCAAACAAAATTAATAACTATGGGCTCAAATATTCCTGCTGGTTATGTAAAGAAAGATTATGTAGAAGCACAAAATAATTCAGCACAAGGTTACTTAAATAGTTTTAAAACCGATGTGATGTGGAAAAATGTATCAAAAATAGATGTTTCTATGTGTTTTACTTCTACTAATGCAGGTAAACCTATGATATTTTCTTCGTGGACTTCATCTACATCTAGACAAGCACCATGGATTTGTGCTAAATCGGGTGGCTTCGAAGCGAACGGAATAACAATTAGTGCAAATACAAACGTTAATTTAATTAATGATGGTATTAAAAATTTTAGTTTAACAATTAGTGGTAACACTAATGAAAATATTATTACGTTTGGTTCATGGATAGATACTACTTGGTCAGCAAGTTGGAAACTAGAAAGTTTAAAAATGTATGACACAAATAATAATTTAATTAGAAATTTTATTCCAGCATTAAGACAAAGTGATAATGTAGTAGGGGTTTTAGACCTAGTAGAAAATGTTTTTTATGAGAACATGGGTGCAGGTAAATTTACTAGTAATTAAAAAAGTGGCTGAGCCACTTTTTTTATGCTATTTTGATAAATCTTCAACTTGTTTTTTTAGGTCGTCATTTTGTTTTATTTTATCAATAGTATATTTAACAACATTTTCAATTTCACTATTTTCACTATAATCAGCCTTGCAAAAGTTATTAATTCTTTCTTTTTTAAATAAATCAAGCATTAATTCTCTTTTAGCAGGTAAGTCGTCATACACACCTATACTTGTTCCACCATTATTTACAGTAATACTCATGCAAGGAATATCGGTAAAACTATCGCCAATATAAATCATGTTACAAAATGGAATACGCTTAATATTAGTTTTATCATTTACTTTAGGGTCATTTTCATCTAAAACACCTTTATTAATTCTAAAAATATATTGTGTTTTTTCAGTTGAATTGACAATATTTTTAGGCCAGATAGGGTTATTATCTTCATCGTAAATATAACTATTAGCATATATCTTTTTAAAATATTTAGCAATACTGCAATGCTCTAAAACTTCTTTAATGCTAGCACTTATCATGTAATGTTCTATTAAATAACCTTTACTTTCACCATATTTATTGATTCTATCAAACCAAGTTTCAACACCTTTATAGTATCTTAAATCTTTTCCAACATTTTCAATATCTTGTTTTTTAAAAGGAACACCCATTTTTTTTGCTTTATATACCGAAAAATATAAAAAGGAAATAATAGGATCCATAGTTTTTAAAATTTCGCTTGAGTTTTGTTCTCTCCAAAAATCATCTTCTTTAACACCGAGTTTATTGAAAAAACCATAAGACCAACAAGAGTCTTCACAACCTAAGGTTTTATCAAAATCATAACAAATGGCAATAACTTTTTTATTTTCTTTTTCCATATTTTATATTATATCATATAAATAAATTAAATTCAATAGTTTTTATCTTTTAATATACATATTTTGTTGACTTAATTAAAGTATATTATTATAATATTTAAATAAGAGGTGAATATGTTAGTTAATAATCCAACAATGGATAAAATAGTAAATTTATGTAAAAATCGTGGAATTATTTTCCAAGGTAGTGAAATATATGGTGGCATGGGTAATACTTGGGATTATGGCCCAGTTGGCGTAGAAATTAAAAACAACATTAAAAAATCTTGGTGGAAAATGTTTGTTCAAGAAAATAAAAACGCTTATGGTGTAGATGCCGCTATTTTAATGAATTCTCGTGTATGGGATGCAAGCGGTCATACAACATCTTTTTCAGACCCTAAAATGGACTGCAAGGAATGTAAAACTCGTCATAGAGCCGATAATTTAATAGAAAATTATTGTGAAAAACATAAAATAGAAAATGTTGTAGTTGATAAAATGAGTAATAGTGAAATGGAACAATTTATTGAAGACCATAAAATAAATTGCCCAAACTGTGGTAAACATAATTTTACTCCTATTCGTCAATTCAAATTAATGTTTGAAACATCTCGTGGAGTTATTGGCGATAATCAAGATACAATTTATCTTCGTCCAGAAACTGCACAAGGCGAATTTGTAAACTTTTTAAATGTTCAACGAAGTATGCGTGCTAAAGTTCCTTTTTCTATTGCACAAATAGGTAAGGCTTTTAGAAATGAAATAACTCCGGGAAACTTTATTTTTAGAACAATAGAATTTGAACAAATGGAACATCAACAATTCTGTAAGGAAGGTCAAGATGTAGATTTTTATAACGAATATAAGCAAAAAGCAATGGACTTTTTAATTCGTCTTGGTTTTGATAGGGAACATTTAAGATATAAAGACCATGATAAACTAGCGCATTACGCTAAATGTGCTTGTGATATTCAATTTAAATATCCAATGGGCTGGGAAGAATTAAATGGTATTCATAATAGAACAAATTATGATTTATCTCGTCATCAAGAATTTAGTGGTAAAAGTATGCTTTATTTAGACCCTATTACTAATGAAAAATATGTTCCTTATGTCGTTGAATATTCAATTGGAGCGGATAGATTAATGCTTGCAACTTTATGTGAAGCATATAACGAAGAAAAATTAGAAAACGAAACAAGAGTTGTTTTAAAACTTCATCCAGCCTTAGCATGCTACAAACTTGCAATTCTTCCATTAATGAAAAAAGAACATTCACCTAAAGCACAAGAAATATTTAATGATTTATCTAATTATTTTATGTGTGATTATGATGAAAGCGGCTCTATTGGTAAAAGATATCGCCGTCATGATGAAATAGGAACACCTTTCTGTTTAACAGTTGATGATAACACTTTAAACGAAAACACAGTTACTATTCGTTTTAGAGATAGCATGGAGCAAATAACTTTAAAATTAGATGAAGTTAAAGATTACATCTTAAATAAAATAAATTTTTAATTAAATATTTGTTTATATAATTCATAAAATATTAAAGCAAGGAGAGATTTTATGACTTGGTTATATATATGGTTAGGTGTAGTAGCGGTTAGCATGATTATAGAATTTATAACTCTAAAAGTAGTTTCTATCTGGATAGCAATAGGTGGTGTGGTTGCTATGATACTTGCTGCTTGTGGAGTAGGGTATGAAATTCAAATTATAGTTATGGTTTTACTGTCTGTTGCTTGCATATTAGGACTAAGAAAAGTAACTTTAAAACTACTTGACAAAAACAAAACAAAAACTAATACAAAAATGGGGGAAACCGAAAAAACTATAAAAAATCAAAATAAAAAATGAACAAAAAAGAAGATTTTGTCTTCTTTTTTTGGTTTAAAATATTTGACAAATATATTAAAAAATTCATATAATAAATTTTGATTTTTAAAGGGGGAAAACGGGAATGCTTAAATTAAAAGATATTAAAAAAACCTATTTAGTAGGCGACCAAAAAGTTGAAGCATTAAAGGGTGTTAGTGTTGAGTTTAGAAAAAGCGAATTTGTTTCTATTTTAGGGCAAAGTGGCTGTGGAAAAACTACCCTTTTAAACATTATTGGTGGATTAGATTGCTATACTAGTGGCGACTTAATTATTAATGGTAAATCAACTAAAAAGTATAAAGATAAAGACTGGGATAATTATCGTAATCATCGTGTCGGTTTTGTTTTTCAAAGTTATAATTTAATTCCGCATCAAACAGTTTTAGAAAATGTTGAACTTGCTTTAACCCTATCGGGAGTAAGTAGAAAAGAACGAAGACAAAGAGCAATTAAAGTTTTAGAGCAAGTAGGCTTAAAAGATAAAATTAAAAATAAACCTAGTCAATTATCAGGTGGGCAAATGCAAAGGGTAGCAATTGCAAGAGCATTAGTTAACGACCCCGAAATTATACTTGCTGATGAGCCAACAGGAGCTTTAGATAGTGCAACAAGTGTTCAAATAATGGAACTATTAAAGGAAATTTCTAAAGATAAATTAATTGTTATGGTAACTCATAACCCAGAACTTGCGCAAAAGTATTCAACAAGAATTATAAAACTACTTGACGGAAATATTATAGAAGATAATGACCCTTATACTAGTGAAGATGAAAAACAAGAAACTGAAGTAGTAAATGAAAATTTAAGTTTTAAAAAGACCGAAAAGAAAAAAAGGATGTCGTTTTTCACCGCTTTATTTTTAAGTTTGAAAAATTTATTAACAAAAAAAGGTCGAACAATGCTGGTTTCTTTTGCTGGTTCAATAGGAATTATAGGGATTTCACTTGTTTTAGCAATTTCTAGTGGGTTTTCTACTTATGTAAATCAAATGCAAAAAGACACTTTAAGTTCATATCCAGTGGAACTTACAAATTCGAACTATGATATGTCATCATTAATGAAAATTTTTGTAAATACAAACGATGGAAAAGTAACGCATGGCGATGATAAAGTTTATACTAAACAAGAATTAACAGATATGCTTTCTAAGTTTAATGCATCAAGCAGTCAAAGTGATTTGATAAGTTTTAAAAATTACATAGAAACTGATGGGAAAGAAGAACTTAAAAAGTATGTTTCGGCAATAAGTTACGATTATGGTGCAAAAATAAACGCTTATTATAATTCGGTTGATAATGGACTAATTAGTGCAAATGCCACCACAGTTTTTGCTGATATTATTTCAAGTTATCCAGCATCTCACCCCGAAATGGCAAGTTCGCAAGACAAACAATTAAGATATGGCTTATTAAGTTATATGTTTGGTTCTAAAAGTGGCTATTATAAAAACGAATTTTGGAGTGAAATGTTAGATAATAGTGATTTATTAAATTCGCAATACGATTTAGTAGGCACAGGCAGTAAATGGGCAAAAGAATATAATGAAATTAACATTGTTGTTGATAAAAATAACGAAATAAGTGATTACACTTTATATGGTTTAGGTTTATTAAAGCAAGAAGACTTAAATACTTTGCTTGATAACTATATAAATAACAAAGAACCTGATAAAATTACCACTACATTCACATATGAAGATTTGTTAAATTTAAAATATAAGCTTATTTTAGAAAGTGACTATTTTGAATTGCAAGCAGATGGAACTTATAAAGATATTAGAACATATAAAGACACAGATTATGCTACATATTTAGCAAAACTTCAAACTCTTTATGATGAAAAGGGTATTGATGTAAAAGTTGTAGGTTTAATAAAAGAAAAGGAAAATGCAAGTGCATTAAGTATTTCTACACCTATTGCTTATACAACAAAATTAACCGAATATATCATAAATCATAATAACGAAAGTAGTTTAATTGTTTCTCAAATGAGTAATAACGAAAAAAACATTTTAACTAATGAAAATTTTGATACTTCAAAAGATATTGCAAAACAAAAACAAGATGTATTAGCTACTTTAGGATATGCCGATATGAATTCGCCACAAGCAATTTATTTATATCCAATAAATTTTGAATCAAAAACAAAAATAAGTGATTTTATATCTCGTTATAATAATCAAATGGTTAAAAATGGGGAAGAAGAAAAGGTTATAACTTATAGTGATACTATAGGCACTATGATGAAATCTATTTCAACAATAATTTCCGCTATTACTTATGTATTAATTGCTTTTGTTGGTGTTTCACTTGTTGTAAGTTCTATTATGATAGGAATTATAACTTATATTTCTGTAATAGAGAGAACAAAAGAAATTGGTGTTCTTCGTAGTGTTGGTGCATCTAAAAAAGATATTAGCAGAGTATTTACCGCTGAAAGTTTTATAATAGGCTTAGCAAGTGGATTATTTGGTATTTTAATCTCAATACTTTTAATTATACCTATTAATATAGTTTTAAAATACTATACTGGTTTAGTGG
>CAKVHZ010000001.1 GCA_934754445.1 uncultured Clostridia bacterium | reverse complement strand
GCCCACTACTTACTACAACATTAAAGTTTAATGAATTTGGTAGATAATAATAATTCTCTCCAAATTTTACTTTAAATTTAATAGTTAAATTGGTAGTTCCAATTTCTAAGCCTTTAATTACTTGAGAATCTAACACACTATATAAATTATCTATATTGTTATCATTTACACTAATGTTATTTCCGTCAAACAAATATTCTACAAATATATCTTTTTGTTTTAAACTTTCGTTTAGATAAATATTTACTGAACTATCTTTCTTAACGATTAAATTATTGTTAATTACTTTTGTAAGTAAACTATCTTCATAAACATTTATAGCATCTACCGCATTTATAACTTTAATTTTAATTTGCGTTTTTGCATTTTTGTTTAATAAACTATAAATAGTTAAGTTTACTTCCCCACTATTATGTATTGTAAAATTACCTTTTTCATCAACACTTAAAACCGAAGTATTATCACTTTCTATTTTATTAATTTTACCTTTTTGTGCTTCTAAAATGTTTGTATCATCTACGCCATCATTATCTAAATCATAAATATAATTTATTTTAAATACTAAATTTCTTAAAAATTCATTATATTTAATATTACTATTTTTATAATAATATAAAATTAAAGTATCATTATCACATTTTATAAATTTGTTATATCCTAAAATAGAATCTCCAGTTAGAGTGCTATCTTTTAATATTGCTCTAATACTTGTTGGTGCAACTAGCCCTAAGCCATCTATTTTCCCTTTAATTAAATCTGTTTTCTTTTCCCCATCTACATAACTTATCTTTAAATTATCAGCAAAGTTTGTATATTTAATAGCATTTTCTAAATCTGTAATGCCATCATTTACATAAACAGGATAACATTTATCATTAGTAATTATATCAAAATAATTTGCATCTTTTTCTATAAAACTACGAATATAGTTATTATCTAAAGTAGTTGTGTTTAATTCGCTACCAATTAGTCCTGCAACAAATTTATCTCCTATTATTTTAGAAGTGTTATCATTTACTTTAAAATAATCATTATCATCTAATAAAATTACAGCATTATTTTTAACATTACCACTAGTAGATGAACCAATTAAACCACCGATATTTGAATTTCCAAACAAACTAGAGAAAGTATAACTATTAAGTATTGAACCTTTATTTATTCCCACAATTCCACCAATGTTATTGTGAGCATAAATCTTTCCATAACTACTCATTTTATCAATAACACCACTATTTAGCCCCGAAATTAAACCATAAGCAGTATTATTTGATTTTATAATTTCCCCGTTATTATTTAAACCCGTGATATTCAATGTTGAATTAATATTACTTTTATTAAATATTTCGTTTTCATCAATTCGATAACTGCCTGTTATATTTGCCCCAGACTGGTTATCTGCAGAAATACCACCAGCATAGATATTATTAAAGTCATCATTATAGCCATTAATAATGTTTAAATTACCTAAAATATAACAATTAATAATATTCTTATTGTTTATAGCACTAATTCCACCTATATAGTTATCACATAAATAAGTTTTTATATTAGCAGTATAAATATTAACATTACAATTTTCTATAGCATTTTTGTTAATGGCACTAATCCCACCAAAATATAAATTATGTTTTTGGTTTTGAGTTTTGCTTAAATCATCTATACTTGTTACATTACCTGTAATATTTAAGTAAATAATATTTAAATTTTTAATAATGCCCGAATTTATAGCGAATAAACCTAAATATGTTTTTGTTTTATTATCTAGTATATCATTAATGTTTATACTATTTATAAATTCTCTATTAGCATTTATTGAAATCCCTGTTATTGAATATTGTTTCTCTACTGAATTTATTGCAAATTTGCCATTAAATTCTCCAGTAAATGGAACAACATTTTTAATAACATCATGAAAACTTGGATATTCAACATCAACTAAGTAAGTGCCAATTGGAAAAATATTTTCTCCAGTTAAATCTATATCGTTAGTTAAAACGTATTTTTTAGTATATTTTGCTTCTTGAATATTTTTAAAGTTTGTTAGATTATCACTCGTCGTGATGTATTCTTTTGATGTGCATAATTTTAGTAAATCTTTCTTTGATTTTATGTTGTATGGAACAATATCTCCGTCCGCTACTAATATTCTAATTCTTTTACAAGCACTTTCTTTATATTCATATTGATTGGTTAGTGTATTATAAGTTAAAACCCCCTTAGGAACTAAAACTAAATCACATTCGCCCGCCTGTATTGGAATAACTACACCATTACGATATAAAATTGGGTCATTCCCTGTGCTTTGATTTTCAATTATTGCCTTGCATTCTAAGTTATAACTATTTGTAGGATAGACTTTAGGATTAATATTTATTTCTTCATCAATACCCAAATTAAAATATAAATAATTCTCTTTATTGCCACTATTATCTTCTAAAATGCTTACATTTTCAACCAGAACCCCTGTAGGTTGCTGAGCTTTTGTTACCTTTATAGTAACTTTTCTAGAATAAGTAATATTATATTCTTGAATACTAAAAGTTATTGTTCCTATTTCTACAGTAGTATCATCAAGTTTTATTGCTTCGACCTTTATTTTAAATAAATTATCTACAGTATCTTTATATACTCTACCCGTTTGCGAAACCTGAGTTATTTCGGCATCATTTACTTTAACTAATACATTTTTAGTATTAAAGTTTGCTTGATAACTGATAGGAATTTGAATTTTATTTGCGTTAATTGGTTTTATGTTTAAAATTAAAGTTGTGCTACTTAAACTATAATCATCATATCCTAAACTATCTCGTGAATATAAAGTAACATAGTCGGTTATCTCATCATTATTTAAAATATTAATGCTATTAACATTTATATAAACGCCAACTTTAAATGTTTTAGAAATAACGGTTAAATCTCCAACTTGATTATAAACACTTAATTTTACAGTAACAGTTACATCATTTGTTGTTTCTTTTAAAGCATTAATAATGTTTGTTGTGTTATTAATTGCGATATTAGCATCATTATCTTTTAATTCATAAATTGTGCTAATTATAGAATAATCTAGAATCAAATTATTGTTAACATCATAAGGTTTAATTAATAGTTGTGCTGTGTAACCTTGCTTTATAACGAAATATGAAATTTCACCTTCAGATTCGATTATTTTGCCCAAACTTTTATCACGAGTTGTTTGATCTAAATCTACTACAATATTTTTAACTGGAACATATACATTTAAAACAAGGTCTTTTTCTAAACCATTATCAAAAACCAAACTAATTGTAACTTTTCCGCTTGTTAAAGTTTTAATAGTAAAACTTTTTTCTCCTAAAGTATATGTGATTTTTTCTAAACTAACAAGGTTATCTTTACTTAAAACAACACTAAAATTAGGAACATATATTGAATCTTTAGGCTCAATAGTAAATTTTGTTGTAATTAAACTTCCTAA
This sequence comes from uncultured Clostridia bacterium, assembly GCA_934754445.1. Classification (GTDB taxonomy): domain Bacteria; phylum Bacillota; class Clostridia; order Christensenellales; family UBA1242; genus UBA7868. Next base: position 72,735 of record CAKVHZ010000001.1, on the reverse strand, counting down.
AGTATCTAGCTTAGATACGGAGTATTCATTAGTTAAATTATTATATTTTACAACAGTGTTATCATATCCAAAATCAATATCGGTTAAATTTTTAACAATTCTTATATTAATTTCTGTTTTTACATTTTCATTTCCACAAGCAATAAAAGTTATTTTTGTTGAAATTTCGTTTGAAATATTTTTTATAGAACTTAATAATAATTTTGTATTACTTAAAATATTTGTTCCTAGTGGAACATCTTGTCCGTTTACAAATTTTAAATTTAAGTTGGCACTATCAAAACCCATATCTACTTTAAAATCTGTGTTATAACTACCTTCTATACCTACTACAACATTTAATTCTTTGTTTTGTCCATTATCATATAAAACTATTTCTTCTGGATTTTTTTCTCCGTTTACAGAAATATAAGTAGGATAAGTTTTTACTATTATTGAAATTCTTATTTCTTTAGATTGATAACTCGGTTGAATTTTACTAACTGCTTTAATGATTAATGTGTTCGTCCCGCTTCTAAAGTTTTGAGAAACGGTTAAAGCAAAATTATCACTTTTATTATTATCTACTATAACCAAATCATCATCGTTTTCTAAATAATATTGTAATTCGTAAGAATCATCAATATCTTCACTCCCACTAAAAACTTTTTGTTTAATGTCTAAAGAAGCAAAGTTTAAAACATCAAAATTAGGAACATTAGATGCAAATTCCAACTCACTTATAGGCGTATTGTTTTTTAATGCTACTAATTCGTTAATTGGTGTAATTATATCGAATAAAATATTTTCTACTATGTAATTGTTTTTATCTTCTTCTATTGCTTCTTCATAATTTTTATGAGTGCAAGTTATTGCAATTTTATCTACTTTTTCGCCATTTAAAGTTATTTGAGGATTTGTTTTATCAATAAATTTAATAATTCCATCTTCTAAAGTAATACCTTCATAATTTACATTATTACTAAAACTATATGTAATTTCTTTATTGGTTGTAGTTGTAGGAGTAAAAGTTAGCATGGTGTTAGATAAAACTTTGTCTTCTCCTAAAACTATGTAATTTGCAGTTTGAACATTACTTTCTATTTTTTCACAATCTTCTAAAATATTAATATTTAATTTTGTTGAAATCTTTTTATCTTTTGTTTCAAAAGTAACTACTGTATTTTCTGGTTTTAATGCTGTTACTTTATATTCATAAGCATTTTCATAATTTTTTACATAATCTACTTTAACAATATTTTTATTGTAGTTAACAAATAAACCACTTTTAAACATATCGTTAACATTTTCGGCATGAACATAAATATTTACGCTTTTGCCCAAATTGTCCAAAGTTTCTTCTTTGTCTAAATCAGTTAATTTAGTTGGAAGATTAAGAGTAATATCTTCTACCACTTCTTCTTTATAATAAATACTCAATTTTAAAGGTTTGTCATTACACCCAAAAAGCAGACCGCTACAGCCTATTAAAATTGTTATTAAGAATAATAAACATTTTTTTAGTTTCATATTAATCCCCTAATCTTCAAAAATTACTTAAAAATTCGCTTTAAATTTATTGTTAATTATAGTTTAACATATTTTGTTAAACATTGGTCCTTAATTTTCATCTTTTTATATTTTTTAACTTAATCTTTTCCACTAGCATAATCGCTAGTGGATTTTATTAAGTTATTTTGTTAATTTTATAGGAATTTCAATTCCGTTATAAACAAGAGTGTAATCTCCGCTTTCCGCTTCACTAGTTTTGTCAATATCTTCTGCCAAATCTAATGAGAAGTCTTCTGGTAATCTACCAATTAAACTTTCCCATGTTTCATTAGCATTAATTTTCATTTCTCCACTTAAAACACTGCAAGTTTTAGTTATAGTGAATTCATTACCAGTAGTAATTGAATTTGCCGAAATAGTAACATTAACAAATAATTTTAAATTACCAACATTAATATAGTAATTGTCTCCGCTATAACTTAACTCATTTTCATAAGGAATGTCCATTCCAGTTATAGTTATTATTCTAGATTTTCCAAGTCTAGAATAAATGCTACCAGTTCCTGAAGTATAATAAATTGTTGAACCATTAGTTTTTGAGAATTCAATAGTATTTCCCCTATTGTCAGATAAAGTTAATTTAATTTTACCATTAATACCACTTATTCCACTAGAGTAAGAAACACCCGTAATATTGTTTTCGCCAATTTTAGCAACACTATTAACATTTATTTTATATTCTTCTTTTGTAAACAAGTTTTTATTAAAGTAATCACTTGTTTTACCAAGAATTGTAAATGTAGGTTTTTCTTCTACACCACCTAAACTTCTTTCATCTTTATCTGTCTTACGTTTAATCTCATAATAAGTCTCGCCTTTGTATGTTTGTTCTTCATAACTAATACTATAAGTTTTTCCAACAAATTTATTTCTCTCACTAGATGATGAAGAAATTAATACTTTTGAAATTTCAGGGTCGTTATAATATTTAACAATAGTTCGTGAATCTTTTAGTTCGCCAGTTTCATCATCAAATTCAGGAGTTTTAGAATCTATTTTTACCATTGGTGATAATATACCAAACAATTGTCCCGTAGCAGAATATTTAACTATATTTGTTAACTGGATTAAATTGTTAATTAAAATTATATCTTCACACGAACTAGAACTATAGCCACAAATCAAACCACTATTTATTTGTCCGTTAGCATCATTTTTTGTATTAATATTTAATATAGTATCTTTAATGAAAATATTTGTTAATTGTTTTTGCTTTTCTCCACCATAAGTAGATGAACCCGAAATAATTCCGTAGTTATAATTTGTTGCAATTTTATCGTTTTCTTTAAAACCGTCACTCGTTACTTCTGTTTCCATGTTTAATATTACATTGCTTAAATTAATACTATTTATGTTGCCATAGTTGTCACCAGAAACTATACCTTGGTTAATATCTACACTAACAATATAATCAAATTCTGCACTATTAATTTTTTCTATTTCTTCACCGTTAACAAATTCAAAGTCGGTTTCAGCATTTCTAACATATTTTGCATTGTAATTAAAATTGAATACATTAGAACTAAATTTAATATCGCAAGTATCAATATTTCCACTATTATAACCAGCAACCAAACCCATTTGTAAAGAAATATCACTATAAGCAGTATTCCTATAAGATTTTTCACCATCTGTATATGCTTTATGGTAATTTGTCGTGTAATAGATTGCTTCAATTGGAGTTGCTCCTACTAAACTAACTGCATTTGTCATTACATTTAATGTTACATTTTTAATTATTCCATAGTTATCATCGGCAACATATCCAAAACTTGTCATCCCTGTTACGATATTATTACCTTTTACATTTAATGTTAAATTGTGTAAGTTCGCACTACTACCAAGTTCAGCGAATAAATGGTTAGATACTGTTAATGTTTTTCCTTTTCCATCAAATTCAGCATCAAATTGTGTTTTACCAGTAAATACAATTCGATTTGAAGCATCTCCATAAACAATTTTGTAGTTATCAAAATTATCTATATCTTCAGGTTTTACCCAGTCATAGTCTTTAGTTTCTACATTGTAAACATAAATTTCCCCTTCCACATTATTTACCATACTTTGTGGATAAATGTTATCTATGCCTGCAAATTTGTTATAATCGGTAACTTTACCTAGAAGATAATTTGCGTAGTCGCCACTCTCCTTTTTGGTTATGCTGTCTTGTAAAGCGCCATCTAAATTTAGGTTTTTAACTAATACAAATTTTTTACCTTTAAAATTTATACCCTTATGAAATCTATCATCTTTAATGTAAGAATATAAACTTTCTCCAATTACATATAGTTGTTCAACACATCTAATAGGATACTCGCCATTATCAACATAATCGTTATATGCTTTTTCGAAACCGAGAGTATTTCCATGTTCCTTTTCATAATCTGTTTTAAATGCTGATCTAAATCTTTCATTGAATTCATTATAACTTGCTTCATTAGAAGAAATTTTGAATTTATTAAATTTACCATATTCATTTGCATTATCTGATTTTGCGATTAAGTAATCACAAGTTCCATACTTAGTTTCATATTCATCTTTAAAGGTAGTATTCAAATTATATACAACTTTAAATCCATTAGTTGTTATATTATTTGTTTTTATAGAGCCATTAGCATAATCCCAAACAACTTTTGTCATATCAATGTTATCCATTAATATAATGTTTTTGCCATTTAATGTTGTTATTGCTTTAGCAAATTCTTCTATAGTTTTTACATAATAATTTCCATTAATAGGGGTCAAAATTTTGTTTTCAGTTTTTTTGCTTATATTTAAGAAATCTGTTAAGATAGGAATTTCCTTTTGATTTAACGTATTCGTGCTCTTACTTGTCATAAAAATGTAGTTTGTTCCATCTAAAATATCACTAGAGAATAAAGAACTACAATATGGAGAGTTTGTTACATCAGATAAACTCATACCTGTTGGATATTTGCATACTCCGTGTGCATTTCTATTTATATGAAGTGAATTATTATTTCTAATCATTCCCGCACCTTCCTGAACAAGAGTTAGTGCCATTACCACAATAGTCGTAATTGGTCCACCTTTACCAATACTATTAGCAGCGGCTTTACTGAAAACACCTACAATTGAAGTGATTGCCTTTTTCGTCGCAACACCCATTAATGGTGACAATCCCATTACAATCATACTTCGATTAACATTCACTTCCATAGCAGAAAATTCTTTACCAATACTAATAGTTTTACCCGGATTTGAAGTTGAGAAATTTAATAGTTTCTTTTTTACTAAGTCTTTTTTAGTGTCAGTATCACAATTAAATCCATAGTTTTGCCCTAGTGTTCCTTCATTTGCACCCACTATTAAACCAAGATAATGCGATGTTTCAGAGTATAGTGCAGTAAATAACGCAGTCTTTACTACATCGGGCAACTTAGAACCAAGCCAACCAAGTAAACCACTTGTTCCACTTAATGCTCCAGTTAAAGATGCAAAGTAAAGTGAAGAATTTACAAGATTACCCTTAATACAACCCATAAATATATTATTTTCAACAGTTGCGCCAATATAATTTTTACCTACAATGCCACCAGTATAAACCTTAACATTATGTGGTCTATCAGTAGTTCCACCAGTCAATTTAAAATCATATTGTATTGCATTTGATGAACTTAAATTTATAACTTCACATTTTGTAATTTTGCCCAAGATGTTTGCACCCGTAATTACACCTATATTAACATATCGTGTATTCCCTTCATCAGTGCCTTCCATATCTTTATAATCTAAATTTATAAATGATGTTGCGCTATAAGCATTAATTAATATGTTTTGAATTGTTCCGGCATTTGCCCCAGAAACTACACCAACATATAAATTACTTGTTACACCCTTAGTAGTATCAACATTTGTAACATAAGGATCTTCAAAGTATATATTTTGAATTGTTCCAGAGTTAATTGCAATAAATGATAGATATGAAATTTCAGCGCCATTAATATCTTCATGATTAATGTCCGTTTGGTTTTTTATAGTTAATGAAGTTATTGTATGATATTGTCCATCAAAAGTTTTTGTAAATGCAAGTCCAGTATTTTTACATGAATAACCAGTCATGTCAATATCACAAGTTAATTCAACATCTTTATCATCTTCCGTGCCACAAACAAATCTATTCCAATACCATAACTCATAAGCGGTTGAAATTTGATAAGTATCACCAGAAGCATTTGTTTTTAATGGACTATTTCGTTTTGTTCCATCAATTAATCTTATAATTGGTAAAATAATTTTAGTATTAGCAATATCATCACTACTTGCAATTAAATCAAAACTACTGTTAATTATTTTGGCATACCAATATGTTTTCCCTTCGCTTATATCTTCTATATCTTTACAAATTCCATCTAAGTTGTAACTAGCAAAATTATTACTATTCCCAGTTAAATCTATCCCGTTAGTGGCATAACCACCACCGACACTATAACTATAGTATGCTGTTGATTGAGTTAACAAATAAGTTTTTGCACTAGAAGCAACTGAAGCATTATTGTAACAATAATATATTGTGCCTGTGCTAATAGATGTAGCGACATTATTTCGGCTATCTGTAATTTTAGAAACATTTATTATATTACCATTATTAATAGAATATAAAGTAGTAGCATTTAATGTAATACCTGTTACAGCATTAGAACAATTTTCTTGTTTAGCGCTATCATTAACACCTTTAACACTAGAATTATTTTGACAGAATGAAACATAGTTAGAATCTCCAATACTATTTGTTAAACCACTAGTTCCCATATTTGCAGAATTTTCAGCCATGTTTTTAGCATAAACTAAGCCATTATTAGTGCATTTAAATAAATAACTTGATGTCATTTGCCCTACAATTCCCGCAGTATAATAAGTTTTACCTGCATCTGCTTCGCAATTAAAACTTGCTGTTACTGTTGCACTATTTTCACTTTCGCTAATTAATGAGTTTTTAATATAACCAACTATTGCTCCGCTATTTACTCTTGCAGAAGTATTATTAACAACTTCCATTCTACCATAGTTCACTTTAACATTGCTAATAATACTATTTTCTGCTTTGTCTACAAGTAAACCATTATTTTCACTTGATGTTCTAGTTGCATAAATATTATCTATATTAATATTTACTAAGTTAGAATTTATAATTTCTTTTGCTAGTGTAGCGGTATTAACAATATCCGTTGCTTTAATTGTCAAGTTAGAAATTGTGCAATTTTCTAATTTATCAAAAATATTTTCAGTTACTTTTACATTACAATTCTTTCTAAATATAATAGTTGTATTTTTAATATTTTTAATAGGGTTACCTTTATCTTCGGCATAGTTAATTGTTACTTCTGTATTTTCACCTAAATTAACTATGTAGAATTTATTACTTTCTACAACAAAATTTGTAGCAGTTACCACTTCAAAATTTAAGTTCTCTATTAATTTTCTTTCATCTTTAGTAGTAAATTCATTGCTAGCAATTTCAAAATTAAGTCCGACTAAACTCATTAATTCTTTTTCAGAATTAATATATTTATCCCCAACTAAACTTGTTAAACTATTATAAATATTATTAGATAAAGTTGCACTACCTTTAAAGCCTACAATGGCATTTACATTATAAATTAAATCGCTACCAACACTATTGTAATATCCAAAGTATGCACCTTTATAAGCAACTTTAGATAAACTTATATTGCCAAATATTTCACCTTTATTAATTGCACCAACTATTCCCCCCATTTCTAATGAAATAACAGTTGAGCAACTAACATTACCTAGACTAATATTGTTATTAATGTTTGCATTGTTAGCAAAACCAACAATTCCACCAACATAACCATCATAGCCTGTTTTTTCAGTGGTTTTTCCGTCTTCGTTTATTGTATATTTTGCTTTAAAATAACTTAACGCAGTGTTTACTTCACTAACAGAATTTGTTATTTTGCTTAATGTTGATGAATTCATATATCCAGCATAGCCACCAACATAAACTTCACCATTTTTCACTTTAGATTCTTCGCCCGTTTTAGCATCTACAAAAGTTTCATTATCAATAGTTCCAGAAACATAACAATTTGTAATAGTAAGTTCGCCATTCGTTTTTGCTACTAATCCGGCATAGATTGAATCGTATTTATCAGTTGTCAAAATATTTAAGTTTACAACAGCTAAATTTTCAATATTAATACTTGGTTTTTTTGCAAGTAAGGTATTCTCATAGAATAAACCATATATACCAGTTATTTTTTCATCAATTTCTTCTATCTCAACTGCTGAAGTTACAACTAAATCACTAATTATTTGATTGTTGCCATTAAAGTCTAATGGTTTAATAATGCTAATTGCTTCAAATTTACTTGAAAGTTCATAAGTGTAGTTGCCTGCATCATTTTTATAGAATCTGTAACCTTTTGCTCTAAATGAAGCAACTTGTTTTATTTTAACTCTAGTAATATGTTCATTTTCTTGCAATTTGTTAATTGTATTTTGTAATACTCCAAAATTATTAATTAAATAATATTCACCATCTTTAGTTGATAAGATATTTTTTATGTCATTAATTTCATAAATGCTTATTCTTGGATAAGTGTAACCAAATAATACAGCAACATCACCTTCTACCCAAATATTAGAACTTTCATTAGTTGTTGGTTCAGGTTCGCCTTCAACTTTAATATTTCTAATATTGTTTTCTATTTCATTCATTTTTATGTAATTTGCTTTTATTTCGTCAAAATTATAATCGCCATTTGTATAAATATCTACATAACAATTATAAACATAACTAGTTTCAGGTTTTCCAAAAGCATAATTACTATTTTCAACTCTTGTTTCGCCTTTATCTGGAATTGCAACAGCAGAAATAGAATTTACTATGAAAGACTCGTTATTACTTGTAAATCCGCATAAATTTGCAAGGAATGTATTAATTTTGTTAGCATTTAATACTTTTTGATAATTTTGGATATTGCCAACTGCAATAGAGTTAAATATTGCACCAGTATTTTTAGCAACAAAGCCACTAACTAAATTAGATTCGCTAGAATCATCATCACAGTTTTTATTAATTAAAATTTGTGAAGAAGATGTAACTAAATTAATAAATCCATTATTTGTAACAACAGCCGAAGCCAAATCACTTAAAAGCGTTGTTTCGTTGTCGTATTCGTAATAAATATTACCGCTAGTTACAAGGTTGTAAATTAAACCATTATTTTCGTTAGAAATTATACTTGTTACATTTTTAGTATAATCTGTATTATTAATGTTAATTTCTTTATTTTCTAAAACAACAGATACACTTGAAATCATTGCATTATTATTAATTTTCCCAAACAATGTGCTTTGCTCTATTAATTTATATCCATTACCAATAATAATACCATTTAATTCTTTTATTGTTTTATCTAAACTTAAATCTTCATTTAAAACAAAGTGAACATAGTTATCATCATTGTTTATAACATATAAACCAGTGTCTGCATCTTCAATCAATGAAGTATTATCTAAAATGTAAGGGTTATAAACACTACCTTGTTTATAAATAATCGTTTCTCCACTTATACTGTCAATTTCTTCATCTGCTAAAATGTCATCTACATTATTTACTTTAATAGGTAAATATTTATTTATATCTTTTATAAAATTATCGTAAGAAATGAATGTTCCAAAATCAATATTTCGTTTATTAATAGAGTTTAAGTCTTCTATGGCATAAACTTTAATTTGATTATCTACGGTGTCTTCAAATTGACTAGCATTATTAATTAAACCACTATTATCAATATTAGCACCAATAATAGCGCCAACATAATTAGACATACTTACTAATGGTTTAATGTAACCTAAAAAGATAGAATTTCCAATTTCAGTTTTATAGTTATATCCTATAATACCACCAATGTATACAAAGTTTTTATCTTTGCTACCAATAGCACCACTTACTTTAATATAGGTTTTAACAGTAGCATTTTTAACTATAGAGCCAGTTCTATCACTTGCTTCCAACAGATCTCCGCTTGTTCCATTCCTACCAATTAAACCACCAACTGAAGTAACATTAGTGTTTTTAGTAGAAACATTTAATTGAGCAGAAATATTTATATTGGTTATTTCTCCGCTAAAACTTTGTCCAATTAATCCACCAGCATTTAATATAAAGTTAGTATTATCTCCTGTTTCGGCTTCAATTTTATTATTAGATTTAATGTTAACATTATTAATTTCACAATTTGTGCTAGAACCTATTAGTCCACCAATACTAAATAAACTTAAATCTTTATTTGTTGTTGTTGCACTTATTGATGAATCTTCAATAATTACATTTTTAATATTTGCTTTTGCAACTTCTCCCGACATCATACCAGCAAAGACCATTTCTCCGCCATCGCTTTCTAGTTTAACTTTTGTTAATTTAATTAAACTAGGTTCTTCGCTATCATCTATATTTTGACCGATTATTGCCAAGTCATAATTATTAATAATTCTACCTGCAACACCGCCAATATAGTTATAACCTGCTTTTTGATTGTTGATTATTTTACCAACATTTTCATCGCCTAAAGCAATATTTTCAATAACTAAACCTCTAATTTCTTTAATGTCTGTTAATAAGCCTGCAAGCCCACCAACAAAGGCATTCTCATTAAAATCTAATTTGGTTATTTTTAAATTACGAATAGTTATATTTTCAAAAGTAGATTCACTACTTGTTCCTACTAGTCCACCAACATGAGTTAAGTTTGTTTCTATAGGGTTAACAATTTTATTTTCGCCACTAATGTTATGACTAACAAAGTTAACAGTAACATTAGTAAATCTTGAACCTTTATCATAGCCACTCAATGTGCCTAAATTGTTAATGTTATCTTTAGGTTCTAATGTTTTATTGTTTATAACAATACCATATCTATCGCTACCTAAATTGTTATAAGTGATAATATTGCCAAATTCATCAGCATGGCTGTAATTTGAACCAACTACTATTGTTATATTGCTAATATTCGCTGATTGAGTAGTTGCAAATAACCCAATATTTGAAGCAATATTATTAGATTTTTCGTTAATATTTAAGTTAAATATTTTATAATATTGTCCTAATTTTTCGCCGTCTGGACCTATTTTTTCTCTATCTTCTACTGGTCTTTCTGCACTTGTTAGTATCCCACTAAAAGATGAAATTGGATTCCAAGGAGTAGTTAAGTAAATATCGTTTTGCAATTCTCCGCCACTTGCTAACAAGTTCTTTAAATCTTCTTCAGTTTTAATTGCTCTTACAGCACCTTTTTTATTATAGGTTAAACGATAGAATACATCGCCTTGTGCTTTATTAATAATCCAGTTATCACTATTTACATAATTTCTAAATGTATTAGTTCCAACAACAAAATCATTATATTCTTTATTAACATCTTGTGTAAAACTTATAGCTTTGCCATAATAAGCAGGTGTTTTGTTTTCTTCTCCATTTATATTGTTTACAAATTCACTATCAATAAATCTAACGCTTTCTTGTAAATTATAACCAATTAAGCCTGCTAGATTATATTTTATGCTATCTGTGTTTGTGTTTCTTATAACCGAACTAATATTTCCTAGTGAACCACCACTAAAACTACTAATTCTACCAATTAAACCAGCATAGCCAGCATTTTTAGTAATGACTCCACTTGTAGTTTCTTCTTTATCTTGTGCTTCTAAGTAACTTACAGCATAAACAAAATTCATTTTACTATCTATAAAGTTACCAACAATAGAACCTACATACATAGAATTTTTAGCAATAATGTTTGCCTTAGAATAACTGTTTTCAATTCTACCATTTTCTATTACACCAATTAAACCACCTACATATATCGCTTTATTATCTATGCTAGAGAATAAATGACCGTCTTTGTATTCTTCTTGTTTTAAAGCATCTAATTGTCTTTGAACTGATAATTCATGTTCAACCGTTAAATATGAAACAAAGCCTTTGTTTTTACCAATTATACCACCGGCAATAGACCTTGCTAAAATATTTTGATTTGAATTAGCACTTAAAACTAATCTTGCATCGTAAATTTTACTACCACTTTCAACATAACCAAATAGTCCACCAACAATATCTCCACTTATAGAAATTTCATCAGTTACTCTTGCAAATTGAATGTTTGCATTAGTTAAATTTTCATCGTTATCTCTATTAATTTTACCATTAATATAGTAAGAATAAGTGCCTGCAGATTGAACTAAAGATACTACTTCAGTTTTATAAATATCTACAACACCAAATAATCCTCCCGCAATATTAACTCGATAGTTATTATCATTATCGTTTAAAACAATATTGCTGTTAGCATTTCTGTAAATATTTTTAGTTTTGTTTACATTATAATCGTAATTACTAGTTTTATTATCGTAAGTAGCTTTTACTGATAAACTGCTTGATATACCTTTTGCATAACTGTTTCCGCTTATTCTACCAGCAATACCACCAACCATATTAGCACCAGTTACAACAACATTTGTTCCACCAGTAACTGATATGTTATAAAGTTTAGAATTAATAACTTCACCACTTAATGTTCCTACACTCTTTGTTAAAGTAGCAGAAATATTAACTATACTTAAATTTAAATTTTTAATTACACTACAATTATCTTCATCTAATTTATTATTATATAATTTTCCATTAGTGTTATAAATATTTTCTATGCCTATTTGTTTAAATAAACCAAATGAAGTATAGTTCGTATTATTTTTTGCTGTAATTGTGATATTTTCAATAGTCATACCATTACCATTAAAATTACCAGCAAATACTATATCTTGAAGTTTTTGAACTTCTTTATCTGAGTTAACAACATTGTTGTTAGCATCTATTAATTTAGACAAATCAATATCTTTAACCAAAATAATATGATTGTAATTAATGTTAGTTTTTTGAAGTTTATTATTGTAGTAATATGAATACAAGTTTTCTTCCATTGTTAAGGCAGAAAGCAATTCTTCAGTTGAAGATACCATAATAGGATTATTAATAGTTCCTATATTATTATTTATATATATATATTCATATAATTCAGTATTTCCACTGGATTTATTATCATCTAATAATTTTCTTTCACAAATTATTTGTTTTTCTGCATCATATAGTTTTGGAAGACTTAATCCGTCAAAACTCCAAATTGTTGAAGTTGAATTATCATAAATAAATCCTTCTAAATATTCTGCTTTTACTAAATCTACTATTTGATTTGCGTGTTCCGAATATTCATCTTCGCCAGCATTTTCATTTCTATCACCTAAGAAATAGCAATATTTTATACCAGCATTATCAAGTGTAATATTTTCTTCGTTGTTTCCAACAAATCCACGATAACTTTGAGTAGATTTTGCACTTTTGCTAGCAGAATAACAAGTTTCTACATAACCATTAGTGTTATTGTATACAAAACCCGCACTTCTTTTATTTGTTGAAATAACGATGTTTGAATAACTATCTTTAATGTTTCCGCTATTAATTGTAGCGAATCCACCAACATAACCATTAGCAAATATTCCGCCGTCTTTTATATATTCTGTAACTTCATCTCTAGAGCCTTCTAAATAACCTTCTACAAAACTTGTTATAATAGAAGAACCATTATTGTTTTCACATACAAAACCACCTGTAAGTTTTGATTTTGCATTATTATAAATTGTTATATTTTTTACTGAACTTGATGCAATCTTTTTGTTGTTTATACAAACAAATCCACCAATTTCAGCAATAGAGTTAATAGTAATAGAGTTTTTGTTTCTACTACCAAAACTACTATTTGTAATGTAGCCATTGTTTACACCTACTACACCACCGATTTTTACATCAACACTTTCACTTGTGTTTACATAGATTGTAATATTTTTATAAATATTGTTTTTGTTTACAATTCTACTGTTATTATTTACTACTTTACAATTTGTAATTACACCATTATTTGTTCCGCTAATTAAACCAAAATTTAAACTGGTTAATTCTTGTGCATTTACTCTTAGCCCATATTTACTATCCGTTCCTATATAGAACACTGAAGGTAAAATATTTACTGTAACATTTTTAATTACTGAGTCTTCTCCAACAGTGTTAAATAAACCTAAATTTTGAACACTAGCATCTAATATAGTAAAACCTTGTAAGTTAATTATTTTATTGTTACCATCAAAACTAGAAACATTAACACTAATACCACTAAATTCTGCATCTAAAGTAATATCGTTTAATAAAATGTAGTCTTGACCTTCTTGCATGTTCAAGAATTCTTCTTTACTAGTTATAGGAAGTGGATTATCTAAACTAGAATAAGTTTTAACGACTAATGCAAAGCCGGTTACGAATTCGTTATTAGAACTACTTTTTAAAGTAACTAAACCTTTTTCATAACTAATATTTGCTCTTAAAGCCATATTGTTATTAGATATAACTTTACCAACAACATAATAATAACCATCTTCATTAATGCCAACTTTAAAGTTAGTATAAATACCATTTTCTTTTAAGTTATTATAAATTAAAGTTCCACTATTATTTTGAGTTATTAAGTTCCAAGTTAAATTATCTTTGCTTATTAATTCTTCTAAAGTTGCAATTTTTAATAATATATTAGAATACTCTAATTTTTCTTGGTCGCTAGTAAGTTTAGTAACATCTGCAATTTCGGCATTTATTTTTGCTTTAAGCAAAGTAGAATTACCTAGGTTATTATTTAAAACCCCGTCTTCACTATCTTCTACATAAATTTCATTTACAACAAAATCTACAATGGTGATAGTTATTGAATTACTTTTTGCTTCTATTCTTTGACCATTTATATAAGTTATAAATTTAGGAGTAATAGTTACTTGAGTGTTTCTTGGAGTTAAAATTCCTGTGCTTACTACTAATTCATCATCTTCTGGAGTGATACTGATAATTCTATTGTCATACTCGTAAGAGATAGTAGAAATCGCATCTTCGGTTAAATTTACTTTATTAACTTTTAATCTTAATTCTCCACCTTTTGCTAAATAGAAATCTTTGCTTCCGTTAGCATTTGTTAATATTACACTTGTTAAAGGTTTAGCAGTTAATTCTATAGAACTTGTTAATGTTTCACCACTTAAAGTATAACAAACTACAGTTACTGTAAATACTGTATTTTCTATAACATTTGAAGATAATAATGTAGAAACATATAAATTACCATCAAAACTAAATTTACCCGCATTTAAACGAGATTTCGCAACATCTAAACTTAATCCATATTTAATATTACCACGATTATCAACTACTACTAGTTTATCATCATTATTATAAGCAAGTTGATTAAATAAAATATAATTTCCGTTATTAACTGAACTATAAATTTCAACTTTTGTAATATTAGCATAACTTGGATATAAATTAATGTTTAATACCCCAGTATTACCTGTTACTATTTCAGTATTAGGAGTTGTTGCTTTTGTTATTATGCTATTGTAATCATCATATTTTGTTACTTTACTACCATAATGATTTAGTTCTACACTTTTTAATTTACTACTTCTAACAATTATATTAACATAAGAATATAAATCTTTATTAGTATTGTGCCATACTTTTAATTGACCAATTTTTTCTTCAACAATATTTACTGCTTTTGCATTAACTTTAACGTTATAAACTAGATATCCACTATCATTTGAAATTAAAGTTACACTAGGAGTATCTAAAATACTACCTAAATCATCGGTATATTCAAATTCTAAATCGCCTAAAAGCGATGTAGGAGTAACAAAAACATCAAATTCTGCTTCTTCTTTTTCTGTTACTGTTATAGAAGTATTACTTACACTAATAGAAGTTGCACCTTCTAAAACATTAATAATTAAGTTATTTAAAATTAAATCATTTTCTATTAAGTTAATTTTTGTTCCATTAAAATCTAAACTATAGAATGGTGCTACTTTAACATTACTATTAAATACATCTCTACCAGCATATACTACTAAATCGTTAGTTATAAATGCACTATTATTTACTACCTTTTCATTGTTGATTAATAAACTATTAACTGGGTTATTACTAAAACCAAAATATATACCCATATTATTAGTTTTATTAGATATATTGTAACCAAATAGTTTTGTATTAGATTTTGAGATATTAAAGTTATAGTTATCACCGTCAACAATCATGTTGTTATAGTCTAAATTAAAGTTAGTAATTTTGTTAATAACATTAATATAAACTTCGGTTTTAACATCTCTATTCGTTTTAGATTGAATTGTAATAATTACATTACCCGTGCCAACAATCTTAACTTTTCCATCAGCAATTTTTATAATATTTTCATTAGAACTTAAAATTCTAACTAAATCACTAATATTTGCATCACTTGGTTCACTAGTAATATTTATAAAGTCATCTAAATTATATTCTAAATTATTTTGATAGAAAATAACTGCTTTATTATAAATGTTATTATTTTCTTCAATAACTATTAAGTTTTTGTCAGTTCCGTATAAGTGATTACCAAAGTTACCTGAGCCTATTACGAAATTAGCATTTAACTTAAGAGCCTCTATAGTTAATAATTTTTTATAGTTTCCATTTTTATTATAAACAAGATATGGTAAACCATTATTGTAATCTGTAGAAATAACAAAGAAGTTTCCATCACTAAATAAACTATTATTTAATGTTTCTAAATAGTTTGAAACTGTGTAATTATTACTACCTGTAAATGTTCCATTTTCAACAACTTTTTGTTGGCTTACCGAATAAGTTTCATTAACACTAGCATTAGTTGTTTCATTTACTAAACTATTAGCACCAGTAGATTTACTATAAGCATCACTAATCACTATATTTTCACTAGTTCCTACCAATGCTCCTAATTTTTCTCCCGTTAAACTTACATTACTATAAACTGCTTGTAAATTTAAGTTTCCTAAAGATTTACCAACCAAGCCACCAACTACTTGACCATTTAAGTTTTGATTGTTTACAAAACTTGTTACATAACTAAATTTAATACTACTATCTTTAATCTCGCCAACAAGCCCACCAACAACTGAACCACTAATCATATAGTTAGAGTTATTTACATTTTCTATAAAGTTTACAGAAAGTAGTTCAAAAGAGTTGTTGTATAAAACTTGACCAATAATTCCACCAAGTATAGAACTTGCTAAAGAATTATTTAAACTACCAGTAAAGTATAAGTTCTCATAATTTTTATCAGTAGTTTCTATGCTACCTATTAAACCTGCTAAAACATTAGCATTACTTTTAATAACTGCATTTACTTTTATGTTAGTTATTTCTCCGTTATTTGTAGCAACTAAACCAGCAACTATATTACTATTATTTTTATCAACAATAGTTAAATTTGCATTATATTCGTTATTGGTTTTATTTAAAAAGTTATATGAGCCTTTAATTGTTCCGTTATTTTCACTTACTAAACCACCAAAACTAACATTAGGAATATTAATTATAACACTACCACTAACACTAGAATTTATTATATCGCCTTCGTTTTCGGCAAACATTAAGCCTAGTTTTGAAGAGTTACCACTTATATCTAAACTAGAAATTGTTAAATTGACTTTTTCTATAATGCCTTTATTCACTTTAGAAATTAGCCCAAAGTCATCGTTAACATTTAAAATGCTACTCTCAATTACAATGTTTATATTTTTAAAATCAAATGAAGTTTCATTACTTGCAAAAATACTACTATTTAAACCTTTATAGATTAAATTATATGTTGAATTTGCTTTTTTATTTGAATATTCATAATAAGCAAATTGACCATAAATTCCACCTTGATTAATGCTTGCATCTATTTGATTATTTAAAACAACATCTTCTTTTAAAGTGTAATATTTTCCGTTAGTAATTGTTACATCATTGGCATTTAAAATATATGGATAATTTTTACTACCATCTGCAACAATCACATAAACATATCTATATACCGCAAATTCATCATCTTCGTTATATTTACTTGAATTTGCACTAATTTTAACTTTTGTTACACCTGGTGCTTTAATTGTTAAAACACCTGCTTCATTATCTAAATTAACACTATTATTGTTTTCAACAATTTCGTAAGTTAAACTAGAGTTTGTAACTTTTTCGCCAGTTTTTGAAGAAACTTTTGTTAATATTTGACCATAAACATCAGTATCTTGTAAATAAACAAATCCATCATCATTTAAAATTTCGATATTATCTACTTGAACTTGATTTTTTAAAACTATGTTTAGTGTTATAGGCGCTAAGCCTTCGCCACCTTCTAGGTCATAAATTTTAATTGTTAATCTAAAACTATATTCATTGTTTACAAATTTATGAGATTTCCCTGCAAAGAAAATAATTTTCTTAAATGGACTGCCCTCTTTTTCTTCTAATGCATAACTTTGATTATCTATTGCATTATAGTTGTAAGTAAAGTTTTTAAATTCGATAAAGTTTGTAGGGAAAATATATTCAACTTTTAGCCCCGCATAAATATCCCCATTTCTTTGGATATCAATTAAGTTTTCAACATCTAAAACATTTAATTTTTTGTTTTTGCTATCAATATCTAAACTCATGCCATCAACTACAGTAACTGATTCTTGTTTTACTTCTACCGCAGTTATAGGATAGTAGGTATTTACTTCAAATTCAAGCACAATTTCGGATTGAAGCATTGTATTATTTACAACATCATTAGCACTATATACTAAAATTTTAACTGTAATTTTAACTGGGTCTACACTTTCATTTAATGCAAAAAGGTTAAAGGTTAAATTTTCTTTATTTAAAATTGTAGGTTTTATAGCACTTTCATTACTACTTTCAATTACCACATCATAAATAGTAGCATTTTGTGGGTTTTCTACTTTAATATTAGCAAAGTTTTTACCTTCGGCTAGTCCTAGATAATA
Source organism: uncultured Clostridia bacterium (assembly GCA_934754445.1). GTDB lineage: Bacteria > Bacillota > Clostridia > Christensenellales > UBA1242 > UBA7868. The sequence goes on along the minus strand of CAKVHZ010000001.1, from coordinate 54,264 downwards.
TTTAGTATCTTCACCTATTTTAGATTGTTTTAAGTTATTACTTTCCAGTTTTAAACTAAATTGTTCAAGGCTTTCATCGTAATAATTATAAATTTGAATTTTCTTTTGTTTTGTTTTTAAACCATTTTGACTAGTTAAATAAAATACAACTTGACCTAAATCTTCGCCACTTGTTAAAACAAATTGCAATTTGTTGTTAACATTGTCAATTCTATTTTCAATAGATTTAATTAAATTTTCACCTTGTAAAAATTCGATATTAATAACACTACTTAATTCTGGCACAAATTCTTTGTTAATAACATAGTCAATAACTATTTGGTTATTTTTACTTTGAAGATAATAACAATCTTTTTCTTCTAAGAAAACACCATCATATTCTAGTGTTTTAACTCCAGGTAGTAAATTTAAAGTTATAGTTTTTGATAGTTTTTTCCCTTCTTCGGTAGTTAGTATGTCATTTGGTAAATTTCCATCTACAAATAAAGAAGATGAAACAAAACTAATTTTTGGCATCAAGTCAAAATCTATAACTGACAAAACTTCTTTTGCTTTTATGAATATACTACTACCACTATCAAAAGTTAAATTTGTTAATGTTTCATAATCTAATAATTTGTTATTGTATCTTATGTCAACAAGATTAAATTGGTCTTCAGGTATAACGATTTTAAATGTTCTATCATAAGCACCTAATTTACTTACAACAACATTAAATTCTTCGCCTTTAACAGAATTTTCATAAAAATCAAAAATATTATAAACATCTTTATCACTAGCATTAACCATTAAAGAAATTGGATATTCTTTAACTGAAATTGGAATTTCAACAGTTTTAGCATAATCATAAATGCCTTTGTATTTTAGTTTTACAACCAAAACATCGTTTCCAGAATTCGTTGAATAAATTTTATAATTTTTAATTGTTTTAATATCATTAGTGCTTAAATATTCAATTAAAGCATTGTTTAAAGTATTATTTTTAAACTCAACTTCAATTTCATCAAAACTTAATCCAGATTGAGCAAGCATAGAAATATTAAATTCAACATTTCTTTGAGAGTCTTTATTTGATGCAAGAGAAATACCGTTTTTTATTAAAGTATTAATTGTTGTAGAATTGTCAGCGCCCTCAATTAAATCATCTTCTCCACTAAACTTTTGTTCTTCGGCATCTATAGTATCGTATCTATAACTAATTTCAAAATCATCATAAGAAATTGCTCTTAAAACTCTAACATCAAAATCAAAACTTTTTGTTTCATCACTTTTGCTTTTTGCATTAATTTTAATGCTAGTAGGAACAGCAACATTACTTTCATCAAAAACTTTGCCGACACTTATCGCACCATTTTCTAACACAACAATGTCATATCTATCCTTTAAAGTTTCATCAACTAAACTATAAACAATATCTCTTTGTGTAGTATTGCTTGGAGAGAAAGTAATTAAACTAGCCGTATCTATGTAATATTTATTTGCTTGTCCGTTTTCGTCTAAATCGCCAGCAACAACATAAGGGCTATATGCATCATTTTTTGTAATATTTGTAACAGGAATGATAACATTTACTTTTAACCTGCAAGTTTTGTTACCTTCTGCACTTTTAAAAGTAACTTCACAACTAGGGTCATATGAAGATATATTTTCTAGTGCTTTAATCTTGAAAACTGCGATATCTTTATTATTATTTTCCACCTTAGAAATAGTTATAATATTCCCTTTGCTTACTTGAGTAGAAATATTTCTGCAAGCATCATTTGGTGCATTTTTAATATTTATTTGCACATATGCTTCAGTTTTTAAATCCCCTATTTCTTTCGTGCTTAAATTAATGGTGTTCTCGCCATTAACCTCAATACTAAAATTATTGTAATTTGGTTTACAGCCAAAGAATACCCCCATAAAAGAAAGTAGTGTAACAAATAAAATAGTCGCAAGTTTTTTTATCTTCATAATTACTCCTAAATTTATTTTGTAACAAAGTGCATTTTTTATCACAAAATAATATAATTAAATTATTTATATTATTATAAATATAAATGACTTATTTTGTCAATTAAATTGTCTTACTTTTTTTCATAAAATAGGTGCAAAATTCCTTTACAAAACACTAAAAAATATTTACAATTAAAACTATGATTCAAAAATTATTGTCAAAATTTCGTAAGTGCATAGAAACCTACAATTTAATTGAAGAAAATGATAAAATTGCCGTTGGATTATCAGGCGGAAAAGATAGTTTAGTTTTGCTTACTTTACTTGCAAAATTTCAACGTTTTTCACCCAAAAAATATAGTCTAATTGCAATTTCTGTTGACCTTTTTAACGGCGAAAGTGATTACAGTAAAGTAAAAGCATATTGCGATGAATTAAACGTTGAATATGTTGTAGTTAAAAGTCAAATCTACGATATCGTTTTTACTGAAAGAAAAGAGAAGAACCCTTGCTCACTATGTGCAAAACTAAGGCGTGGAATATTAAACAACAAAGCAAAAGAATTAGGTTGTAACAAGGTGGCTTTAGGGCATACTCGTGATGATTTAATAGAAACTTTCTTTTTAAGTTTGTTCTATGAGGGTAGGCTTTCTACTTTTGCTCCTATTACTTATCTTCCCAACACAGGCATTTATGTAATTAGGCCAATGATTTTTATTGAAGAACATGAAACAATAAACGAAAGCAAAACTATGCCAGTATTTTTTAATTGTTGCCCAGCGAACCATAAAACTCAACGAGAATATATCAAAAATTTACTAAAAAATATCAAAAAAGAAATTCCTATTTCTATAGACCGAACTTTTAGAGCAATCATAAGCCCAGAAAGTTACAATTTATATGACAAATACACAAAAAAGGACGATAACATATGAGAAAATTAGAAAAAATTAAAAAAAATTTTGTAATTAATACTGAATTACTTAAAAATAAAAGTTTCAACGAACCTGTTTATATAATTAACAGCACTAAAGAATATGTTGAAGTTTATAGAACTCAAAACAAAAAAGTTAAAATTGAAAAAATTACTTTAGATGAAGATTATAGCAAAAAAACCTTTATAACAGTTTCTGACTTTTTTAGAAAATGTAAAAAAGATGGAACAGAATATAAAATAGAAAAAGTTGATAATGGAGATGTTTATATTCGTGTTGCATTTTTAGGAGATATTAGTTTGTTTTATCGTTATAGAAATGGTGAAAACAAACTTATAATGACGAATATAAAAAATTATAAATTTTACCCAACCCAAAATAACACTTTAGAAGCATTAAACAATATTTCTAATCTCAATTATTACAATATCACAAAAATTAATGGCTATTTAAGTAGCCTTAAAAACTTAAAAAGAGATTATATTTATGCCTTAAAAAAATCCTTAGAAAATTTAGAGAAAATTTACAAAAATCAATAAAATGTCACATTTTTATATCAAAATGTCACAAAAAAAGAGATAAAATGTTATGTTTTATCTCTTTTTGTTAAGTTTTTTAAAAATAAATATTATTTTTTATGGTAATCAATTTTATAAAATTTATTAAATTCTTTAACACATTTTACTATATTTCTTTTTGGTCGCAAGTCCGCCCCTAATATGTTTTTCTTTAAAATTTTTTTGTAAATATAAGTGTAATTTTAAATATAATTTATAATCAATTTCTCTAAGTCTTGTGGTTACATTATAGTGAAGTGTGCTTTTAGGAGTATTAAAAATTTTCCCTGCTCCCCTAATAGTTAGGTTTTTATCTAATATAAAATTTGCAATATTTATAATTTCTTTTTCGCTCATATTTTGCACCATCCTTGTGGTATAAAATATGATTTGTTTTTACAAAATATGACAATTATTTTAATCTAGACAAAATAAAAAAATGGCTAAAAGCCATTTCTTTATTTATTTTTATGAGCATCAATAAATGTAACAATATCGTTAACAGTTTTTAAATTTGCACATGCTTCATCTGGTAAGGTCATGTTGAATTCTTCTTCTAAAGCCATAAGCATTTCAACAACATCAAGAGAATCTGCACCTAAGCCTTCAACGATGTTACTATCTAAAGTCACTTTATCTTCAGGTTTACCAAGTTGATTACAAATTACTTCCCTTACTTTTTCAAAAGTAGTCATAAATGTCCTCCTATATAGAATAAACAGGTTAATTATATCACTAAATTTATAAAAAGTAAAGCATTTTACACAATTAATCTTTTAGCCCAATTTCAATGTAATTTAATGGGTCAACTTTCTCGCCATCTTTAATTAATTCAAAATGAACATGAGAACCTTCTTCGCCTTCTAGCGCTAGTTCTGAGCCGACAACACCAATCACATCGTTGATTTTAACGCTATCGCCAACCTTTACTTTAGTGTCACTATTTAAACCACTATACACACTTTTTAAACCATCGGAGTGAGTTATTTCAATAGTTGTTCCATCTAAATAGTTAGAAGTGATGTTAGTAACTTCTCCGTCGTAACAAGCAAGAACATTGTCTCCTATTTCAGCAAGTAAATCTAAGCCTTTATGAATTTCCCAGCAGTTTAAACCTTTATTATATTGCAACTCTTCAGCATTATAACCTTTAGTAATACTTGCATTTAAAACAGGTAAACTAAACTTAATTGAATCTGTGTTCGTTGGTATAGAATTTTGTGTTTTATTCGTATTAACAGCCACCACAGTAGTTAAAATTACCGCTAAAATTACAACCGCCAAAATTGAATATAAGTACGTTTTATATTTGCTCATTCTTTTTAAAAATTTTTCCATACTATCCTCCTACTCTAATTGTTGACTTAATATTTTTTTTTAAACATAAATTTTTAATAATCTCCTAAAATTATTGGAGTGCCTATCGTCAGTTTTTTATCTTTAAAAGCAATTTGTATATTTACAGGTTCATTGTCAATTATAACCGAATTGGTAAATTGATTGTTTTTACTATATCCATAAATAGTTATAATATCAGCAACATTCTCTTTTATTTTTACATCAATATTATAAAATTTAATTATTCTATCAATAGAAAACAAGTCGCTTTTAAAACTAACACTTTCACCCAAAACATTAAAAGAATTTTTTTTAACAAATTCAGCATAATTTATATTGCTTTTTACTATAAAACTATTTCCATTATTTAAAACAATTATATCATTAGAATTTAAACTACTACTAATATCTAAACAATAAACCGAATATACCGCATCACTAAAAACAACATTATGTAAAGAAAATAAATTATTAAATATTGGCGAGAAACTATAAGTTAAAGTAAGAAGAAACAAAAAGGCGATTAATAAAATTAATTTTTTCATGCATTAATTATTAACCGCTTTATTTTTTTTAAGCATAAAATTTATTTACACTTTCAAATATTTCAAAATATTTCATTTTATCTAAAATTGTGTTATTAAAATTAAAAATATTTTTAAATTTAATTTTATCACAAGTTTTACAATAAGTATAAAAAGCATATATATCTAAACATTTTAGTTTAAATAAGATTGTTGCATTCATCTCTAAAACTTTATTTATTTTGTTTAAAAGATAATATTTATTTGCAAGCAAGTAAAATTTGTTAAATTTAACATCAAAGTTAATATAATTATTTAAACTTTTTTTACTATTAAAATTTAACATATCTATCAAACACAAATTGTTTTTATTTATCTTTTTTAATATATTTCTATTTATTAATAAATAAACCTGACTATATATAAAATTATTAAAATCATTATAATTATTTTTAACTATAAATTTTATATTGTTTTGATTAAAAAGTAGCCCACAAGCAACAACCTTTTCATATATATTTTCAGCATTTATATTTGTTATAATATCAATATAATTTTTCTTAAATTCCAAAGTATAATTTTCAAACAAAACATAACTATATTTATACAAATTTACACTTAAATCAAACAATAATTTATGTGTTACTTTTTGCTTATTTATTAACACGAATATTGGCGAATTTGGGTTAAAATAATCAAAATTTGATAAAAAATCAGTAAAAATTTCGCATTTTAATGAATATAAGTTAATAATAGCATAATTTATATTATTTTTTATGGCAAAATTTTTAGTGAATTTTAACACATTAAAACCGCCTATTCCAACTATCATACTATAAGTTTCATTCAATAAATTTTCAAGTTTTTTTTCTGACTTTTTTTCGTTATAAATAACCTTAATTTCCACACTATTTAAAGAGCATTTTTGTAGTTCTAATAATTTGTAATAATAAGTTTGATAAGTATAAAAATCTACAACGAATACTACTCTACTATTTACAAAATTCTCTTCAATTAAATTATTAATTTCACTAAAACAATCATCTTTAATTAATACTTTTTTTATGTATTTATTTAATCTTTTTTCCATAGATAAAAGATAACACTTTTAGACATAAAATTAATAAAAAATTTTATCAAAAAATATCTTTTTTTATACTTTTTAAATTTTTAATAAATAAGTAGAGATACTAAAAGTATGAAAAAAATTATTTATTATTTAATAATATTTTTTCTAATATTTAGTAGTGTTAATATAATTAATGTTAACACCCTTTTTGCTACACCAGAAAGTGCAATTAATAGAGAAAAATTAGTTGAAACACTCCTAATCAAACTTCAAGGTAACAATGAAATAGATAGTAATGTTGAAACTATGTATAAATATCTTGATATTTTATGTCAAGAGAACACACAATTTTTTAGTTATAAAATTAAAGAGATAGAAGGTCTTATGGAAAATTATCGTGAAAATATTGTTCTAAAAGCAAGAGAACTAGCAACCAAAAAGGAATATAAAGAAGCAGTTGAATTTTTAGAAAGTAAAAGCCAATTATTTAAAGACAAAAAAACTATTTATTCTTTAATTACTCATTACTCGAAGTTCTTTGTAAAAGATGGATTGTTTTATTGCGAATACGAACCTGAAATCATTTCTATTAATAAATTAATTGCCTACCCAATAGTTGCTTTTACCGAAAATGCCAATAGCGAAAAATTAAATAATTTATATCTAACGACAAAGGAATTTTCAAATTTATTAAACGAATTATATATAAATAATTACGTTTTAATTGATATTTTTGATTATTTAGACATTCAAGAAGAAAATATTTTTAAACGAGATATATATTTACCATTAAACAAAAAACCGTTAATCTTAATGTTTAATCATATAAATTATCACGATAATGAAAATTGCTTTATAGACAAATTTATCATAGACTCTAAAGATAAGATAGCAACTTTTTCTTCAAAACAAACTGAACAAAATCAAATAAGTTATACTGCCGATTTTATTCCTATTTTAGAAAATTTTATTGAGGAAAATAAAGATTTTTCACAAAACAATGCTCGCTCTATAATTTCTTTTGACAAAAACGACAATATTTTAGGATATAATATTTCTAAAACCAACCCTAATTTAAACAATGATTTATTAACCTTAAAAAAACTTATGGCAAATCTTAAAACAAAAGGTTACAAATTTGCTTTTAGCAATCCAAATGTTGATATTTCAAATTTAGAAGAAGAAATTACTTATATTAAAGATACGATTTTTAACATATCTCCTAACATTAACATTTATGTTTCTCCGTCGAACAATGTTATAAATAATTATTATAAAGAATTAAACAAATTGGGGTTTAAAGTTTTTATAGATACAAGTAATAACAAACTTTTAATAAAATATAATTTTGCATTTTTGTCTTGCACTCAAATAAATGGTAATTTTTTGCGTAAAAAAGGCGAATATTTAGGTTTAAACTTCGATAAGATTTATGACCACAACAATCGCCCTATAATCTATTAACTTAATAACTGTAATAACTCTTTAACTTTATTATTAATTTGCTCATTATTATTTTTAAATTCTATTTTCATATTTATTTGCTTATTTATATTAAGCGCAATATTAATTGCTCTTTCTCTCCCTACATCCGTTAAAGAATAAATTATATTTCTTTTATCTATCAAATCTTTTTCTTTTTTAATAAGTCCATCTTTAATTAAATCTTGACAAATTAATGCCAAGTTCGTTTTAGCAACCGACAATATTTTAATTAATTCAAACGGAGAAAGCGATTTTTCAGTTAAAAGTATTAATATTTTATCTTTTATAGTTAAATTAATTTTTTTTGTGTATAAAAAATCATCAAAACCTTCAATTAGGTTATTTAAAGTAGAATTAAGTTTTAAAATATTTAATACATCTAATTCCATACTTAAATTATAATATAATTTACATTTTAAAGCAAATTATATTTAATATTTTTATAAGGTTGACAAAAAAATTTAACTGAGTTAAAATTATTCTACTTTTGGAGTGTCGCCAAGCGGTAAGGCATCGGATTCTGATTCCGACATTTCGTGGGTTCAAATCCTACCACTCCAACCAAGCAAGTAAAAGAATAATCTTTAAGTTTTTCTTTTTACTTACAATGAAATTGAACCTAATGATTCAATGATATTCGCTAATGCGAATAATATTGCTACGCAATGATATTTTTGCCATCGAAAAAATGCAAAAGTAACTACTTTATGATTACTAAGGAGATGAAATATGAAACTAGGTGTTGTAGGACTACCAAATGTTGGTAAAAGCACTTTATTTAATGCAATAACAAAAGCAGGGGCAGAATGTGCAAACTACCCTTTTTGCACTATTGAACCAAATGTTGGGATGGTATGCGTTCCAGACTATAGATTAAACAATTTAGCAAAATTATATAACTGCCAAAAAATTACACCTGCTGTTATTGAATTCGTAGACATTGCAGGTCTAGTTAAAGGAGCAAGTAAAGGCGACGGATTAGGCAACAAATTTTTAAGCCATATTCGAGAAGTTGATGCTATTTGCCATGTTGTTAGATGCTTTGATAATGCAAATATTTTACATGTTGAAAATAGTGTAAATCCTAAACGAGATATAGATATAATTGAATACGAATTAATTATGGCAGATTTAGAAACAGTTGATAAAAGACTAGAAAAAGCCGAAAAAAACTTTAAAGCAGGTTTAAAAGATGCAGAGACCGAATTAAATATATTAAGACAAATAAAAACTCAACTAGACTTAGGTAAACCAGCAAGACTTTTAAACTTTAATGATGATGAAAAAGAAATTGTCAAAAGTTTCTTCTTACTAACAAGCAAACCAGTAATATATGTTGCAAATATCGGCGAAAATGACATCTCTAAGCCTTATAACGACTACGTTAAGGTTGTTGAACAAATAGCAAACGAACAAAACGCTAAAATGATTGTTTTATGTGCTAAAATTGAAGAAGAACTTGCAAGTTTAAGCGATGAAGATAAAATTATGTTTTCTCAAGAATTAGGTATTACAGAAAGTGGGCTTGATAAACTTGTTAAAACAAGTTACGACACTTTAGGATTGTTTAGTTATTTAACTGCAGGCGAAAAAGAAGTTAGAGCATGGACAATTAAAAAAGGGACGAAAGCCCCACAAGCAGCAGGAAAAATACATACCGACTTTGAAAAAGGCTTTATTAAGGCCGAAATTGTAAGTTATGATGATTTAATGGAAGCAGGCAATTTTACTAAGGCAAAAGAAAAAGGTAAAGTTAGAATGGAAGGAAAAGACTATGTTATTCAAGACAACGATGTTGTTTTGTTCCGTTTCAATGTTTAATTTTAGTTTAAAAAAGAGCAATTTAATTGCTCTTTTTTTTGTTTGACTTATGTTTTTTGTTGTTATATGATTTTTAACTTTTCAATATTAATCTATTGTATTTTATTTTTTATTTTTAATTATTAGCCTAGTGTTGGTTTTAATATTGTGTAGTTAACTCTAGCACTTTCGCTTCTTTCAATATATTCTCCAACATTATTTGCATAAACTTCTATAGTTATATCTTTATCAGCATCTAATTCACCTACCAGTTCGGTTGAACGTAGTAAATTTCCACTTTCAAAATCACTGATTGTTTTAACAAGACTACCTAAGTAATAAACTTTTAAAGTATAACCGTTTGTTGCTAAATTTACATTATCAAATTCTACTTTAATAAATTCACCTTCAGTTGCAACAGTTAAATTAGTTGGCATTTGTAATTTTGTTTTATAGTCATAAACTAAATCGTTACTATAATCGCTTTCAATATAACTTATAGCATCACTTTTATTTGCTTTTACACTGAAAGTAAAACTTGCGTAATTTGTTAAATATGCAGTTATGTTTAGTTTTGTGCTATTTATTTCAATAGGAGTATTTCCATTAATTTTTACTAAATAACTTGTTGCATACTTTGTGTTATCCCAACTTAAATAGTAATCATTATCTTCTTTTGAAACACTTAAATTTTTTGGCGTCTCTAAATTTACATTTTTAATATATTCAACTTTGTTGCTAAAATTTGAATTTTCATAAAAACCACTTGCTAATGATAAAACTTCATAATTATATTTATAATATGGATAATTAACATCACTAAATCTTGCACTTATATCATATTCAAATACATTGTAGTTTACAGTTGCAATCTTTGTTTTTTCTTGAACAACACTATTATCTTTATTTAAAATTGTTTCATAAATTTCATAACTATTAGCATTTAAAATTTGTGTCCAACATAATTTTTCGCCAGTTAATTGCACATAAGGAGCATCCACCATTTCAGGGTCTGGAGTATACGATTTTATAGTAGAATATTCGCTATTAAGATATTTTTTCCCATCACCTATATATTGAACAAAATAATGATAAACTTTTTTACTATCAAAAATATTTGTTACATCAAAATAGTTATTTGTGGTTTCATATCCCACATAATTATCTAAACTCTGATAATTTGAGTTGTCGGTCAAATAAAATTTATAGGAACTAGCATTTGCATTTTTTTCTACAACCAACAAATATTGATTATTTATAAAATCAAAAGTTTCGTCATCCAACTCTCCATTATTTACCATTCCAAAATTCGCTGGTGCTTGCAATATTTTAGGCGTTATATCATCTTTGCAAGCAAAAAAGATTAGTGAAGAACTAATTAATAAACAAATTGAGCAGAGTATCTTACAAAATTTTTTCATTTTTGCCCCTTATCTAACTTTTCTACGCCATGTAGTTGGTGCTGTTTGCCAATTATCGTTTATAGCAGAATGGTCGCCTTGTAAAATTTCAATAGTAAATATCATTTTACCTTCTTTTCCGTTTAATGCGTTATTTTGTCTTTCACCAACAAAATCAATACTATTAAATACTTCTATTTCTTCGCCACCATAACATTTGGTGTTATAGTAATAATATCCATCAAAACTTTGCCCCCTAGTAAAATCGGTTAAAGTTTTATCGCCACAAGTCCATTTTTCGCCTTCATATCTTTCATTCAAAATAGGGTCAAAGAAATTATAATAGTTGTTGTCATCTACAACAATATCTATTTTAAATCTTAAGAAAACATTTTCACTAGTAGAAATTGTCCCCTTATCGTTAATTATTTTAATTTTAAGATTCCCTTCAACTGGGTCGCCAGGCATAAATTGAATTTTATTTACGGTATGGTCATTTTCATCAACATATTCGGTTTTTACTTCACTGGATAGAATTTCTATTGAAAATTTAATTTCCGGAACGGGAGCATTTTTGCTCACAAAATAAACTGCTAGTCCAATTGAAGTTACAAATAATAGTAACAACAATAATAATAGTAACAATCTTCTTCGTTTTTTCTTTTTTTCTCCATTATCATCCGCTTTAACCATAACACCCGAAGCATCAACAGCCTTGGTTTGTGGTTTTATAGGATTAGGTTTTATAGCACTTTTATTAGGCATTACAGGTTTTGGTTCACTATCCACTTTTTTAGTAACAGGATTTACTTTTGGAGTGAAAGGATTTGTTTTAGGCATAGCAGTTGTTCCCGCATTTATTTTTGTAGATGCTGGTTCTTTAGCCACTGTTGGTGTTTTTACTTTTGCTGAATTACTTTTTATAGCAGAATTTGCTGTAGGTTTTGGTGTAACCGCTGTTTTAGGTGCGGTCTTTGGTGCTACTTTAGGAGCATTCCCACTTGGTTTAGGTGTTACTGTTTTTGGAGTAGCCTTTGGTGTTTTTGGTGCATTTTTATCTGGTAATTTATTATCACTCATTAAAACACTCCCCCTTTTATCATTTGTTATTAATTATATTATATTTAATAACTTAACTTTTGTAAAGTAATTTTAAAAATTTTCTATAAACTCTATCCATTCTTTTGGTGCATCTTTAAAAACTTCTTTATATGCCCCATATTCACTTTGAACTGCATCAACCATAATTTCTAAACTTAACGATTTCACTTCGTTTTGCGATAAAGACTCATTAATTTTAATGGAATTAATTAAATTTACGGTATCATTTACCTTAACTTTATATTTGTAATAATAGTAATTATCATCTTTAATAAAATTATCGTTTTTTTTAAAGTCAATAATATTCTTTATGCCATTATCTAAAAAACAAAATCTAAAATAAAAAGGTATTAAATTTTTTTTGTTCGCCACTTTATTAACAACATTAATGTTAATATCTAATTCATCTCCCGGCATGATGTTATTTGCGTCTTTAGTATCTACTAAAATTTCAAAATCCAACTCTCCAAGTTGTATATTTCCTGTGATATTTTTAGTCGAAGTGAAATAAGCAATAGAAAAACTAACCACAACCAGAAAAATAGAAAACAGGAATAATATGGAAAATAAATATATTAAATCTTTATTCTTATTAAAAAAACTATTCATTACCTATATTATTTGTAGAATAAAAAAATAAATTCAAAATAGTTATGTATATTTTTTAATAAAACCACCAAACTAAAATCAAACAAAAAAGGAGGAAAAGTATGGACAACAACCAAATGAATCAACAAAATAAACCTAGTCCTACAAAAAAGAATAGTGAAAATAAACGAGTAGTTGCCGTTAACACAAGAAAAAATCGTAATGCTTCTACAGTTGCTATTATCACTCTTTCTATTTTATTAGGTCTATCTTTAATTTTAGGATTAACAGCAGCATTCTTTAGTGCTAACCAAACAGCCACTGGTAATATTACATTGGGTAACCCAGTAAACATTAATATTACTCAAGGTGGAACAAGTGTTGAATCTTTAACATTTGATGGAACAGCAATGCCCGGAACTAGTTATACACAAGCAATAGGTGTTAGTGTTCCGCAAAATACAAGTAAGTCTGTTTTAAGATGTAAACTTACATTAACAAACACTGGCGAAGCAACAAGTAAACCTATTACTGCTACAACAAGCGATAAATGGGTTCAAGGAACTGATGATTATTATTACTACAATGGTTCGGTGAATGCTGGTGATAGTGTAGATTTTTGTACTGCAATAACAGTTCCTAAAGAACTAACCAATTTAGATGCAAACAAAGTTTATACTGTAACTTTCCAAGTTGAAGCAATCCAATATGCTAACGGTGCAGCAAGTGAAGTTTGGACTACTGCCCCAGAAAAGTGGACTACTGCTTACGGAACAGGTGCGTAAAAAATAAATGTGCTTTAAAGCACATTTTTTTATTCTTCAAAAAATTCAAACGCTTCAATTTTTAAAACATTTATAATTTTTAATCAAACCATTCTAGAATAATTTTTAAAAAAATAAAAAAACTAATAATATGCAAAAAGTTTTTTTATATTTAAGTGCGTTTATTCCGCTATATAGTTTGATTATTATAAAAGAATTAATTGATATAATTAATAAAAATCTAACTTTTAATGTCTTAAACACTTTAACTTTAATTCTATTAACTATTTTAATTATTTTAGGAAGTTTTGGAATAGTAAAAGAAAGTAAAAGCGGAATTTATAAGTTAGAGAAAATTACCATAATTGAGAAAAAAAGTATAACACAAGAACATTTTTTAGGTTATTTTTCACTTTTTGTGCTTTTTGCTTTAACTTTTGAATTAGAAAAAATAAGTATGTTTGTAATATTTTTATTAATTTTGTGTTTGATAGGAATAGTTTATATTAAAAACAATTTATTTTATATTAATCCACTTTTAAATATTTTAGGATACAACTTTTATGATATAACTTATAAAACTGAAAATGGCGAAGTTCATAAAGATAAATTTTTCTTTAAAGGGACTTTAAACGAAGGTGCATACATTTGTAAGTTGGGAGACAAAAATTTTAATTATATTTATAAAAACAAATAAGTTATAATAAAAGAACATGGCATTTGCATGTTCTTTTTGTTTTTATTATCAACCATTTTATAATTGCCTTTTATTTATTGTAGTTTTTAATCTTAAATTTCAAGTTATTTTATTTCTTCTACATTTGTTTTAGAAACAAAAATTACTGCCAAACTACCATTACCTGTGTGGTTACCGATTATTGTGCCTAGTTCTACTATGTGAGTATTTGTATTTAACCTTTCGTCTATTTTAGCTTTCAATTCTTCAGCATCATTATCACTATTACCGCTTATGATAAATATTTTGTCTAGATAATTTGGGTCAACATAATTTATTACATAATTTTGTAATGTTAGTTCCATTTTCTTTCTTCCAATTAATTTTTTAAAAGAAAGCAACTTTCCTTCTTCATTAACTTTGATTATTGGTTTTAAGTTTAAAGTCGTGCCAATTATTGCTTGTGCTTTATTTATTCTCCCGCCACGTTCTAGGTGGAATAAATTTTCAACACCAAGCAAAATGCAAAGCCTATGTTTTAAATTTTCTAAATAATTACAAATTTCTTCTAAACTTTTGTTTTCAGCAATCATTTTTAGAGCTTCATCTAGTAATATGCCCATTCCTTGAGAAGCAGATAAACTATCTAAGCAATATATTTTGTTATCATATTTTTCTTCTAAACTTTTTTTAGCCATAACACTTGCGTTATAACAACCACTTAACCCCGAAGAAAAACCAATATATAAAACATCATCGCCATTTTTTAAGTGTTTTTCAAAAATTTCTTCATATACACTTGGAGAAATCATTGATGTCGTTGGTTTCTTGCCTTTTCTTAATTTTTCGTAAAATTCATTTAAATTTACATTTTTATCATCTACTAAGGTTTCGCCTTCTAGTGTAATAGACATAGGAATTAACTCTATGTTATTTTTTTCATAATAATCTTTACTGTAATCGCAAGTTGCATCTGTGATAAGTTTTATCATAATATCTCCTAATATTTATCTAAATTATTTTTAATTTCTTTTGCTTTGCTACATACAATTATAACTACAAATAAGAATAATATAATCCCAGCAATTATTCCAAGCATTACAGCCATACTCATTTTTTGAGTGTCTACTGGTTTTGTGCTAATATCTTTTACAATTATTTCCGTTTCTTTAATTGTATCACCAACTTGAACTTTAATTCCATAAATTCCATCTCGAGTGAATTTATAAGTAAAGTAATCTCCGCTAGTATTTATTTCCACATCGTTTATAAAAAATCTAATAGTTTGTCCTTGTAAATTGTCTTGATTATAATCAATTCTTGTCGCAAATCTTATAATAGTATCTGTATAGAATGTAGTATCACTGCTATTATTTTTTATTTCTATTCTTATTTGGCTTTGCTGTAAAGGTTTATATTCTATTCTAATTAATCTATATATTTCTTCACTCTCATTCCCACTACTATCTTTTGCTTTATAAAAATAGTAATATAAACTATCGTTGATTTTTTCTAATCTTGTTATAATTACAATATCGTCTGCGGTATTATAATTATCACTAACCGCAACATTTTTGTCATTATAGGAAGATAGTTCACTTAAAAACTTTGATATATTATTTTCGCCAAGTAATGTAATCGTTGGCGCAATTTTGTCTACAACATTAATCGTTCTAACCAAATTAAAAGTTTCATGAGTTGAATTATAAGTTAATTTATAACTATAAGTATAACTACCTAAAACATTAATGTTTACAGTGTTAGTTCTCTCTATTGTAAACTCGCTTTCAATAAATGTCCCAAAATCTATGCCACTATCAACATAATTAGTTTTAACATCATGTTCGATATTTGTTTTCCCATTTAATTTTACGCCAGAAAAATCAGTAGGATTTGCTAAAATTGTTATATATCTACAAATTATTGTTTCGTTACCTGAACTATCGGTAACTGAATATTCAACTTTATAATAGTTTTCACTAACATAAATTAAATCACTTATATTTTTAGTTAAATTTGATTTTTCATCGTAATTATCGCTATAATTTATGCCTTGCTCCTCATAGTCATTGATGCTCGAAATTGTGAGATTATCTTCTCCTATTAAAGTAACAGTAGGTTTTGTAGTATCCACTACACGAACTGTTCTAGTTAGCGTTTTTGTTTTTGAGTTATCAGTTTTTAAGGTTAAGGTGTATGTATAATTATAAGTTCCCAACTTATTTAAATTGATTTTGTTATCAATAGAAATATTAAATTCATCGCTAGTAAATTCACCATAATTTATACCTAAATCGGTATAACTTGTTTTAACTTCATGACTTACAGTTTTGTTTCCAATTAAGGTTACAGAATCTAAATCTCTGTTATCTTGTCCTTTTAAATTACCACCAGATATATTAAATTTTAGTTTCCCATTTTCAATTTTTTCAAATGTAATCGTTAGCCCGCTATTAGTAAAAGTAACATCATTTTTTAATAATTCTTTTTGGTTTTTTGTGCTGTCATAAGTTTGAAAGGTTATATTATTCATAGACACAAAATCACTATTTAAAGCATAGTTTTTACCATCTCTAAAAACATAAAGGTTATAAGGATAACCCATAAAGTTACCACTACTAAGCATACCAGAGTATTCATTTACCTGCTTTACTCCTTCATCAACCCTATAAATAATAAGCCCATCTTTTCTATCGGTTACCCAGTTCTTTAGTCCACTCTCAAATTTCCCTTCCATTGTTCTATATTCTATGTAGATTTTTTGATTTGGATATGCTGGGTCTTGATAAACATATGCTAAAACTTTATTTGAATTATTGTTACTATTATTTATTTCGTCGTAGTTTGTTGGATATAATTCATAACTTCCACTATTTGTTATCTTTTTTATGTTAGTGCTATTAGTAAACCCCAACTTTTCTCTATTATATGTAGTCATATAAAGCGGAGTTCCAGTATAAGCATAAGCCATTAAATCCCAAAATGTAACTGGGTCGTCATGTTTATCATTATCATCATAAATATAATAATCAGGAAGTCCTAAAACATGACCAAGTTCGTGTGCTAAGGTGTAGTTATTTATTAATTGCAAACCGTTTTTATCTTTTAAACAAAAGGTTTTACCACCACTTTTTGGTAACAAATCGTGGAAAGTATATAAGTTATAATCGTAACACATTTTTCCACCAATTCCCACATTCTTTAAAATTATATCCAAATCATCATCTGTTAAATTCCTTAGTCCATGCTTGCTTGCCATCGTTTTTAAAATGCTAGAATATCCTTTAAAGCTTGATAAATCAGCAAGCGACATTTGATGAGCCCAAAGTAAATCATTCCAGTTTACTGTATCAGTAATATTAGGAAAAATAAAGGTTATTGCATCAACTTTTCCATCGTTATTTCTATCTACATTACCACTTAAACTAGAAATTTTTGAAAGCAAAGTTTTAATTGCAACTTGTTCTCTAAAATATCTTTCTAAATGTTCGTAATCTGTCACCTTTTTGGTAGGATTATCTTTTATATATTTATAATAAGCACAAATACATGCAACATCATCTCCACTACCATAACTCAAATCGCATTTCGATGAAGAACCGTCGTGTTTACTATTGTTACAATTATAAGCCGAAAATAGATGTGTTGTTTTTGTAAAAAAATCTAAAGACATTTGTGCTGGCTTACTATTAGTATAAGAGCAAATATCATATTCTAAATATCCTGAAGTATTTGTTTTAGAATAAGGTAATAATTGATTTTTAGTGTAAGGTAAAGTGTAAGCACTGTTTGAATTTGTATAAAAATTAGAAGTTAAATTTAAACTATTAAAAGATTGTGCTTTGTAATATTCTTTAACTGAAGAAACACTTGTGTTATAAGAGTTGTTCATCAGTTGTTGAACAGTTTGAGTGTAATTTGCTTGAGTTTCAGGAACTTCGTTTATCCAATTTGTATCTCCATCACTAAAAGTAACATAAAAAACATTGTTAATAACATCGCCAGTATATAAACTAGTATCGGCTAAAACGAAAAAGTTTGGTGCAAAATAACCCCCACCAAACAAAATTAATATAAATGCAAAAATGCTAAAACCTAGTTTTTTAATATTTTTCATAAAAATAGTATAAAAATTTTAGAGAATTTTGTCAATAAAAAACCTATAACAAATTATGTAAATTAAAAAAAACAAAGGGACTAAACCCTTTGCCTTTTATTATTAACAATCTAATAATCTTAAAATTCTACCATTCATAATCATGAAGATAATATCTAAAATCCAAACGATATTGAATCCAAATATTAATCTAATGATTCCTGCAACAATTTTACCTTCTTTAAATCTTGTTAAAGCACCTAAAATCCATGCAGTAACTGGAATTATAGCAAGAATAATACTAACTAATCTGCTTAATCCAAAATAATCGTGTGAAGATTTTGCCATAAACATTTCCTCCTATATAAATATATTAATATTATAGCATGATTATGCCAAAAATCAAATATTTTTTACAAGTTTTTAAAGTCTATCTACAATAATATATATTTTAGTAGATATGTTTTTATAAAGTTTTAGTTCAATAACAAATTTTCCTAGCACCTTAATATTCTCTTTTAAAACTACTTGCCTTTTGTCTATATTAATTCCGCTATCTTTAGTTACAACATCCGCAATTTCTTTAGTAGTTATTGCACCGAAAAGTTTTCCGTTTTCTCCAACTTTTACATTCAATGTAAATTCTTTATTTTTTAAATTTTCAGCATCTAACTTTGCTTTATTAACTCTCTCTTGTTCGTGAAAAGCATCGGCTGATTTTTGTTGGTTGTTTTTATTTAAGTTTACACTATCGGCAATAACCGCCTTTTTGTTTTTTAGTAAAAAGTTTTTTGCGTATCCGTCGCTAACTTCTTTAACATCGCCCTTTTTACCAGTTCCCCTAACATCTTCAAGTAATATAACTTTCATAATACCTTCCTTTATAATTAGTTTATATAATAAAAATAAATTTGTCAAATTTTATTCACAAATTATATATAAATAGGTTTATTAATTTATTATCTTTTCTTAAATATTTATTTATAATTAATAAACATAAACTATATTTCTTAAATTAAATGATTAAAAAGATGAAAAAAGTCTACAATTAAATCAAGGAGAATTATATGGATATAAAATGTAAAAAATGTGAATGCAAATATAACAAAGGTTGTTGTTGCACTGCAAAAGAAATTAAAGTAGGTAGTGGCATAGACTGCGAAACTTATGAGTATAGCGAAGAAAAAGCAAAAGATTTAAAACAACAAACCGCTAAAAATATGTTTGAAGTATCAAGCCCATTAAGTCCGCACGAAGCAAATAAAGATGCAAAAATTTATTGTGATGCAAATTGTCTGTTTAATAAAAATGGACTTTGCGCATCAAACGGAATTACTGTTTTAGAAGGCAAAAACAAAACAAAAACCCCTTGTTGCGTAACTCAAATTAACTAACTAATTAAATTTAAAGAAAAAACTACAAAAAGTAAAATACTTTAACAAACAAAAAAGTGCCACGTGGCACTTTTTTTAATCTATTCTTCCAAGTAAATAATCGGCAGAAACATCAAAATAATCACATATTAATTTTAAGTAATAACATGATGGAACAACCTTTCCATTTTCCCATCTAGAGATATTGGAATGGTCAACTCCAATAGCCTCTGCTAGTTTTTCCATTGTTATATTATTTTTAGTTCTAATTTCTTTTAGTCTTTTTGCTAGTTCTTCCATTAATTAAATTTTAACAAAAAACAATATCTTTACTCATGTTTGTGTAAATATGCACAAAATGTTTGACTTTTTATATTTTATTTTTTATTATATGTGATATAGGAGTATTTATGGATAGCTATGACGAATTAGGTATATTTGCTCTAAGAGTGCAAGCAAGAAAAGTTGGAGTTAAAAATCCCACTATATAGACGAGCAGAACTAATAAAAAAAATAGAAGAAGTTGAATCAGGATATGTTGAACCTTATTTTAAAAAAACTAAGCAAGGACGACCTTCAAAAGAAACAGGAATATTAATAAAAAATAATAAGCAAGTTGAAATGCCAGACAAATTAAATATTGATGTATTAACAAAAAAGCACCGTAAGATGCTTTTTGCTTTAAAACAGTATAATATAGGTGTAAATAAACTTATTGATGAATTTTTAAGAAAGACAAAATACTTATAACAATATGCAAATAATTCCGCCTTTACCTTCGTTTACTATTCTAGTTAAAGTTTTACGCATTTTCTTTTGAGCGTCCCCTGGCATAGTTGTAATTTTACTATTTACGCCGTCAGCAATTAAACTTTGTAAACTTTTACCAAATAAGTTTGTTTCCCAAATTCCGTTAGGATTTGTTTCTTGTTCTTCTTTTAAGAATTTAATTAAATCTTCGCTTTGATTTTGACTACCAACTATTGGACTAACTTCAGTATCAACATCAACTCTCATAATATGAAGACTTGGTGCTTTTGCTTTAATTTTTACGCCATATTTACCACTTTGTTTAGTAAGTTCTGGCTCTTCTAAAATTATATCTTCTTGTTTAGGATAAACAACACCATAACCACATTCATTAACATTGTCTAGAGCATCTTTAATTTTGTCGTATTCAGTTTTTGCATGAGATAATTCTTTAATGTAATTTATTAGTTGATATTCGCTAGTTATTTCAGCGCCACACTGTTTAGATAAAACTTTATAGAATAATTCTGGCTTAGGTTCTACATTAATATTAATAGTTCCTTCATCTAATTTAACTTTTGCGTCAGTAATTTGTTCAAAGTTTTCGCTATTTTCAAAAAGAGTGCCGTTTAATTTAAAATCACCAATTTTATCATCAACATCAACTAAATTTTTAATTTCGTTAATAACTTCTTTTATTAAGTCGCTATCAAAAGGTAATGCTTGCATCCATTTAGGAAGTTTAACTTCAATACTTTCAATAGGGAATTCTTTTAAAACTTCATCTAAAATTTTAGAAACATCTTCTTCGTTTAAGTTTAAGCAATCTACTGGTAAAACTGGAACTTCATATTTGCTTGTTAAACTTTCAGCTAATTTTTTAGTATCTTCACTTTCTACATTTTTTGAATTTAAAACAATCACAAAAGGTTTATTTGCATTTTTCAAATCTCTAACAATATATTCTTCGGCTTTTACATAGTTTTCTCTAGGAATTTCAGTAAAAGAACCATCGGTTGTTACCATAACCGCTATTGTTGAATGGTCGGTTATAACCTTTTTTGTTCCCATTTCGGCCGCGTCTTTAAATGGCATTTCTTCATCGCTCCAAGGAGTTTTAACAAATCTTGGCTTATCACTATCTTTATCTCCTTCCGCTCCGTCTACCATATAACCCACACAATCAACTAACCTTACTTTCATTTCAACATCATCAACATTAATTTTAACCGCTTCTGATGGAATGAACTTTGGTTGAGTTGTCATAACCATTTTGCCGTTTGCACTTTGTGGGAGTTCATCAAAGTTGCGTTCTCTATCATAAACATTCACAATATTAGGCAATACTAGTTTATTTACAAAGTTTGTAATAAAAGTGCTTTTACCTGTTCTAACGGGTCCAACAACACCTAAATAAATATCTCCATTCGACCTTTTTGCAATATCACTATATATATTTGAATTTATCATATTTCCTCCACTTTAATATGATAAAATATATGTGTAGAGTTTTTTAAATATAACTTATTTTTTTATTTTTTTTGCATTATTATATAAAAATCCATAATATAAATTAAACTTTTTAAAATAACCATCATCGCTTAAATTAACAAGTAAATTTTTTAAAACATTTAGTTTTTCATTGTTTGTTAATTTAAAAAGTTTGTTATATAAATTAGAACAGTAAAAATATTGTGCTTCTAAAGGATAATAAAAAAACTTATCAACAACTTTAACTTCTTTTTCTTCAGTTCCAGAAAAACCTATTTCATTATTTTTGTTTAAATAAAAAACAAGTGATTTTATCTCATAAGGTATTGGGTCGTCTTCAACTATACCTTTAAGCCATAATATAAATTCGTTATAATATTCATTCATTATAATAACCCTACTAATGTTATATTTAAAATAGTTAAAACTAAAGCAATAAATAAACAAACTAAACTATAGTTAAAAAAAGTAAATTTTAAGTTAATTACATTACTCGTTGCTATTATTTGTTTACTTAAATCATAATCTAATCCATCAAATTTATAATCATCTGGAAAGTTATATTTTTGCTTAACTACTTTTAAAAACTCATCGTAACTAAAATTTATAATATGTTTATAATATATTAAATTTAATTCATTTTCTTTATACTTTAAATTTTTTACATATTTAACTTTTCGTGAAAGTAGTGCCACAAAGTTAAAAAAAATACTAAACATACTAGTTACTATTACTAAACAAGTAATTAATTTAATAAAAATAACTCTACTCGCTAAATAACCACTAATAAAAACTATTAATGCACTATTTAATGCAATTAAAACACTGTGTTTGCCTTCAGCAAATTTAACATTTTCGTTTAAAACAGAATAAATATATTTTAAAGTTTGCTTCATGTAAATATTATTTACAAAAAACTTTTTATTTTTCAATTTATTTTAAACAAATTTATAATTTTTGTTTAAAACTTTAATTATTAATTATTTAAAATAATTGCAATTTATTTTAATGTATATTATAATAAGAATATAAAATTAAAAAGGAGATTATATATGGCAAAAAGAAAAAGTAGAAGTAGAAGTTCAAACAAAGCTCTTTCTTACATAAAATATGGTGCTATTATTTTAGCTATTGTTGGTGCAATTATGGCATGCTTTGCTTATGTTTCATACAACGATTATTCTTTTAGTGGTTTCCAAGTTATTTTTGGATACACTGGTAAAGCTGGTTCGTATGTTGTTTTAAGCAAAGAAATATTAAAATTTAGTTTTGTTGCTTTACTTGCTGTTTTATTACCTTTAGTAGGTTCATTTAGTGTTATTAGCAAAAATAAAATTGTTAAACTAATTGGTGCTATTTTAATGGTTGCTGGTTGTGTGCTTTGCTTCTTAGTTCCAAACTTTATGGTATTTGCTGATAATGCAGTAAAAACAATTTTTTCTAATGGCGCTTTAGGCGTTGGTGCTATTTTAAGTGGAGTTTTCTTCGCTTTAGGTGCTGTTTGCAACGTTTATGCAGTAATAGAAAAATAATAAAAAAGTAACTCCAAAGGGCTGGCAATTTTGAAACTAGCAAAAAAATAAGACATTCTATAAGCAGAGTAGAATGTCTTATTTTTTTATTGTTTTAATTTGTTATAAACAACTCTAAATAAAGCGGATTTTATGTCGTTCATAAATTCTTCATCAGTAAATAATATTTTGAAAAGTTCACTATTTTGTTCATATCTTTGAATAGCTTTGTTTTCAAATTCTTTATCATAAACTTTCTTAAATGCTTTTTCCTCATTGTTTCTAGCAAAAGCTTTCATTCGTTCATCGTTGAGGTAATCACTTTCGATTTGTTCAAATACTTTATCCATATTTGTGAATTTAGTTTGGTACTTCTTATTTATTTTATCAATAATTTCACTTAATTTATTTTTTGTTTCTTCACTTTTCCTTCCAATGTTACCTGTTGCGGGAGCTATTTCTCCTTGCTCTTTTGTTAAACTAATACTTCCTTCAAATTTCTTTTCTATTTTAAAATATTCTAGTTCGACTAGGTCTTTAACATCAATTTTTTTAGTATTGTCTTTAGGAAGAAACTGGTTTAAATATTTATAATAAATGTATGATGCTTGTAGTTCTTTATCATTCATTCTAGTAACTTGTGTAACAAAATTATAATTTCTTAAAAATGCTTGCATTATTGATTTGAATTCGTATTTATCTTTCTTGTCTAAATTAATGTATTTTTCTTTTGATTTATACAAATATGAACTTAATTTCCCCATATCTTCCGAGTTTGAATAATATAAATCCGCAAATCCATTAATATCGTTAATGTCAACTATTTTATATGCCTCTAATCTACCATAAATATCATACACATTATTTACATCAAAACCTTCCGTTAAAACTGTTCCTTGATAATAATCTTGAAATGCATTTTGTATTTCCTCTGCTTTGTTAACAAAATCGAGAACAAATGTATCTGTTTTACCTTCACAAATTCTATTTAATCTTGATAGAGTTTGGACTGCTTTAATTCCAGAAAGTTTTTTATCAACAAACATAGTATGAAGAAGTGGCTGATCAAAACCTGTTTGATATTTCTCTGCAACAATTAAAACATTGTATTCTTCATCAAATACTTCAGGAAGCTGAGTTTCACTGATTTTATTAATGCTAGCCTCAGTATATGTTTCATTTGTGTCAGGATCAAAAACCTCACCAGAAAACGCAACTAATACTTTTATTTTATCTTCCATTGAAATCTTTTTGATGTATTCTTTGAAAGCATTTATATATTTTACTGCATGCAATCTTGAAGGTGTTACAACCATAGCTTTTGCCCTTCCATTAATCTTGTATGCGGTCGTATTTAAAAATTGTTCTATTATGATTGCCGTTTTTTGCGAAATATTAGTAGGATGCAAAGTCTCAAATCGAATTAATTCTTTAATACCTTTTCCAGCTTCAAATTCAGGATCTTCATTTGTTTTTTTAACAAGTTTATAAAATGTGCTGTATGTCATATAGTTTTGAAGAACATCTAATATAAAACCTTCCTCAATGGCTTGTTGCATAGAATAAATATGAAATGGAACGTAAGTACCAGATTCGGTTTTATTTCCAAAAATTTGTAAAGTTTTTGCTTTTGGTGTTGCTGTAAAGGCAAAAAATGAGAGGTTTTTTTGTTTTCCTTGACTTGCCAGTTCATTTAAAAGTTTATCTTCATTTTCAGAAGCAAGTTCTTCTAGTTCGCTTTCTATTTTAATTGCTTCTTCTAGATCACCCAATCCTGCCTTTAATTTTTTAGCACTATTGCCAGTTTGTGAAGAATGAGCTTCATCTATTATAACCGCAAAATGTTTGTTTTCAGATTCGATTTCTTTGTATATTATAGGAAATTTTTGCAATGTTGTAATAATAATTTTCTTACCTGAATTTACTGCAGTTAATAAATCCTTGCTGGATTTATTTTTATCAATTTTTTCAATGAACCCCAAAGTGTGCTCAAATTGATAAATATTATCTTGTAGTTGTTGATCAAGCACTCGTCTGTCAGTGATAACGATGACGCTATCAAATATTGTTTTATCATCTTTATCATGTAATGTTGCTAAGCGATAGGCAAGCCATGCAATGCTATTGCTTTTACCACTTCCAGCACTATGTTGAATCAAATAATTTTTCCCTGCACCATTTTGTTTAGCATCTGCTATTAATTTTCTAACTACATCTAGTTGATGATATCTTGGAAATATTAATGTTTTTTTAATTTCTCCGGTCTTTTTATTCTTTTTAACTTCTAGTTGAATATATTTATTTAAGATATCAAACAAACTATCTTTATTTAATACATTTTCCCATAAATATGCTGTCGCAAAACCATTTTCATTGTATGGATTTCCTTTTCCTCCGACGTTGCCAGCACCATTAGATCCTTGATTAAATGGTAAAAATTTTGTTGCTATTCCATTTAATTTTGTGGTCATGTACACTTCTTGCAAATCTACAGCAAAATGAACTAAAGATCTTTTATTAAATTGGAAAATTATTTCATTTGGATCTCTGTCATTTTTATACTGACGAATTGCATCATCACATGTTTGTCCTGTAAATTCATTCTTTAATTCTATTGTTACAACAGGGAAACCATTAATAAATAAAACAGAATCTAAGCTATTATTGTTTAAATATGAATAATGAAGCTGACGAACAAGTTTACAAATATTTTGTTCGTATAGTTTCATACTATCAGTATTGATATTGCTTTCAGGTTTAAAGAAAATAAGATTAATTGTTACTCCATTTAATTTTATTCCATTTCGTAATACGTGTAAGAATCCATTTTCATCAATATTTTTCTTTAGTCTATCAATAAAGTATGTTTCAGCTTGACTACCTTGACTATCTATAACTTTTTTCCATTCTCTTGGTTGGGATGTTTTAATGAATGAAAACATATCAGAAATAATAATTCCTGTTTTGTTATCGTATCCAGTTTCGTCAGCTTTAATGTAACCACCTTTAGTAGTTAAGTATTTTTCAATAAAAGCTTCATAATTTTTTTCTTTAGTTTCCATTAAATACACCTCTTTTTACCTGTTACATATTCATATATCATTGATTTTTTATATATTTTTAATTCTTCAATTTTCTTATTTTTTAAAATTATTAAATTATTTATTTGAGATAACCTGACTTTTATCCAATCACAGATACTTTTTTGTTCATCATAAGACGGATAAGGAATTATCATATTTTTTATAAACTCTATACTAGCTCTTGGCATTTTAGTTCCATAAGTAGATGAATCAACAATATTTACAAACCAATGTGATAACATGAGATAATGCAAATATTCTGCAGATGTGCCTTTCTTATCGTAAAATATTGCAAATTCTGAAGAGCAACATTGTTTTTCTTTAACCAATAAAGATTTTGCGAGATAAGGTCTCAACTTACCAAAAACAACATCTCCTGCATATACCATATTTGATTGTGTCTTATCATATTCTGAATTAGTATCAATATAAACGCCAGACCAACTTTCTATATTTTCTAAAGCAAAATAAGAAACATCTGAACCATCAAACTTTGCATTTCTATTGAGATAGAAGAATTTAAGTCTATCACAGTTCCAATGTTCTGGAATTTCACCAATCCAAGGAATGCCTGTATCTTTCATAGAAATAGAATTTTCAAGACCTTTTGTTACCATTTTTGTTATTACAGCAGTTTTGTATTCTTTTAATTTTTCAATTTCTTTTTCTTCGAGTGAAATAAGTGCGTCAATTTGAGAGCATTTCCTATCAAGGAAGTTGGCAATTTTAAATTGTTCTTCACTTGGTGGAATTGGCAACTCAACAGTATTTAGTTTTAACATCTGTATTCTCATTCTTATTTCTAAAATGCCATTACCATAACCCTTTAGCCTGTTTTGGAATTCATTTGTCTGAAAAATATAGTTATAGAATCTTACATCGTCTGAATCGTATCTTGGTTTTAACATATAGTATACTGGGCTAACTGCACCATAATATTTTGAAATACCAACAGAACCGATTATAACGTTCATACTATTTAAAACGATATCATTTGGATAGGCCAGCTTATAACCAGATATATCATCTTTTGATTTATTTCCAATTTCTCCTTTATCTGTATATGGTATAACACCTCTATCATTGGTCAACGATAAAATGTAATCTGTTTTTATCGGATTATTATTTTCATTTCTTTCTTGCAAAACTATTTTTAATCTATTAACTTTCCAATTTTTAGGAATATCACCAATCCATTCAATTCCACTGTTTTTATAGTTAGTCATTTCCAAATAACTCCTTCATTAACAGTGATTCTTCTTTTTCTAGTTGCTTGATTTCATTAAAAATTTCTTTTGAAGATTTTGGCGGAATATATTTATAAAATAGTTTAACAAAAGGTATCTCATAACCAACTTTAGTCTTGCTTGTGTCAATGTATGCATCCGGATTGTATGGGTATACATTTTTTTTCATATAATTTTCAAAATCTTCTTTTGCAGGAATAATCTCAAAATCTCTTAAATTTTTATTTGCTTGTTTGTTACCTTTTTTATCTAAAACAAGTTTTCCTTTGTCATCTTTTAAAGGAGTTTCTACAGTAACTTTAAAATATTTAAAATCATCATTTTCTAAAATTTTACTATTTTCTGTTGGTTTAAAATCATCATATAATTTTGTAATTTGTGATATTTGTGATTTTGAAATATCGTTCTTTTTTTCTCCCAAAGATTTACGACGTTTTGTAAACATTTCATTTGCATTAATAAGCTGAATTTTACCTTGTCTTTCTTTTGATTTCTTATTTGAAAGCAGCCAAATATATGTTGTAATACCAGTGTTATAGAAAATGTTGTTTGGTAATTGAATAATAGCTTCAAGCAAATCATTTTCGATTACATATTTTCTTATCTCACTAGGACCACTTTCTGCATCGCCCGTAAACAAAGGTGAACCATTATGTATAATTGCAATTTTACTGCCAGTAGGCTTCATTTTAGAAATAGCATTTTGTAAAAACAACATTTGACTATCGCTAATAGCAGGTAATCCGGCACCAAATCTTCCAGCGAAACCACGTTTATATTCTTTTTCTACTTCATCTTTATCTTTTTTCCATTCTCTACCAAATGGTGGGTTCATAATAATATAATCAAATTGATCGTCAGGGAATTGATCATTAGAAAGAGTACTGCCAAATCTGATAGATGCGTTCTTGCCGCCTTTCAACAGCATATCGCTTTTACAAATTGCATAGGTTTGTGGATTGATTTCTTGTCCAGATGTAAACACTTCATTGGTATTATTTAGTTGTTTAATTCTTTCATAGGCAATAGATAACATTCCACCGGTCCCACATGCTCCGTCATATATTTGAATAACTTTATTATTTTCACTTAATTCTTCGTTGTTTAATAGCAAATTAACCATTAAATCAATTATTTCTCTAGGGGTGTAGAATTCCCCTGCATCGGCTTGATATGTTTCACTAAATTTTCTAATTACTTCTTCAAATATATAGCCCATTTCGATATCGCTGATTTTATCGGGATGCAAATCCGCCTTTTCAGTGTTAAATTCCGAAATGATTAAATATAAAAGGTCAGCATTATCAAGCTTATCAATTTGCCTATCAAATTCAAAACCATGTTCTTTACTTAAAATATCTTTTACATTATCAGAAAAACCTGCTATATAAGTTTTAAAATTTCTTTTAATATCATCCGGTTCATCAAGCAAGTTTTTGAAATTGTATTTGCTAACATTATAAATTTCTTGTTTGGAAACACTTTTTAAAAGCTTATCAATAGGCGGTGTGATTACGGGATATTCTGAAGCAACCTTTAATACTTTGTCTTTTGTATTCGCAAGAACACTATCAAATCTTTTTAAAACCGTAAAAGGAAGAATCACATCACCATATTCATGGGGTTTATAATCTCCTTGAAGTTTATCTGCAATACTCCAAATCAAACTCGCTTTATTATCGATCTTTTGTTTATCCATTATTCTTATCTCCATTTTTTAATATCGCAACTTTCTTTGTATTTTTTAATCTAATATTTAAATTTTTAGCCCCGGTTAATTTTACTTCATCGTTTTCAATATAAAACATAACGTCATCGCCTTTACCAATACCCAGAATATCTCTTACTTGCTTTGGTACTGTTATTTGACATTTATTAGAAAGTTTTGCTTGTTTTAGCATATTATTACTCCTTAAAATTCTTTACTTTCTTTACTTTTTCAGTATAACATGAACAGAATCAATTTGCAATCATTTAGAGATAAATTGGTCCAATTATTAAAATTTTCTCCTAAACGTTTGACTATTCTCCTATTTTTATATATAATTTAGGAGAAAATATAAAGGAGTAGGAGAATGAGAATTTTTAATTACACTGCATTAAAAAATAAAAAGTGGGACAATGAGATAGTCGCTTACGTTTCACAAATTCACGAACACAAAGCAAAACAAGAGTTATTTTTAAGGCAAAAACCACAAGAGCTTGAAAAACTTGTTGAAATAGCTAAAGTTCAAAGTACAGAATCTTCAAATGAAATTGAAGGTATTAGAACAACAAATACAAGATTAAAACAACTGGTTAGTGAAAAGACAACACCTAAAAACAGAGATGAAGAAGAAATTGCAGGATATAGAGATGTTTTGAATGTTATTCATGAAAGTTACGAATATATTCCTATTTCTTCAAATTATATCTTACAACTTCACAAAATGCTTTATAGTCATTCTCCAAAAGCAATAGGCGGAAGTTTTAAAAATGTTCAAAACTATATTAGCGGCACAGATACAAATGGAAAAACTTATACAATATTTATACCGTTATCTCCTTTTGAGACACCAAATGCCATTCAAAATATTTGTGAAGAATTTAATAAGGCAATTTCAGAAAATGACGTCGACCCTCTTATTTTAATTCCAATTTTTATACATGATTTTTTATGTATTCATCCATTTTTAGACGGCAACGGAAGGATGAGTAGATTACTAACAACATTACTTCTTTATAGATGTGGCTATTTAGTTGGGAAATATATTTCGCTAGAATCAAAAATAGCAAAAAATAAAAGTTTGTACTATGATGCACTTGAAAAATCTCAAAAAGATTGGGATATTGGTAAAGATAATCCTGAAAGTTTCATAAAATACTTATTGGGAACAATAATATCTGCCTATAGAGATTTTGAAGAAAGAATTGATATCGTATCTTCTGAATCAACAGCAATAGAAATGGTTAAAAAAGCAATATCATCTATCATTGGCAAATTTACAAAAACTCAAATTTCTGAGTTATGCCCAAGTTTAAGCATAAAATCTATTGAAAGCTCACTTAAAAAACTTGTAGATAGGTCTTTTATTGAAAAACAGGGTTCAGGAAAAAATACTTACTATATTAGAAAAAACATTGAGAGGTAATTATGTGCAAAGGAATAATTTATTTGATGTCAACAGCCATTAATGGAGTAATCAAAATTGGTAAAACAGATACTAATAATTTTGAGAGTCGAATGTATAATTTGGAAAGAAATGGCTATTTTAATGTAAATTGTTTAAAACGAGAATTTGCAATAGAAGTTAATAATTATAGTGATAAAGAAGACTTGTTAGATAGAATATTTAGCAAAAGCCAAATTGGAAATTCAGAATTGTTTGCTATAGATATTGACTTAGCAAAACAACTACTATCTGCTTTTGATGGTAAAATTGTGTATCCAAAAGAAAGCAGAGAAAAAATATTTGAAAAAGCAACTAATGCAGTTTTAGAAAAGGAAGAATTGGCTTTAAATAGACATCATTTCAAAGAAACAAAATTTTATTCAAGTTTGACTAATAAAGAATATTACACGAATACAAACGACAAAGGGACATTAAGTGTTTATGAAAGCATTACTGGGCCTGAAGTCCCAAACAACTCAAACCCTTCAAAAAAACAAATTCTACTTCAAGCATGTAAAGATCTAAATATAATGGTAACCAACGATAATACTTTGTATCAATTAGCTCACAAAATCGAAAAAAAACAAGATAATTGAATTTATGGCATTTAAACGTGTGCTTGTCTTGATACAAGTCGGTGTCGCTACGCTCCACCGAAAACAAGCACACGAACACAACAAAGAGATATGAAACAAACAAAACAATATAATAAATTTACTTAAACAACTAAGCAAAAACATTTTCTCTTGAACAAACATTGCCGAGTGAAAAAGAGGTTTGCGCGCGAGGCTTTCCGCAAAACCTCTTTTTTTATCACTCGGCAAATTGTATTGTAATTTGTTGTTTCAAATTTCAACATTGTTGTTTTATAAAATTTATAGATTTTTGCAAAAGGCATTTTTCAAATACATAACTATGAACATTGTTAATGTTCTAGTTATTCCAAAGCATTAAAGTGTATTTTCTTTATTTAATCTCCTTTACTCGCTTTTGGTGTCTTTTGTAGCATAGTTTTCCCCTAAGTCAAGGGAAACAAATATTGTTTATGTAATCTACTAGATTGAATATTCAGTCTAGTATTTTTTATTGTAAAAATATTTCAATACAATATTTCTTTCTTCTTCCTTGACTTCTTGTATTAGAAATTTTAGGGTTGAGTTTTTAATCCAAACTCTGCTCCAACGCCACTTGCCAAAAGGCGGATAAAGGAGAAAATATATGAACAAAAGAAAAAATGAAATTTTAGAAGATAATGTTGTAATTAGTTTAGACAACATTGAAAAGATCTCAAAAGTTATTGCTTTAGCAAGTCTAAGCAACTTTGAAAAGTATGCTTACTCTAACTCAAAAAGAATAGATACATTACACAAGCAATTACAAAAAGATATTTGTCATCACAGTGAATTAGACCCATATTCAGATGCTTACGATTTAGTTCAAGAAGCGAGTTTTTTCCTATTAAAATTTGTAGGTCAAAGACTTGGAAATACTTGCACTTTTATTAAACCTACTGCAAAAGCTCCACAAACAATTTCAATTAGAATGGCTTGCTTTAAAACATTGTTTTCATATCTTAGAAAAGAAATGAAAAATGGAAACTCAGAAAACGAAGAACTGCTTGAGTTTATTCCAGCTAAAGATTGTTTTGAAGAAGAAAAACCAGACTATACAAAAGTGAATAACAGCATTGACTAAACGGAGTTATTTTTTTATAAAGAAATATCTTTTAATTTAATTCCTAGTTCGTTATTTATAATTATATTATTTATTTCTTCTTCTGTCATTATATTTTTAATTACCCCGCTATTATCTAAAACATTAACTATATTATATTTAAACTTATTCATTTTTTTTAATACCGAATATAAAATTGCATTTTCATTAACTGTTAAAATGTTTGTTTCTAATCCATTGTTCAGTTTTTTATTTTTATTTATAAAACTAAAATTTGTAACATAATAACTAGATTTATCTTCAAAAAAAATCCCACTTAATAAAAATATAGAAGTTAAACCTATAGTAAAATTGATTTTAAAAAAACTAGATATAATAAATAAAATAAATAACATACTAGAAATTATAATGCCTATAATTTTAATAATTTTATAGGCTTTTTTCATAGGTAGTTTTCGTTTTAACAAAGCATATAAAACCCTTCCGCCGTCTAATGGATAAACAGGCAAAAAGTTAAATATAAAAGTTATTAGATTTGCGTAATAAAAGTTATCTAAAACTGAATAAGTTACTGGAAAACACCAAAACAGCGCCAAACAAATGCAAAGCAAAATTAAATTAACAAGTGGTCCACTAATACTAACTAAAATTTCGTGACTAGGTTTATAAAAAACATTTTCTTTACCACTCAAACTCGCCCCAAAAGGAAGAATAGTTATTTGATTTAATTTATAGCCTAAAAAACTAGCCATAATGCTATGACCTAATTCGTGAAGAATAACGCATGAAATATAACTAAAAACACTTAAAAAATTATTAGATAATATTAAAATAACTAAAAATATCCAAAAGGTTGGGTGAAACTTTACTTTTAATTTTGCCACTTTATTTCACCATTTTCTACAATAAAATTCTCTACTATCTTATTATTCTTTAAAATTTTAAAAACAAAATTCTCTTCGCTCGTTCCTATTACATGAATATTTTTAACTAAAAAGTTAGCGCCAACACCTACAATTTTTAAATTTTCATATCTTGTTACAATGTTCCCAGAATGTTTTATTTCAACATATTTTAATCCATTATCTAAAAACCCAACATTTTTTACCACTCCATAACCAGAGCATTTAATAACAAAATTTTGTTTTAAAGAATACGAAAAAACGCCCTTATTTAGCACAAAATCTTCGCTTGAAGGCAAATATAATTGTGGTTTTTTACTTCCCAGGTTTTTATCTTTACTATTTACTACAAAAAATATATTGTTATCATCACTATCTATTTCATCTTTATTAAAACTATTGAATATTTTTCTATTTACACTATCAATAACATCTTTATAACTATTTACACTTAAATATAAAACTACATGAGAAAAAATTAATGTTAAACAAATAATTAATGCTATTAATCTTCCCTTTTTTATACAAACAAATATATTTTTCATTAAACTAATATATTTTAAATTTTAGAAATTTATGTAATATGTTAAAAACTTTTGAATACTTTTAAAGAATTAAGTTTAACTTTAAAGTCTACTTCATAAGACCCATCATCTAAAATAATAATGTCAAAATCTAGTTTAGAATAATCAATTTCCCCATAGTTTTTTAATAGATTAATTATATCGCTTTTAATTACATTTCTAATTTTTTCAGGATTAAAATGTTTATCTAAAATAAGTGCTTTTGTTAATCTATCTTCCAATTCATTCACTATAATTTTCTCCTTAAACTTCTTTTAATATTGCCAAATAAACCACGATATTTACTCATATAATCAAATATATAACTCGTTCCGTTATGAATATTCATTCCTAAAATATCAATAGAAGTAGGATTTTTAAAATTATTTTGTCTTAAAATTTTACCAGCAATTTGCGAACCTAAAGTATCTTCATCTTGAACAACCCCAATCAAATCAACTTTCAATAGTTTAGCAATTCTATCAGCATCAACCATTTCACCATTTAAAACTAAATCTCCCCTAATTCTATTAACAATTAGTTTTATGGAAGCAAGATTGTAACTTTTTAAAACCGAAATAACTTTATCCGCATCTCTAATAGAAGAAATATGCGGAGTTGTTACAACAAAGGCTTCATCTGCACAAAAAACCGCTCTGTGAAAACCTATATCAATACCTGCTGGGCAATCTATTAAAACATAATCAAAACTAACCGCTAAAGCATCGACGATAAGTTTAATTGCATGAGCATTTACACTGCTAGAACTAAACAAATGACTACTAGGAAGCACATATAAATTAGGATATTTATAATCTTGCACTAAGGCTTGTTTCACTCTACACTTGTTTTCTAAACAATCTACGATATCAAAAACTATTTTATTTTCAATGCCCATAACCACATCCAAATTATTTAATCCTATATCTAAATCTAACATTACAACTCTTAACCCCATGCTAGCAAGTTTAATACCAATATTTGCACATACAGTTGTTTTACCAACTCCACCTTTACCACTAGTAAAAACAATTTTTCTTGCCATAAATTCCTCCTACTTTTAATTATAAAAAATATAAATTTTATGTAAAGATTTTTAATAAACTAAATAACCAAGTCGACAAGATAGTATAAAAATAGTAAAAAAGTAACATTTGATAACTTTAATAATCTCTGCATTTTAAACAACATATTTAATCAAACTTTTATTAAAATAATAGTTTTGAAATAAAAATTAAAAAAATACTTGCATTAAAGATATTTTTTGTGTATAATATAGTTGTTTTTGCTAGTTTTACTAGAAAAATAAGCGGAGTTGGCAGAGTGGTCGAATGCGGCGGTCTTGAAAACCGTTATAGTGAGAGCTATCTGGGGTTCGAATCCCTAACTCCGCGCCAACTATATTGTAGAAATATTTTCAATATAAATTAATTTGTTATATTAATAAACTAATAAATATTTTATAAAATAATTACTACTAACTATTATAAAATTGCTAAATAGTAAAAACCATAAAAATAATATTATCTTATAGTGGTAGACTGCATTTAAAATGATAAAAAAGGAAATTTAAAAATGTCTAATATTTCAAAAGATTATACACCACTTCTAAATGTATTAGAAACTAATAAAGCAACAATATTTATAAGAAATTTATTTAAACAATATTTATGCAAAAAATTGCATTTGACTGAAATCGTTTCGCCATCTATTATTGAAAGTGGCAATGGTTTTCAAGATGATTTAAATGGGATAGAAAGACCTGTAAAGTTTGATATCCCTTTTTTCAATAAACAAGGTGAAATCTTACAAGATAATTGTAAATGGCGTAGAGCATTTTTAAGTAAAAACAATTTCCCTTCTCATACTGGCATATATGCTACGTTAGATTGTGGATTAAGACGTGATGAATCTATCCTAGACAATACACATTCTATAATCATTAATAATGCCACTTGGGAAATAGTTATAGATGAAAAAGATAGAACAATTAAATTTTTGCAAAATACTGTAAAAAAAATAATGAAACAATTATATTTAGTTCAGGAAAAATTAAATAAAGAATATCCAAAATTAAAAAAGTTTTTTACAGAATCAATAACTTTCTTAACTTCACAAGAATTAGAAAATTTGTATCCTAATTTGAGCCCATCTGAAAGAGAAACCGAATGGACTAAAACAAATAAAAATAATTTGTGTGTTATGAAAATAGGTTACCCTTTAAATTCTGGTAAGCCCCACGATAAGCGTTCACCAGATTATGATGATTGGGAATTAAATTTTGACATATTGGTTTATTATTCAATTTTAGATAAAGCAATAGAAATAGGTGGTGGCGGCATAAGAGTTACAAAAGATGAATTAATTAAACAATGCAATAATGTAAATTACAAAGTTAATTTAAAAACAAATTATCATCAATCTATTTTAAACGATTTATACAAAAAGACAATGGGCGGTGCATTTGGCGGTGATAGAATATGCATGATAATGCTTAATAAATGTCATATAGGAGAAATAAGACCCTCTATATGGGATAATGACACTATTTCAAAATTTAAAAATATAGGCATTGATTTATAATTTTTCAATTAAAAACACCTTTTTAGGTGTTTTTTTATTGCTCCGTTAGGTATTCTCACCCCTTTAATAATATAATCGAAACAAATTATTCTCGCTTAATTAAAGTCGAATATCAACAATTTGAAATAATTAATAATTTTACTAAAATTTTAAATTTACTATTGAAAAACCTTTTTTCGTATGTTATAATCTACACAAATAAGGAGTTATTATGAAGAAAAAATATTTGTTTAAAAGTATAGAAATTCATGAATCAAGAGCCATTCACTTTATACCTTTTAGAAAACCATCAACTATGGAATCTTTTTTAGCATTTACCAACGGAACAACTGACGAAAATAAATGGGAATTTATCCCAACATCTTATAAAGAGTTTTTAAAAATGTTATCTAAAACAAAACTTGATAATGATTGCGACTATAAAATAACAATGGAGTTTGCTTATATTGACATGCAAAAAGATATTTCTTTTGAAAAATTACTTAAAATTTTCGCTAGTAACATGTGCGATATAAAAGCACCCAACAAAGATATTTTAATAAAATTTTATACTAAAGCATATCAAATAAAAAAAGAAGCACAAAATGAAAGAAAACTTTTGAATAGCGAACCAACCGAATTGATTAAATAAAAATTAAAAGTGTTAAATAAAAATACTAGTAAAGGTTGCGGAATAAAAAAAGAGATTAAGTTTAATTTAATCTCTTTTTTGTTTTTTTATATTATTTAGATAATTTTTTATCAATAGCTCGTTTTTTTAATAGATCAAATTCTTCTTCAGTAATCAAATTTTTTTCTTTCATTAGCATTAATTTATTTAATTCTGATTCTAAGTCGTCCATTTCTTCATTTTTAGGTTGTGAATTTTCTTCTGTTTTAATTTCTTCTATAGGGTTTTCAATTTTTTCTTCAGTTACAATATTATTTTCTGCAAATAATTCTGCATTTACAGCTTTTGATAAACGAGCTACATCTATTAATATTAAAACATTACTAGCAATTAATCCAAGCATACAAATAATATAAAATACTGCTGTCGCACCATTTTCTACAGAAACTGCTAGTAGAAAGAATATTATAATAAAATTAAATACTATACTTGTTATTACTAAACCTTTTCTTTTGTTCATTTTTTGAGCTGTAGTAGTTGATGAGATACTACATGAGTTTAATATTAAACATGCTATAGAAAACAAAACAGTAATCGCCATTATTATCGTTGCTAGCATACCAGCAGTTCTTTCTGCTTCATTAACGATTATACTTAAAATATTAATTAAATAAATTAAAGCAATAAACATAACGAAAGATAAAAGAGCAGTTATACATGTTGCAGTTATAAATCCTGAAAAAGCTAATTTTCTTCTCATAAATTCTCCTTTTAATTAAGCATCTTATTAAATATAAATCAATAAAATCTTCTTATTTATTTAATAATACACAAAATAAGAAAATATGTCAATAAAATATAAAAAGTCTTAAAAAACTCATAAAATAAACAATAATTTTGTTATTTTATAATAAAAAAGAGTGCCAACCAAAGAACACTCTTTTAATTAAATTACTTAAATAATGCCATCATGCAAAGAGATATACTTCCACCTTTAGTAGCAAATCCAGTTGCTCCCACCAAAACATCATCATTAAAAGTAATATTTAAAAAACTACTACCATTTTGAATAACTGAACCACCATAAACATATACAAAATAATCACCATTAGAATCGTATAAATTCATTGTAGCAGTATCTATATTATTTTCTTCATTTGCAAAAATAATATTATACTGCAAATTTCGACCTTCGCCTTTTACTTCTACATCATATTCTTTTGAGTTAATTGTAACTTTTTTATCTTTTTCTTCGCTGAATATAAATTTAGTGTTTTGCAACTCTGTTTCATCAAAGTTATCCATTAATTTTTGTTTTACAAGTTTTAATGCGTTAGCTCCATCGCCAACTTCGGTTTTAGTCATATTAATTGAACTTTTCCAATCTATTTTATCAAAATAGTCTGTTAATATTTTTGATAATTTTAAATTCTTACCATCAATAGTATAAATCATATTATCTATAGTTGTCATACCCGAATAACCTAAAGTTTTGCCCCAAGGTTTAACTAAAGGTTTATCTCCACAAGCAGATAGAAAAATTGTGAAAACTACAACAAAACAACCAATTATTGTTAGCAAAGATTTTTTTAATATATTTTTCATATTTTCTCCTTTTTTATTTTTATTATATCATTTTTAAAGCAAATTAAAAATTAAAATTAAAAACTTTTCAGAATTTTCTTGACAAATAAAAAATAAAAAGATATATTAATAATATGATTAAATTTATTTCAATTCATCATCATAGCTAATTTGTGTTGTGAAAGCAACACTTGTTTGCTGTGTTGCGAGTTGAATTGTTTTTAGTAAATCACACTTGTAACACAAAGTGTGATTTTTTATTAACATAATTAAAAAATATAATTGACAAAATAAAAATAAATTTTATAAAATTAATTAGGAGAAATATTATGATAGAACCAAAAACATTGCCCGGTTTTATGGAGTTGCTTCCTGAAGACCAAATATTATTTAACAAAATAAAAGATTTAATAAAGAAAAATTATGAAAGTTTCGGCTTTTTACCTATAGATACTCCCGTTTTAGAAAGTAGTGAAGTTTTACTTGCTAAAGCCGGTGGAGAAACAGAAAAACAAATTTACAGTTTTAAAAAAGGTGATAACAATTTATGTATGCGTTTTGACCTAACTGTTCCCCTAGCAAAATATGTTGCAGAAAATTTCGCAAATTTAAACTTCCCTTTCGCTAGATATCAAATCGGCAAAGTATATCGTGGAGAAAAACCACAAAAAGGAAGATTTAGAGAGTTTTATCAATGCGATATTGATGTTATCGGCAAAAACTCTTTAAGTTTATGTTACGATGCTGAAATCCCTAGCATAATGTATAGAATATTTAAAGAATTAGACATAGGCAAATTCAAAATTTTTGTAAGTAACCGTAAAATTTTGCTAGGTTTAATTGAAGAACTTAATTTAACAGAAATTTCTATTGATATTTTAAGATTAATAGATAAATTTGCAAAAATTGGTGAAGACAATTTTGTTAAAACTTTAAAGGTTGATTACAATGTAGACGATTTAAAAATAAATAAATTATTAGAATTCATCAAAATTCAAGGCAATACAGAAGAACAAATAAGAATGCTTAAAGAAATGAACATTAATAATCAAAACTTTATAGATGGAATAAACGAGTTAGAAACAGTTGTTAAATATATGCGCAATTTTAATATTGATGAAGATTATTTTAATATTAATCTTTCAATAGCAAGGGGGCTAGATTATTATACTGGAACGGTTTATGAAACATTTATAACTGGTTATGAGAACTTAGGAAGTATTTGTAGTGGTGGAAGATATGATAATTTAGCAGGATTTTATTCTAAAGAAAAATTACCTGGTGTTGGTATGAGTATTGGACTTACAAGATTATTCTATCAACTAAAAGAAAATAATTTATTAAAACAAGAAAAAGGTTGTATTGCTAAAGTTGTAATTCTTCCTATGGGAAACACAATAGATGCTTGTATCAACTTAAGTAATAGATTAAGAGATAATAATATTAATAATACAATTTATTTTGAAGATACAAAATTCAAGAATAAAATTTTATATGCTACAAAACTTAATGCCGATTATGTAATAATAATTGGAGAAGACGAAATTAACAATAATTATTATACTTTAAAAGACTTAAATGCTTTTGAACAAAAGAGTTTAAGTGGAGACGAGCTTATAAATATTTTAAAAAATAGTTGACAATTTTTAACACATATGCTAATATATAGCGTATGTTGTGGTGGATGTAGCGTAGTTGGTTAACGCGCCAGATTGTGGCTCTGGAGATCGTGGGTTCGAGTCCCATCTTTCACCCCATAAAAAAGGAAGTATTTAATACTTCCTTTTTTTTATCCTTTATTTGTTATTTAAACATTTATAATAAATATTATAAATTGCATTTCTCATTTTTTCTTCATTTTGTTCAAATTCTTTTAAGAGTTTTAACTGTGCTCTAGTACGTTCTAAATTATGGTCTTTTCTTGTTGGGTCACATTTAAAATATGTATTCCCATTTAAATAATCGGTTAAAAATCTTAAGGCTAATTCATAGGTTAAAACTAATGGCGCTTTGCACATTAATTTTAATTCATTAGGAGTTAAACTTTGATAAGTTTCTTCCATAAATCCATAGGTAAAAGCAACAAATTTGTTAAAATCAAATTTAACATTATCTAAATTTACATCATCTTCACTACCTTTGTTCGCACAATATCTAATAGCATCACCGTAGTCGAATAATAAACTACCCGGCATAATCGTGTCTAAGTCTATAACACAAACTGCCTCATGAGTGTTGTCATCTAGCATTACATTGTTTAGTTTTGTATCATTATGAACAACTCTTTTAGGTATTGCTCCACTATGTAGTGGTTTCATAATTATATCAGCATATTTATAACACTTTAATATCTCTCTTATTTCTTTGTGAGTTTTTTCATAGGTTTCAAAATTTATATTATCTAACACTTGTTCAAAATCTTGAAAACGCTTTAGTGTATTATGGAAATTTGGTATGCTTTCATATAAAGAATCCGCTTCAAAATCGGCAAGATAACTTTGAAATTTCCCAAAGCCTATTCCCGCTTGATAAAGTAATATCTCATCGGCTTCATCATAAGTACTTGCATTTTTTATAAATTTATAAGCTCTATAATAATGCACTTTTTTGTTTTCGTCTTCACAAGAAAAATAATTTTTATTTTCATAAGGTATAATGTTTAACACTTCTCTACTTGTATCGCCATCACACTCAACTAACTTTTGTTTAATGTGATTAGTAACTCTAACTATATTATTCATTAAACTATCTATATCTTTAAAAATATTTGAATTTATTTCTTGAACAATATATTCTTCTCCGTTATAATCGGTAACTTCCCAAGAATTATTAATTATACCTTTTTTTATAACTTTTGTTGCAACTGCTTTAATTTTAAATTTAGAGCATATTTCAAAAATATTCATTTATGTATTCCTTGTAAAATAAATTTTAGTTAAATGCTTAACATTTTATCTTATTAAAAAATAAATAAAAATGTTAAAATTACTTTTCTTGTTCTTCTATTAAAC
Organism: uncultured Clostridia bacterium; assembly: GCA_934754445.1. GTDB lineage: Bacteria > Bacillota > Clostridia > Christensenellales > UBA1242 > UBA7868. Next base: position 12,459 of record CAKVHZ010000001.1, on the reverse strand, counting down.
TTTCTATATCTAAAACAATTTTTGAAAGTTTATCTAATTTACTACGATTTTCAACCGATTTTTTAAGCAATGATTTAAAAATATCGAAATTTTTAAGTTCTTCACTACTAATTTTTTCTTTAACTTCGGCATTATAGTTATGATAATAATAATCTTTATCAAAAATTTGCTTAGAAGTTGTATCATAAACAAGGTTGTCTTTTTCTACCCAGCCATGACCAAAAGTATCTATATAACTATAATTATAAACACTATTTAGTCTGTTTAAATTCCCTACACACAAAGTAGAACCTACCATATTTTTTGCAAGCATTAAAGAATAAAAATAACAACAACCATTAGTATCTTCATTTTTTAAAATCTCGCCAAAAGTTCTATCATCATAATAGTTATTTAATTTATTATAAAAATCATTATCAAATTCTTTCGATTTTTTCTTTTTTAGTCCCTTCTTAGCAATAAGGTTAAAAAAATAATCTTCTTGCTTTTTTTTAATAAACTTCATAAGTTTCTCCAACATATATTATATACATTAACAAAATTTTTGTCAAGAATATTAAATTTTAAGTATTTCATTTACATTTGTAAAAAAATTTAATTAATATATAAAAAGGAGTTTTTACTGTTAAGTATAACCCCTTTAACATATTAACTGTTTTAAAATTAACATTTTTGTGATTTATAAAATATTTTTTTAAGTGTTTGGAAGTGTTACAGTTACATCTTTATAATCAAATGTCATATTCATAGTTCCACTACTTGAACTTGTTGTAATACTTACAAGTTTACCATTTTCAAATTTAAACTTAGGGTTTGAGTAAATTTCAGTAGGACCAGCAGCAGTTTTTACTTTAATTTCTTGGCAATAATAAACTTTTTCTGTAGTATCATATTGAAAATTATCTCTTTTACCAGCAAAAACAGAAAGGCAAAATCTGATGTAATCATAATTCTTTTTTTCAGTATCTTCTTTTACCCAATTATTAGAACTATCTTTTTTATAAATATAATAAAAATCGCCGTCTTTTTCATAATAACAATTACTACCATAAGAATCAGTAAAGTGTATTAACTTACCACTAACTTCGGTTGTTTCATTACTTTCACTACCACTATAATTTCTAACTACTGTTCTAGTAAAACTAACATCAGTTAAATCCATCGCACTATCCCATTCTTCTTGTGAAAGCATAGGTGCAACATATTCAACAGTTTGGATTTTTGTTCTATTACATACAGTGCAAGTATATTTTTTAACTCCATCGGCTGTTTCTGTTGGAGTAACTGTTATTTCTCCGTCATTCCAAGTATGTAATTCTCTATCTTTTGTTTCTTTACAATTTTTAAAAACACATTCGTGCCAGTGTTCAGTTTCACTAGTTTGCCAAGTCTCATCAAAACTATGTTTATGTTCTCCGCAAGCATATAGCATAAAAATTGCAGGAACAATTAAAACGACTAACAAAATTCTCGTTAATATTAAACTTTTATTTTTCATAATCTCTCCCTATAAACTATAACAATGTTACCACACTAAATAAAAAATGTAAAATTATTAAAAGACTTTAATAAAAAGCAAACAAAAAAATCGACCAATTAATCGGTCGAAATTTTTATTTATTTAATTTAGAAATTATATATTCTCTAGCAAATTTAACATCGGCTTTACCTTTTGTTTCTTTCATAGTGTTTCCTATAAAAAATTGTATAACTTTATCTGGTGTTTTTTCATAATCTTGAACGGCTTTTGGATTATCCAAAATTAATTTATCAATAATACTTTCAATACTTCCTTGGCTTATTGTACTTAGCATATCCATTTCTTTTGCTAAAACTAAAGCATCCTTTTTTGTTTCTACAACTTTTTCAAGTAAAATTTTAGCATTACTTCGAGATATTTTCTTATCTAAAACGAGTTTAATAATATTAGTTAAGTTTTCACTTGTTACAGGAATATTATCGGTAAACTCTAGTTTTAAAATTTCCGTTAAAATCCAATTTGAAATTTCTTTAGGTTCATTTAAAATTTTTACACAATCATCAAAATAGTCAGATATTACTTTAGAACTAACCAAAACTTCGGTGTCTTTAGTAGGCAAACCAAATTGTTGTGTATATTTTTCTATTCGTTTTTCTTGAGAAAGTGGAAGTTCACTTCTTAATTTTTCAACATTTTCTCTTTTTATTTTAACGGTTAACAAATCAGGGTCTGGAAAATAACGATAATCTTGAGAATCTTCTTTAGAACGCATAGAAAAACTTTTACCCTTTTCATCGTCCCATTTTCGTGTTTCTTGAACAATTTTCTCGCCCTTTTCAATTAGCTCTATTTGTCTATTTGCTTCATATTCAATTGCTCTTGCAACCGATTTAAAAGAGTTTAGGTTTTTCATCTCAGTTCTTGTTCCATACTCAGTATTACCCTTTTTTCGAACCGACAAGTTCACATCACAACGCATTCCGCCTTGTTCCATTTTACAATTAGCAACATTACTAAAAATAAAACGATTTCTTAACTTAGTCAAAAACTCTATCGCTTCATCGCTTGATGATATATCTGGCTCTGTAACACTTTCTATTAAAGGAACACCACCACGGTTATAATCTATATAAGTTTCGTTTAAGCCATGAATTAATTTTCCAGCATCTTCTTCTAAATGGATACGATTTAACCTAATAACTTTACCACTAGATAATGTAATATGTCCACCAACGCAAATAGGTTTAACTAACTGACTTATTTGATAAGCCTTGCTTAAATCGGGATAAAAATAATTTTTTCTTTCAAAAACAGCATAATCATTAATTTCGCAATCACAAGAAAGACCTGCTTTTATTGTTAAATTAACTGCTTCTTTATTTAAAATTGGTAAAGCACCTGGCATACCAGTGCAAACCGAACAACAATTTGTGTTAGGTGCTTGTCCAAATTTATTTTGGCACGCACAGAAAATTTTAGTTTTTGTGTTAAGTTCGGCGTGAATTTCAAGACCGATTACAACTTCATAATCATTTTTACTCATTGCTGTTCTCCTTATAGTTTTTTTCTACATAGTTTGCAACCGTATACATAGTGTTTTCGTCTAATTGTTTAGTTAAAATTTGTAGTCCTAAAGGTAATCCGTTTTCTCCTTTACTATATGGAACACTTATTGCAGGAATACTTGCTATATTTGCAATAACTGTAAACATATCTTCTAAATACATACTTACTGGGTCTTTAGTTTTTTCTCCAATTTTAAAAGCCTCGCCATAAGTAACAGGCATAATTAATGCATCACATTTACTAAAAGTTTCATTAAATGCCTTTACTAAATATTGTTGAACTTTTTTTGCTTTATTATAATATGCATCAAAGTAGCCACTACTTAATACATAGTTCCCAAGCATGATACGTCTCTTTACTTCATCTCCAAAACCTTGAGTTCGACTTTCAACATAAAGTTTATTTATATTAGAAACATTTTCTGCTCTAGTTGTATATTTTACACCATCAAATCTACCTAAATTTGAAGTCGCTTCCGCTGTTGCAAGAATATAATAAACAGGTAATGCTAATTCTATTTTAGGAATATCAATGTCAATAATTTCAGCACCATTTAATTTAAAAAATTCTACTGCTTTTTCAAAATTACCATAATACTTACTTACTTTAAATTTATCTATTAACTGACGACAAACACCAATTTTTAAGCCTTTTATATCGCCTTTTATATTATCTTTAAAGTTATCTACAGGCACTCTTAAAGAAGTTTGATCGTTTATATCTTCACCCGATAAAATTTCAAGTAAATATGCATTATCTTCTACATTTTTAGTTATAGGGCCAACTTGCTCTAAACTAGAAGCAAATGCAACAATACCATATCTAGAAATACGACCATAAGTAGGTTTAACTCCTACAGTTCCGTTTAAAGAACTTGGTTGACGAACCGAACCACCAGTATCCGTTCCTAATGCAGCAGCACACATATTTAGAGCAACTGAAACGGCACTACCACCACTAGAACCACCGGCAACACGAGTATCATCATAAGCATTTTTGCAAGGACCATAGGCAGAATTTTCGTTAGAACCACCCATAGCAAATTCGTCCATATTTGCCCTACCAATAATAACTGCATCGTTATCTAAAAGTTTTTGCACTGCAGTTGCAGTGTAAGGACTAACAAAATTTTTTAAGAATTTCGATGCACAAGTGGCTTTGTGTCCAGCATAAAGCATATTGTCTTTTATTATAAATGGAACACCTACCAGTTTACCTAATTTATCTCCATTTTTAATTTTTTCATCTATTTTTTTTGCATTTAAAATAGCATCATCAAAAATTTCTAATACTGCATTCTTATCTTCATATTTTTTAATTTGTTCAATATAAAGTTTTACTAAGTCTTCTACGGATATTTTTTTAGAAAGTATTGCTTCCTTTGTTTCCAATATACCCATTTCAATAAAAGATTTCATTAATCCACCACCCTTGGAACAATAAATGCTCCTTCGCCTTTTTCTGGGGCGTTCATTAAAATTACATCTCGATTAAAAGATGGTCTAACTTCATCATCTCTTAATTCACTAATATCTAAAACTCTATTATAAGAATTCAATTCTTCTATATCAACATTTCTAACTTGTTCAACAAATTCAGCAATTTGTTCAAAGTCTTTTACTAAGCCTTTTAATTTTTCTTCACTTGAAGAAAGTGCAGAAAGTTTTTCTAGTCTTTTTATTTCGTCAAGAGTTATCTTCATAATTTCTCCTAATTTTCTTTTTCTGGTTTTACTAAACTAATATAAATGTCTTCTAGTTGTTTATCTGTTACAACATCTGGTGCTTCAGTCATTACATCCATGGCTGTTTGTATTTTAGGGAATGCAATAACTTCTTTAATATCAGTAGTTTTTGCAAGTAACATAATCAATCTATCAAGACCAATTGCTAATCCGCCGTGTGGAGGTGCACCATATTTAAATGCATTAACAAAGAATCCAAATAAATTTTCAATTCTTTCTTGTGTAAAACCTAAAGCTTCAAACATTTTTTCTTGAAGTTCTTGGTCGTGAATTCTTATACTTCCACCGCCAAGTTCATAGCCATTTACTACAATATCATATGCTTTTGCTCTAACTTTTTCTGGATTAGTAAATAAATATTGAACATCTTCAGATTTTGGGCAAGTAAATGGGTGATGTTTTGCAACAAAACGCTTTTCTTCTTCACTATATTCAAATTGAGGAAAATCAGTAACCCATAAAACTTTATAGTCATTAGGGTCTATTAAATTAAACATTTCTCCCAAATGCAATCTAAGTTTTCCTAAAGAAGTTTGAACTAATTCGTTATTCTTATCCGCAATAAAGAAAATAACATCGTTATCTCCGGCATCACAGCGCTTAAAAATTTCTTCTAGTTGGCTAGGTGTAAAAAATTTAATTAATGGTCCTTTTGGTCCTTCTTTAGTTGTTGTAATATAACTCATTCCTGGAGCACCACAGCCCTTAACAAATGTTACTAATTTTTCTAGGTCTGTTCGACTTAAAACACTTGCTTTATCTTTAGCATTTAAAATTCTTACACTACCGCCATTCAAAACTGAATTTTTAAATGGTTCTAGTGTGCATTTTTCAGCAATGTCTGAAATATTTACTAGTTCCAAGCCAAAACGCATATCAGGTTTATCACTACCGAATCTATCCATTGCTTCCGTATATGGCATTCTTAAAAATTTTTCTGGCAAACTATAATTAATTGTTTGTTTAAATATATCTTTAATCATAGTTTCAACTAGACTCATAACTTGTTCTTCTTGGTCTACAAACGACATCTCCATATCTATTTGAGTAAATTCTGGTTGTCTATCAGCACGTAAGTCTTCATCTCTAAAACATTTTGCAATTTGATAATATTTATCTACACCACTTATCATTAAAAGTTGTTTATATAATTGTGGACTTTGTGGTAATGCAAAAAATTTGTTAGGGAATGTTCGAGATGGAACTAAATAATCTCTTGCCCCTTCTGGAGTTGATTTTCCAAGGGCTGGAGTTTCCACTTCAATAAATCCTAAATCATCTAAATAATTTCTTACAATTTTACAAACTTTACTTCTTAAAAGTAAAATATCTTGCATCTTTTTTCTTCTTAAATCTAAATATCTATATTTAAGTTTAACCATGTCATTAACTTTTAAGTCTTCTTCAACCAAAAAAGGAACAGGGTTAGACGATGCTAATATTTTTAGTTCCGTTGCTCTTATTTCAATAGTTCCGTTTTCAAGTTTAGGGTTGATTGTGTCTTCATCTCGTAAAATAACTTTGCCTTTAACACACAAAACGTATTCGTTTCTTAACATATCAACTTTTTTGTAGTCGCCTTTAAATTGTGCTTCGTTAAAAACAACTTGAACAATGCCCGACCTGTCTCTTAAATCAATAAAAACAAGTCCGCCAAAATCTCTACGCTTAGCAACCCAACCAAACGCAACAACTTCTTTGTTTAAATCTTTTTCACTAAATTGTCCACAATATAACGTTCGCTTTTCCCCATCTAAATTTTCGTACATTCTATTTAATCCTCCAATAATTCTTTGTTGTTATTTTTATTATCACTTTTTATTTTAATATTTGTGTTTAAAATTTCACCATTTATATTAGAACATAAGTAATCATTTCGCTCGGTTTCATCAATCAAATTAAATGCTATATTTAATTTTGCAAGAGCAATGTTTGGCAAAATGTCATAAAGAAAATTTATGTTCTTTTCTTTCATTTGATTTGTAGATTCATAATTTACATCTTTCTTTTTTACATTACACAAATATAAAGGTTTATTTTTATTTTTGCACAATTCCGCAAAATTTAATAAATTATTACAGCCATATACTTTTTCTTCACGAGTGTTTGCTGTTCCGCTATGATACAAATTATGAAGAACATAATCAAACGAAGCATTTTTATAAACTTCATAATTTAAGCCTGTGTGCGGTGCTATATATAATGCTTTAGTAGAAAAAGCACTACCTTTTAATTTAAATTTTCTATCAGTTTTTACAACTCGTGTATTTTCTAAAATTATTTTTCCGTTTTTGTAAATTCCAAATCTATTGCCTTGTGGACTATAAAAACTATCACTATATGGTGGCGGTTCACACATTCTTGTTCCTAAATGAATACTTGTATATTCATCTTCTGGATTTTTATATGCTACATAAATATTAGGTTTTACATTGCTATCAATTAAATTAACTGCTGTAATAAAATTATCTATACCATTTGCCTTACTATCGGTTAAAATTAAATTGCTAGCCACTAAAACTACTGGAACTTTAATATTTGGAAGCAATAATCCTAAATATCCTGCCGAAAAAGCAAGTGTATCACTTCCATGTGTCATAATTATTCCTTTCACATTTTTTTTCTCGGCTTTTTTAATCTCATTTGCCATTTTAATAATATCTTCTACAACAGCATTTTCACTTAAGATATAAAGCGGAGATATCGTTTCAAACCTATCTAAACTCTCATTTGTCCTTTCGGCATATTTGTTTAACAACATAAATTTAGCATTTTCATCTGGACTAATATTGTTACCTTCTGCTAAACTACCAATTGTTCCACCAGTAAATATAACTTCAATTTTTTCTGTCATTTCTTTCTCCTAATAAGTCAATTTATAGTAATTATAACATTTATTCACTAAAAAATCAAGAAATAGTTAAAATTTAAAAAGAATATCTTATAAGAATAAAAAGACTTTAAAAAGTTGAAATACCGCTTTTATATATAAAATAGTTGTTTAAATTAAAGAAAAAAATCAGCAATTTTTAAAAGTAGAAATAACTGATTTTTTACAATTATTTGGTACACCTGACACGATTCGAACGTGCGACACTTGGTTCCGAAGACCAATGCTCTATCCCCTGAGCTACAGGTGCACGATATATTAAGTTGTAGTGAGTTTTTAATTTCTATTTAAGGAACCAAGTGAAGTTTAGGTTTCTATATGTAAATTATCTATTGCATACCTATATATTATATCATAAAATTTTAAAGTTTCAAGCAAAATATAATATTATATTGTAAAAATTTTAATGAATAAAAAACTATTTTCTATCTTAAAAAACAATTATAAAATATATTATATTTAAGTTTTGAATTGTTAGACTAGATTTTATTAAACACATACTTGACGATTTATTAAATTTATGTTAAAATATATTTATATAATCCCTTTTGACCATTCCGGATTAATATTAAATGGGAAGAAAAATCTTCTTATGAATGGCAATAAATCTAACAATAAGAGTATTTTATTGGTCGTGTTTATTGTTGCTCTAAGAAGATTTTTTTAACGACCTAAAAAGGAGAATTTATGAAAGTATTAATTGGAACAAAAAATCCAGGAAAAATTAAGGGGGCAAAAGATGCATTTGAAAAATATTATAGCGATGTTGAAATTGTAGGCATATCAGTTAGTTCTGGCGTATGCGACCAGCCTATTAACAAAGACACATATTTAGGTGCCAAAAACAGAGTAGACAATTTGATAAAGTATGCTAAAGACAACAATATTAATTTCGACTACTGTGTTGCAGTTGAATCTGGAATAGTTGGAGATTTGGGTTTTTGGGCAATAACAAATGTAGCCGTTGTTAAAGATAAATGGGGTTATGAAAGTTCAGGAACTAGTGCAAGTTTTCCCGTTCCCCAAAAATATGTTAACGATGTAATTACACGAACATTAGGCACAGTTATGGACGAAATTTTTGACGAAAACGATTTAAGAAGTTCTACTGGTGGCATTGGTCTATTAACTCATGAAAAAATAACAAGAATAGATTTGAACACTCAAGCATTTATAATGGCATTAACATCTTTCATTAATGGAAATGTTTGGAAAGATTAAGATAAAAAACTTTATGCAAAATTATAAGCATAAAGTTTTTTTATTTATAAATTGAATCAAAAACTTGTTTCCAACTATCAATTTTTTTATCTATGCTTCCTCTACGTGGTGATGGACTAATTACATATTTAACAACAAAATCACCTACCAATTTTAGTTTTTTTAATTGTGTTTCTACAAATTTGCTATTAACTACAATTGTTTTAATATTAGAATTATTTAAAATGTTTTGCAATGTTTCCTTGCTGGTTTTGTAAGGATAATTTGTATTATTTAGAATTATATCTACATCCATTGAACTATTATTATTAAAATAGCACTCTGTAAACACATCACACATTGCAATTTTTCGAGTCAATAGTTCATGGGAAAATCTTTGTTTAATAAGTTCCTTTTGTTGTTCAAATTGCAAATTACTTATTTTGCCCCTTTTGAAATTTTCATAATTTATTTTCAGCTCGTGTTTTAAGTCCGAAAAACAAGAGGTATTCAAACTTAAATCTAATAGTTGCCACAATTGATTTTTATTACTAGCATAATAAAACCCCTTATTTATTCCGTCAGTCGCAGTTATTGACCCTAGCATTAATAATTCACAATTTTTATCATATACTGGTTGAATGCCCGCAAGTTTTGGACATCTTAAAATCGGATTAATTATTTCTTTCATTTACATAAATTATATCATAATTTATTCTTATTTTTTAATATTTTTTTTAAAAATTTTTCATTATTTAATACTATTTCACTTTTGGGTTTAATTTGCTTTGCTAAATTATTGTAATATAAACTTTGTTGCAAATTATTAGTATAGTAATAGCATACGCATAATTCTAAATATGGAATATAATTATAGTAATCTTGTTCGCAGAATGCTAAATTATTTTTGTCGATTTTTGAAATGGTTGCTAAGTTAAAATAATAAATTGCCCTATCAAAATCATTTATATTTTTGTAAAAATAACCTATTTCACACAATATTTCCGCTCGTGGCAAATCGTAATTAAACGAATTAAATAAAATTTCTCTCGCTTTATCGTTCTCATTTTTAACTAAATAACATTTACTTAAAATCTTACAAGCATCAATTTTATTTTCATAAAACCCATCTTTTGTTTTTAAAAACTTTTTAAAATAAGCAATGGCCTTATTTATTTTATTATTAAAATAAAGTTCTCTTGCATAATAATAAATCTGCCTTGGCGAAAAATCTTTTTTATTTAAACTTTCATAAATTTTTAAATTCCTTCCACTTGGCGTTTTTTTAATTTTTCTATGCTCAATAGAAATTTCTTTAAAAACAATTTTCCCCTCTAGAGTTATTGCTTCATGCACCGGGTCGGAAAATAAATACCTTTTATTATTTTTTAATATTCTTTCACGAAAATAACTATATGTTGGCTTGTTTTGTTCATCAAAAGCAATATCGTAGTTTAACATAAAAATATCTTCATCAGTTATTTCGCTTTTTAATTTTATAAGTTTTTTAAAATTTTCTTCAGTTATTACATCATCAGCATCAAGCCACATAAAATAATCACAACTACATTTTTCTATACCAAAGTTCCTTGCTTTAGAAAAATCATTTACCCATTTAAAATCATAAACCTTATCAGTAAATTCTAGGCAAATATTTTTTGTTTTATCAGTTGACCCAGTATCTACAATTATTATTTCATCAAAAAGAGAGTGGCAACAAGATAAACATCTTCTAATCACACTCTCTTCATCTTTAACTATCATACAAAGACCTAAAGTTTTCATAAAAATTTATATGAAAAATTATATGGTTTTGTTAATCATTAATTTCTTCTTCTATCCTTAATAATTGATTATATTTACATAATCTATCAGTCCTACAAGGCGCACCTGATTTTATTTGTCCACAATTTAAAGCGACAGACAAATCTGCAATAAAAGTATCTTCGGTTTCGCCACTTCGATGAGAAATTACAGTTTTATAGCCGTTTTGTTTTGCTAAATTTATCGTTTGTATTGTTTCGGTTAATGTTCCTATTTGATTCAATTTAATTAAAATTGAATTGGCATATTTTTCATCTATGCCCTTTTGTAATAACTCTTTATTTGTTACAAATAAATCATCTCCCACTAGTTGAACTTTATCGCCTAGTTCTTTAGTTATTTCTCTCCAACCAGTATAGTCTTCTTCCGAAATTGGGTCTTCTATTGAAATTATAGGGTATTTTTTTATCATTTCTTTCCAAAAATCTATCATTTCACCTAACGAGTAAAGTTTATTAGTTTTCCAAAAATAATACATATCTGGTTTATTTAATTTAACGGCTTCATTTTTCATTTCACTCGCTGCCACATCTACCGCCAAACTAATATCTTTACCTGCCTTATATTCTGATTTTTCAATCGCCTTTAAAATATACATGAATGCTTCTTCATCGTGTTTAAAGTTAGGAGCAAAACCGCCTTCATCTCCTACACTTGTTGTAAAACCTTCGCTTTTTAAAATAAATTTTAAGTTTTGATAAACTTCAGCGCACATTTTTAACGCTTGTTTAAAAGTTTTTGCTCCTATTGGAATTATCATAAATTCTTGAATGTTTAAATTGTTATCAGCATGTTTTCCGCCATTAATAATATTCATCATAGGAGTTGGCAAAATTGTTCCACTTCCCAAATATTTAAATAATGGCATTTTTTGTGCTTTGCTACACGCAACTGCCACAGCACATGAAACACCAAGAATTGCGTTTGCACCTAAGTTACTTTTATTTCTTGTTCCGTCAAGATTAATTAAAAAATTGTCAATTACTTCTTGATTTGATGCATCTTTGCCTATCAAATTAGGTTTAATTATACTATTAACATTGTTTACAGCTTTTTCAACGCTCTTTCCGTTATAATTTCTTTTATCTCCGTCCCTTAATTCCCATGCTTCATTAATTCCTGTAGACGCCCCACTAGGAACAGCAAATCTCCCCATAGTGTCATCATTTAAAATAACATCAACTTCAACGGTAGGATTTCCCCTACTATCTAATATTTGTCTAGCCTTTATATCTTTAATTAAAAATTTTTCCATAAATCACTCCTTAATTAATTATAGACTATTTTAGTTAAATTTCAAAAATTTTTTAACAAAATTTTATTTACTATCATAAAAACAATAAAAGGAGAACAAAATGTATAAAATATTTAGTAATCAAAATTATAATTTAACATTAAATAACGACTTTAATAAAGTCGCTAACGACATTATGGGAGAATTTGGCGCAATAATTCAATACGGAGAACATGCTGATAGCACAAATAACCCTATGACAAAAAATACTTGGCTTAGCATAAAGCATGAAGAAATGATTCATGTTGGCGAACTTTTAGCCTTAATGTATAAATTAGACCCAACCTTTAAAACCCAAGTTGAAAAAGGAATGAAAGAGTTTACCGATAACACATAAAGAAAAGAAAAAATAAAAAATAAAAAACAGCCCCCAAGTGGCTGTTTTTCTTGGCAGGCGAAGTAGGATTTATGCACGAACCCACGGAAGAAGTCGTGGGTTATTTCGTAGAAATTAAATGCGT